>CAYUQY010000045.1:0-1579 GCA_964447075.1 uncultured Pseudomonadales bacterium | reverse complement strand
TCAAGACGAGGAAGTAAGAGATCTGGAGTACAGTTCTTTAACAATCCCAAAGTGAGATAGCAAAGGTTCTAACCTTAGACTGTTTTCTTGTCACTCAAGATGCTTGATTCCTTAGTTTTAGCTGATGGTGGCACGTGCGAGCTCTTTCCCGATTATATTGGAGAGTTGGCTCGTGTCACCTACGCTTAGGTCTCGGTCTTCGAGCCTACTCTGGGTGATTTTTTTTGAAAGACAGCCATAAGGAGGCTGAGATGAATAAGATCATGAAAGCAAATGCGGCATTAGGTGTTTTATTAATCCTATGTGTGGTTCTGTGGTTTTTGGCAGGGTGCTCAGTTAACCCGAACCACTTTGTAGTAACTAGCAAGTACGTCGTGATAGGAGAAGAAACTAAAGGGATGGAGCGCATAATGTGCGCTTCTGTCTCAACTGATTTGCAGGCTTGGTCTACATCCCCCACAACATTGGGGGACAATGAAAAGCTGCTCGTATATGCAGCTGGCAATACTCTCCAAGAAGTTAGCTTCATTGAGTATCATGAAGTGGAGAGTGTGGGCCTGTTTTCATCTGAGTTAAAAAAGGGGCTTGCCATAATAACTACGGCAAACTCTGAAATAAGGGAATCCTATTCAGGATCGCCGCTCGCGCTGGCTAGCGACCCCTATAATATAATTGGGGTGCTTAGCGGAGGGAATAGTTGGTCAACAACCTTCATACCCCTCAAGTTTCCGTAGGTGTCCTAAACAAACTCCTTTAACCTAGTAAAAAAAAGAAAACTTCATCGCTAATCGCTTTGGGGTTTTCCCATTGAAATTAATAATAGATTTAGCTGCCTAAAACAGCGATTTCTAACTTCTTTAAATTTCGGTGGGAAAACCATTCGTAATTGATATAGTTTTTCCTCAGGGAATTTTTATACCTTTTTTTTCTGAGATGCCCATAGCATATATGCTATGCCTGTTTTGCAAAAATGGACTGAAGTTTTCTTTCACTTGAGGAGCACTTGATCACTTTTAATGCTAACTTAAAATTAATTAACTCAAGTTAGCTCATTTGAGTTAGCTTAGGGTGTTGACTAAAGCTTGCTCAAGTCATACTGTACAAAAGAATATGACTTCTTTCTCAGACATCAAGTCTGATCACCCAGTAATCTTCCACTTGAGCACACCACAGCTTCGAAACGTTTATGCCAATGTCAATAATGACATGCAGTTGGTCCGTCAAATTATCTCTTCCCGACACGATGCTCAGCTTTCACAGCAAGATCTTGCTGATTTAATCGGCACCAAGCAATCAGTCATCTCACGTCTAGAATCAGGGCGTGCTAACCCTTCGGTAGCACTTCTCCAAAAGTTAGCAGAGGCTTTCCATTTGCGACTGAAAATTGAGTTTGTCCAGCCTTAGAACAAAAACTATCATTATCACATTTTTTCTCAAGTGATTGGCCCAACTTTCGACTAGAATTAGACTAGCATTCGACTAGCATTCAACTAGTTTTCGACTAGGAATTCAGTATTTTTGAGGTATCTTTGGGATATCAGAACAATCTTAGCTTTTTACCAACTTTAGAGCCTCTGCG
>CAYUQY010000044.1:0-1620 GCA_964447075.1 uncultured Pseudomonadales bacterium | reverse complement strand
CCAGCTTTAAAGGATTCAATTGGAAGGGTATTAATTAGTGTGTCTGGGAGAACATTCCAGTAATTTGGGACCCTGTTGTTGAAAAAATGAAAGCGCTCCTCACAATTCTTAACTATTTCTCTCACTAAGAGACCTCTATCAATACCCTGTCTACTTGCTCGTTGTCGGCGTGTAACAGGACTCCTGAACCACTTTATCTTTTCTAGTTCGTGGTGAAACTTGTACTTTTGTATCATATCACCTCTTACTCGTCTTTGTTTGAGTGTTGTGATGCCTAGTGTGCTACAGCGTGTCCTATAATCTAATCGTTTGAGGGCTGGTGGGATTCTGGTTGCTCTTTCTTGTACTTTTTCAAGCACTGCAGTATCCTGAAACAAACAGGGATTCCACGCCGCGATTGCATATTCGAGATGTGGGCGTATATAAGTGATGTAGAGTTTTCTCCACAAGGTGGGATCTCTGGATATGAATGATCTCCTCAAGAGGCCTAGTTGAAAGTTGGCTTTATTTGCAGCAATTTTGCATTGGTGGCTAACCTTGAGGTTGGAAGTGATGTGGATACCAAGATCTCTTTCGGCATCAGTTGTCGACAAATGAATAGGCATGTTGGTGTCGTAATCATTCATTGTATAAACATGCTGGTTGTTGTTCTTGCCGAAATGCATCACTTTGCATTTATCAATGTTGAGTTTCATGAGCCATTTGTTCGTCCAGCTAATAATTGAGTTTATATCGAGTTGAAGAGCTGCAGCATCATCGTTTCCGTTTATTGGGCTAAGTATCTTTGTATCGTCGGCGTAAAGAATAGCACGGTTCGAGATCACGTCTACAAGATCATTGATATATATGATGAATAGAGTTGGTCCTAGGACTGACCCTTGGGGTACTGAAGAAGTGACTGGGATCCAACCTGATGAGCTACTACCAAGACAGACCCTTTGTTTCCTGTTAGACAGAAAGGCCTTGATCCAGTTAAGTAATTTACCACGAATGCCATATCTTTCTAATTTGAGTACGAGACGCCTATGCGGTACTTTATCAAAGGCTTTTGCAAAATCTAAAAGGACTAGGTCAGTGGCTATTTTATCTGCGTAATGGGCAGTGAGGAAATCAGCAGTTTCTAACAAGTTTGTGACGCAAGCTCTTTGATTAACAAATCCATGTTGATCTTCAGATAGTAGTTTGTTTTGTGATAAGTGCTGCATAATTGATGACTTGACCACCTTTTCGAGGATTTTGACCAACACTGATGTGAGTGAAATGGGCCGGTAGTTAGCAGGGTCCAATCTAGATCCTTTTTTATGGAGCGGTGTTACATTTGCATCTAACCAAGCTTGCGGGAGTTCGCCTTTGTCCAACGATTGATTGAAAATAATGGTTATCGGGACGTACAGAGATGAGGCGGCTTTTCGTAGCACAAGTGGGTGATATCCGTCCGGACCTTGAGTTTTATTTGGATCAACAGAAGATAGATGTTTCAACACTTCGCTGGCTGTTATTGTCACCGAATCAATTGACACGTTGGTTCTACTACGGAATTCGGGTAATGACTCGTTTTCAAGTTCGTTGACAAACACGGAAGCAAACTGTTGGTTTAGACTCTCAGCAATAACTTTACGG
>CAYUQY010000043.1:0-2083 GCA_964447075.1 uncultured Pseudomonadales bacterium | reverse complement strand
CCACTACCCCCAATGTTTTCTCAACCTCGATGGGTCAGTTTTCATATAGTTGTATAAGTAAGGAGCTGTTTTTTGGGTTCAAACTGTTGCAAGATTCGCATGGACCGATGAAGTACAAGTTGGCCGAACCAGAGAAGGCACTTCTTGATTGGATTTACCTAAGAAATATTGTCGATCTCGATCAATACAGAGTGAGCTTAAGTCTAGTTAATAGATCCAAGCTATTGAAGTATGCTTCTCATTTCCCACAATGGGTGAGAAAGGTGGTGACATGAACAACATTATCTCGAATTTCTCCCAAATACTTCAACATGCTCAGGAAGACAAAGTGCCTCTTGGATTTAATAGAGCCATTCTGAGAGAGTATCTCCAGTCGATGGTGATTTCGACCATATTTGCGACTCCCGAAAGCCAGAAGCTGTCTTTTGTGGGAGGGACTTCCCTTAGGCTTCTACGAAGTATCGACAGATTTTCTGAAGATCTTGATTTTGACAACTTAGGACTTCTGCCAGATCAATTTAAAGTAATATTAGATCTGGTTTTGGCTAGATTCGATCGTGAAAATATTGTAGTTTCGCTCAAATCAGTTCAAAAGGGAGAAAAGCAGTACTATGAGTTGAGGTTTCCAGAGCTACTTTATGACTTGAAAATAAGTACCAACGATAAAGAGAAGCTGATGATTAAGATTGACCAGTCAAGTACTTGGCAGGGTCAAAAACCAGAGGTCATTCTTTTTTCTAAGTATGGTTTTTTGGAGCAAGTCAAAACTAACTCCTTAGGTCAACTTCTGGTACAAAAAATGAGAGCATACGTCTCCAGACTGCAAACTCAACCAAGGGATCTCTACGACATAGTCTGGCTATATGCTCATGGGGCAAGATTTGATCAAGAATTTGCCCAAGACAATCATTTAGATGATCTCAGGGAGCAAGCTATCCAGAAGTATGAGTCGGAGAGTGTGACCAAGAAAATGATCAGCAGACTCCAACCATTCTTGTTTAATCAGAACTCGATCAACTCACTACAGCATCTTCATGTAGTATTAAAAAATATTTAGAGTGGTAAGCTGACTGTCTCCTTAAAACGAATTTCTACAAGATGTGGTATACTCCAGTGTATATGGCAAGATCAGGTGAACTAGTTACTAATATAGCAGGTGAACTAGTTACTAATATAGCAGGTGAACTAGTTACTAATGAAGAAATTTTTGGTGCTTACCTGGGGGGGGCAGATGAGGGCACATACCTTAGTTTACTGATAATGTTAGGATATAAGCCAGATCTAATTCTTGCTAGAAATCAAACGCTAGAGGAGAGAGATGCAATTAGATTTCCATCCTTAGCGCAGGAACGTACGGATGACGAAGGTACATAATCATTGAGTTAGTAAGTTCTATGAAACACTCACTTAAAAGCCACACCACTTGGCGAAGCACCTCTCTATCTCAGGGAGCTTTGTGGCGCTGGCGAAAATAATCTCAAGTTAGTTTTTTCAAAGTCACAACTCCCTCAGGGGAGTTTTTTTGTAGCCTTTTTCAGATTTGGAAATTTTTGGGAAGTCCTAGGAAGGTTTTTAACATAAGTAAAGCAGGCAGCCACTCGAAGTTGGAGTTCTAAAACTTTTCTAGGATTTTCTCAGAAAGGAGAACATAAAAACTCGAGGAAGTCCTAAATCTAAGAAGAAAGGAGAAAACCATGGATCCAGACGAAACTGCTACTACTGCTACTGATGATCAGGGCGGCTGGGTTGACGGTCAACCCAGCTAAAAAAGGGTCAAAAACTATCCCACGTGGGATATCCAACCTCTCTCACTACGAGAGATGAGTTGGGAATCTGCTTTAAAGTGGTGCTACCAGTCTTTCTCTGGTAGCACCAACTTCTTTTTTTTAAATCCTAGTTGGAACTAGGCAAAAAAGAAGCTTAAGTGTCGAATTTTATTAAGTGTTAGCAATACACCGTTAACTACGTACAAACTACATGTTTTAGAGTAAAATCGGTTTACTGCACAAGCAAGAAAAGAGTGAAATTTATGCAAAAACGCGTTCTTTCCGGCATTCGTGCCACTGGCAGGCTTCACTTGGGT
>CAYUQY010000042.1:0-2101 GCA_964447075.1 uncultured Pseudomonadales bacterium | reverse complement strand
GACGGAAAGTAGGTGCCATTTCGGTATATTATACCGCTTTAACTTCACTAGCCCCATATGAACTATAGATAGTTAAAATATAGGAGGCACATGAGTTCACTAGAAGCAACACCAGGAGCAGGAGCAGCAGCAGCACCAGGAGCAGAAGAAGCAGCAGCACCAGCAGCACCAGGAGCAGAAGTAGCAGCAGTACCAGGAGCAGATTATGCTCCTCCAGCTGGCACAGATGATGAACATTACTATGGGGACTCGTGATTTATTTGGTGTGCCATAATTAGTTTCACATAACAGGTTATATCTTTGTGGATGTGCTACAGGAGTAGTAGTCTCATCAATTGCTCAGAGTCTCAGGTACGGCTTTTTGTTGGGTTCAGCTTTTTCCTCAATCTCGTATGCCTTGTACTTTTTACACTACAATATCAGTGATATAATCGCCATACAAATGCATCAAAGTCAAGTATCTACCAATTATTATTTTTACACTTCCTCTGGAGGGCTGGGTTTGCTGTAAAAATGACAATCATCAAATACTTATAGCAGACACCCGCCCCAGAGGCGGTTTTTTTTTTGTATTAATTTAGTAGGTTAAGAAAAGAGAGGAGCACTATGTCATTAGAGGCAGAGCGGTCTACAGCCATACAAGAAGTTTGGACAACATTTTGGAGAACGTTGCCAGAGTCAGCTGGTGTTTTTCAAATTGACGAGTTGGTGAAGAAGACTCGCCAGCAGCTTATAGAGTTAGGAGTCACACCTTCCGAACTGCCGCATGCTTGCGGCATTGGAGATATAGATTCTGGTAGTTTGGCGAGGGAGCCTGGCTATGCTAACTTACTTGAACTATTAGGTTTGACGAAGAATGGTGAGGTGGGACTATCCGTGAACAAGATGATGCTTGAACTACTAAGTTCAGAGTTCGCAGAAGGACGTAACCCCCTTGGGTACGATACCTCGTTTGGCTTGCCACAACTGAGGCATCAGATGGCCGCGCGTCTCAGAGACTCTGGACTACCTACTCTTCCAGAACATCTGGCGATCACTCCTGGTGGAAGCAATGCCCTACATGCGGCTATCTTGGCATTGGCTATGATGGCCACTGAATCAAAAATACGATGTCACCTCATCTTGCCTAATACTAGTTTTTCACAAGTTGTAGGAGTAGTTATACCTACAGTGCAACGAGCATACTCCGCTCTTGTTCCACACGTAGTTGGAACCTCAAGATTATGCCGACATACTCCCACACCAGAACAATTATTAAATATAGTCTCAACTCCAGGTGATACTGGTGGAGACTTAGTGGCTCTGTATCTTACACTTCATTCTCCGCCCGCCTCGCAAGATTATGACTTTAATCTATTGACCAGTACTCTTGAGCAACTAAGTAGGCATCCTGGTAGGTCAGTTGTTATAGCCGATCTAGCCTATCTAGGTATGGGCGATCAGGATGCTCAAGCTAAATTTTTAGCCCTGATGCGTGCAGTTCAGAATCAACAGGACATGAGGCTAGTGGTAGTGGGAACTTTCTCAAAAATTATGGCACAACCAGGAGTGAGGGTGGGTTACATGTCTTCGACATGGTCAGAGCTTATGCAGCGCATTCCCTCTATTCAGATAGGCCTAGCCAATGTGGGCACGTCTGCAAAGAGTCAGATATACACCTTAGCCAGAATGCAGAAAGTGTCCCCAGAGACTTGGCAAAAAATACCTGAGATTTTACGCCTTAGACAGCAACAAGTGGTAAGTATTATTAAAAGCAAGGCGTCAGAATTGATCGAGGGTGAGCCTGCCTCAGACAATCCGCTCTACGTCTGGGTGGAGCTCAAACTTGGTGTGAGCTGGCTGCAGTTTTCTCAGGCAACTAACCTAATTGGTTTGAAGATTACTCTAGCAGATGGCCGAGTGGGAGTGAGACTGTCGGTGGGTACGTCAACTTTTCCTCAAGTATGAGATCTGATCTGTTTAACTATAGACAACACTCTTTTTCAGAGCTATTTTATTTCTAATATATACGTTTTACCGTATATTTCAGAAACAAAATCATGAGATGCGCTTAAAAACCTATTGACAGTAGGTTAGCAATTATGTATACTTGCTGTCAATG
>CAYUQY010000041.1:0-2202 GCA_964447075.1 uncultured Pseudomonadales bacterium | reverse complement strand
TTTGTTTTAATTTGAGTAAATAGGTTGTTCCTATTTGAGGCAGAAGGTTCGTTCCGATTTGATTTATTTTCAACTCAGCAAAAAGGTGCTACCATTAAAAAGTATCAAGAATGATAAGGACACATATGATTCCAGTTCAAACTATCGCCAGAGACCCAGCTGCTTACTTCAAGAGTGACTTTGCCAAAATTCCTTTAGGCACTCTGGTGGGTGGCAACGTAGTTTTGATTGGTATTGCACAGGTTGTTGGCTACCTCTCGGCTGTTATGACTGATCCCATAACTGCAGGTAATGCTCTCAGTAATACTATTTTTGAAGGGGTGGCTGGTTTTCTGATCATGTCAATTGGTTTTTCATTAGCTGCTACCCTCTTCAAGGGGTCATCAAGTAAAGTCAATCCAGAGACGTCTCTGAAAATACTTTTCTCAGGAACTTCTGTGCAGTTTACTTTTGCGGCAATAGTCGCTGTCTTTTCGCTGATCATGATCAAGCTCTCAGCTGGGTATGGTAGTAACTTCGACTCACTCTCTGCTCAAGATCCAGGCGCTATGTCTGCTGCTTTAATTGAAGGCATGGGGCTTTCCGGAGTTGGTATGGTACTTTTTGTAGTCACTTTAGCTGGAGTCATACTCTCACTTCGAGCTCAGTATGTAGGTCTCAAAGATCTCTACAAGTTCTCCTCTGGTCAGGCCATGATGACGATTCTTTCTCCAGTAGTAGTAGCTCTAGTTCTGGGCTACATGAGGATGTCGATGGGTGGAACTGAACTAGGAGGATGAGTTGGTAATCCAGCCTGACTAGCAACGAGTAAAGTATTTTGTTAGGATGTAGGCCTGGGGATACTTAGTCTACTTTCTCTCTCTTCTATCGGGTCTATTGCCACTGCCACTGTCATTGCCACGTTTTTCTTCACGGATAGCATCATGGAGAGCAGATGCGCCTTTAGTACCAGCTCGTCTATCTCTATTTCTAATTCCATCAATACCATTATCTAATTTTTTTAAAATTTCACTTAATTTTTCAGCAGTGACCTGTGGCCCAACAAGCTGACCTTGAACACAAAAAGCATTTTCCAAGATAACCCTTTTTAAGCCGTTTGTGTCTAATGTAGTTAGAGCAGCTCTCATCTCTTCTGTGCTAGTAATGTACTCAACGACTAAAGTTAGGGGGTTGGTTGAGTCTCGCTCTCTAATCAGATTAGAGATAATTGTAAGTATTTCTGGAGTAATTAATTTGGGATTCTGGATTTTTATTCCAGCAATTAAATGGGGATCTTCACTTGCAAGTCTGGAGAAATTGAAAACCGAGTAGCCAGCGGGCAAATCATCTACCCAGATTTGAGCACCTTTTTTTCTCAGGATGCTTAGCCATTTAGCTTGTAGTTTGGAAAGTGGGGCATCTTCTAATACTTCAAGAGTCAAGCTGTTTTTTTTAAGATATTTACTCAAGAGGAGAAAAGATCTCTGTGTAAGTTGTCTGGGGTTCAAGTTGACTGTGCATGAAGGCGATTTCAATTCCGTATGACTATCTCTATCTTGTGTAAGCATTTTTAGAGTTCTCTGTAAGAGGCTGAAACCATGATCGTAGGCCATGTCAAGATTAAAGTGACCAAGATTGAATGAAGTTTCCTCTCCTTCCCGATATGAAGTCTCATAGCTCACTACCTGAAGTCCTGAGTCTGTAAGCGCACAAACTGCATGGTAAACGAGATGAGGTCTATCAATAGATCTTTCTTTGATTGGATTTAAACTGTCACCATGTTTTCTATGATCGAGGATTGGACGCCATGCAAATCTATCACGAGGCGTTTCAGTTCTTCGAGCTAGATTTTCATGTCTTGGACTTTTGGACATAACTTTTTCTTAAAGTGAAGGTTTTCTAGACACACAATCCCTGGCTTCAAAACAGGTTTGCTGATCTAGTCAAGATACATAGTTGGTGTGTAGTTATTATACCAGGATGACGGTTGAGGCTAACAGCACAGCCCAGAGCCTTGTGTACCACACCACAATATCATAAACTAGAGATCTTGATCGCCAAGTTTAAGTTGAAAAGTACCTAACTTCAGACTTGAGAAAAAGAGAGATAAGTTTGGGGTCGAGTATCTATATATGGCCATAGAAAATCCTAACTCCAGCCTTCTCCATGACGAAGCTCTCAAGCAAGCTTTCCCTGAGAAGTTTTTTAGTGACCCGACTGGGA
>CAYUQY010000040.1:0-2298 GCA_964447075.1 uncultured Pseudomonadales bacterium | reverse complement strand
GGAACGAACCTTCTGCCTCAAATAGGAACAACCTATTTACTCAAATTAAAACAAATAATGACTCCAGACTTCTCTGCTCCAGCATCTGCATCGCTTTCTGCCGTCCGAATTCAGTCACGAAGTAGCTGGGCAAGTCTTGCCGCAAGTTCTCTAAGTAGTCGGCAGGCTTGACACCTTTACGAACTGTATCTTGCCAAAAATTTTGCCTGGTGAAGGACCAAATATGATCTAGATCGACAAGAGCTTTCACCTCCAGAGGAAGGTTCATTCCAGCCACTTCCCATGGCTTATCATGAAATAATACGCATTTGATAATGAGATCTTTTTCTTCTGATGTAATATCAGGAGTCAAATCAAAACTGAACTGACTAAGGACTTGAGAGGCAATCTGCGAGCCCACCAAAGCATGCTTTTCTTTCGGTTGTGATGCTGATTTTGAAAGTTTTAAGCCTTTGACTCCAAGACTAGCAGCAACCTCTTCTTGTGCTAAGGTGCTCCAACCCACGTCATGCAGTATGAGTGCTATTCCTACCAAGTAGCGCTGCCTGAAGCTAAGCTTTAGATGGTTGGAAAAATCGTCAAGCATGGACAGGCAGATGGCGGTATGCACATCTGTAGTACGAGCATGCAGTCTCGGCAGAATGAACTTAAAAAAAGGAAGTAAATCGCTGGGGACAAGCTTGAAGTAGTCATCTATCCAAGGAATTTCGATCAGAAAATGTTGAGATTCTAAAGGCAATGTTGATGTCTGAGGAAATCTTAAATCCATGTCGTCAGGTAGTAATGCAGTAACTCCGTCCGGGAAAATAACTTTTTTTGTTAGCATAGTGGTAGGCTCATCTAGCTTCGACAGACTCGTCTGTGACTTATATGATATCCACAAATGTTCTGGCAGGATCAAGTGTGTGTCTCATCCACTGTATGTCCTCACTGGCCACTGGCTCATTATTCCAGATAGTTAAGCTTAATTCACTGTGGTTATCAAGAGCAATACTTAGCGCATCCCAAGAATTCTTGAGATAATAGGCTCGAATTGGCAGAGTGACTGCCCTTTCCGCACCAACCAAGCTCATCATGTCTGCGATCATGTCGGAGGTATAGCACAAATCTGGCTGACAGGTAGTCTTCCAACCCACTGAGAGTAAGTGGTCGCACTTAAGATTTGAGCATAGCTCGATAAAATTTTTAGGCTGAATTACTGGCTCACCACCTCCTGGTCCACTCAAAATATCTGCGTTGAGAATGATGGGAACTTTTGGAGTTAGCGCTGTCAGAACTTTAAAAACTGGCTCTAGACACTCGACATCTTTAAAATCTAGCTTAGCTCCTTTGCCACTTTCGCTCAGAGTCTCTATCCAGTCTGCAAAACTCAGGTCGCTAACCGTCGAGGGCGGGTGTGCCATGATGGGCGCTCTTGCGCCTTGTAGCATCTGAATGTCGCCCTCGATAAAATCAATATCTTTGCTTAGTAAATTCTCTTTAAGCTTGGCTGCAGAGTTAACCGCATGAGCCCAATGGATTGAGGACAAGTTTGGCTTGCCAAATGGTAGAAGAAGATTGGTGTAGATATTAGACATATATGTATAAAAATCAGTATAGATATCTATTTAAGGTTTTGTGGTTTTTGACACTAACCCCAGACCACTCTTGATGAATAATATTTGTTAGAACTGCGAACTCGTCGCCTTTTTTTACATCGTGAGTACTCCAGTAATCCGTCAATTTATTACGCGTCTCTTGACCCATCATCCTCTGCTGAATCCACTTCGCACTTCTGCCGTGCTTCTGCCAATTTTCACGCGCTCGATTGATGCCCTTTTCAGGGTCACTCATCTCCTGCATCCTCTCGTAGCCCACTTTAGCTAACCATAATTTTACTGGCTCAGCCTTGGGGCTTGGGATGGATTGAATAAGGCGCAAGAGTGTTTCGACACTTGCTACATCTGTCAAGTATTCTTTTCCATCAGAAGCTTTAATTTTCAGTTGGTCACATTTTGTGACCACCTCGCTTCCTTCTCGCTTCAAACGATTCTTTAAAGTTGTCCAGTAGCTCTGAGCCTTTCTGTGCTTCTGCTGTTGAGTAAGAATGGCAACAATATCAACAATTGAAAAAAACCATACTCCCTCCTTCTCAACGTAAACGCGGCGAACTTTAAAGCTTCCAAAAATAGCTAAGTCATTTTTCATACTTTCAACCTAACCCAAATATATACCGAATTCAAGAGGAGAATTAAATGCCAAAGATTTAGGACTATTGAAATAATTTTTGCTGTCACCACATGGAGTTTTTTGGTAGCC
>CAYUQY010000039.1:1306-2641 GCA_964447075.1 uncultured Pseudomonadales bacterium | reverse complement strand
TATCTTTGGGATATCAGAACAATCTTAGCTTTTTACCAACTTTAGAGCCTCTGCGAGTCTCTCCATCACCATCTCTCTCCCCATCACCTGTATCGTCTCAAAGAGTGGCGGCGTGGCGGTTTGCCCTGTGACTGCGAGGCGTACCATCATGAAGTACTGTCCCTTTGACCAAGATTTTTCTTCTTGGAGGCCTCTTATACATGCTTCGATGTCAGCGAGATTCCAATCTTTTAGATTAGTAAGACGCTCGATAGTAGATTCGATCTCCACCGTCACATCCGCTGGAGTCGATTTTTTAAGTACTGCTTGTGGGTCAGGATGGATTGGTCGATAGAAAAACTCTGTGAGAGGCTCCAGGTCTTTAAGCGTCACCAGTCTTTCTTGGACTAGTGGCAAAAGTTGCGTAAGCCGACCGACTGGAAAATCCTCTGGCAAGAATGATGTCACCCGTCGCGCCAACTCCTCTAATGGTAGCTGACGGATGTACATACCGTTCATCCAGTCAAGCTTTTTAAGATCAAAAACTGGGGCTGTTTTCTGAATGCGCGACCAACTGACTAACTTCAAAAACTCAGCAAACGAAAAAATCTCTTTGCCTTCGGGATGTGACCACCCCAACAAGCACAGAAAGTTCATCAAAGCTTCAGGTAGGTAACCGCGATCTCGGTAACTCAGGATCGAGACGTCATTTTTGCGCTTCGAGAGCTTGCTGTGATCTGGATTGCGTATCAGAGGCATGTGAGCAAAGGCAGGTAGCTCCCAACCGAAGTATTGATAGAGAAGTAAGTGCTTGGGGGTGCTACTGATCCACTCCTCACCACGTATGACGTGAGTAATCTTCATCAGGTGATCATCGACGACCACAGCCAAGTGATAAGTGGGGAATTTGTCTGACTTAAGAATTACCTGGTCGTCAACGTCATTACTAGAAAAAGAGACCTCCCCGCGAACTATGTCTACCCATGAGAGCGTAACTGAATCTGGTATTTTCATGCGCACTACATGAGGCTCGCCTGCGGCGAGCCTTGCCTCCACCTCACTCTTAGGAAGAGAACGGCAAAGCCTATCATACTTGGGTAAACCACCAGAAGCCTGCTGCGCCTTACGCATCTCATCAAGCCTCTCTTTAGAACAAAAACAGTGATACGCATGACCCTTGTCTACCAACTCAGCCACATATTTATGATAAATAGGAAGACGTTCTGATTGATGGTAAGGTGCGTATGGTCCACCCTTTTGGCCACCCTCATCATAAGGAAGACTAAGCCAAGCAAAACCCTCATAGATCTTATCCTCTGCCCCCTCCACAAAACGAGTCCGATCTGTGTCCTCAAC
>CAYUQY010000039.1:0-1206 GCA_964447075.1 uncultured Pseudomonadales bacterium | reverse complement strand
GTCTCTCTCGCGATGAACAAGGAGGAAGTAGCACAGCTAGCTGTCCAGAAAAATAGACAAGTAGCTGTACCACTTCACTCCAAGTCAGCCTCTCAGTTAGAAAAGCTAGTCATCACAAGAGCGACAAATCTTAGTTGGGGTTGTTAATGTACCTCATCTTAAATCTCAAGTACTTTGGCACTTCAGAGGCAAGCTACTTAAAATGAGTAATTTAAACATATCAGCTACGTATCGGATGTGCAAGCGGATGAATCAATCTTTCTGAACAAATTTACTGAATTATTCTTCTGAATCCATCATCCCAAATCAAGCCTTCCTATGCTGGAAAATGTGTACGGCCAAATCTGCCAAGGTCTTCAAGATAATAAGCAGAGCCAAAGCATTCTTAGACTCGCCTGTGGAAAGAGCTATCATACCTCCGAAGATCACCACCAAGTGCATCACGATAATGCGTGGATACGGCCGCCAAAATAAATCATCAGACGATATAGATTTGAACTCACCATTGAGGATGAAGTTAGAGTAGTAAGAGATAAGGTGACTGACAAATAGTGACGCAGCAACTACGAAGAGACTCAACAGTGCTATCGGCCAAGAGAAAAAGAAGACGCACAAGAATATCAAGTGGACGAACATGAATAAGCCATAATGCATCATGAAAAATGGAACATCAAATGAGCTACCACCAGTCTTCATCATTTTTAAGACAGTAAAAAAACCAATCACCAAACTCTCGAACCAGTAAAGCAACATCAGGAAAAAGACATCAGCCTCACCCCTCCACACAGACGCAAGTGGTAGGAGATTAGCAAGCAGGAGGCTGAAGATAGCTAGTGGTGAGGAGCTCGGTCGTGGCTCCTTGGAAATTGCTGAGTGATCAGACAGGATGGACATGTCGGAAATTTGTGAGTTGGTTCTTAGAGAGCACCATTCTATCAGTTAAAAAGCAGTAACATTATGTAGGCAGAATTCGTGCCCAACTACCCTGCGAACTGTTGATGAGTATTGGTTCGATCTACTTTCGCAATAATCCGATAAGAGGTTTAATTGGCTTCCCAGAGTATTCAACTACAACACGACGTTCGGTGCCATCTGCATTAGTAATATGCAAAATTTCGAAAAGATAAATCTTATTACCATCTGTATCGATAAAAAAATACACAGAAGCACCTTGGTCCCCAGGCTCAACTCGAACTGATGGGTTAT
>CAYUQY010000038.1:0-2799 GCA_964447075.1 uncultured Pseudomonadales bacterium | reverse complement strand
AAAGTGATGCTTAAAAAGCTGAGAGAAAATCCGCTTTAAGTTTACTAGCCCCTTAGATTTACTGTTGAACAAGGAGTTTTTTGCAAGAAGCCATAGCATATATGCTATGGGTGATTTGGCGAATAGAAGTACCAAAATTTACAGTAAAATGCGATTGTTTGATATAAATTATTGAGAGTTGAACAGTATCTAGACTGGCACTACTATGAAACCCACCATCGACTACACAGATTTTGAAAAGCTAGAGTTGCGCATTGGTGAAGTAGTGGAAGCTACTCTTCCAGATTGGAGTCGTAAGCTTCTGGAGTTAAAGGTTAATTTTGGTCCAGAGATTGGACAAAAAACTATTTTTTCAGGCGTGCGCACCTGGTATACACCAGAAGACTTCATAGGCAAAAAATTTGCCTTTATCGTCAATCTAGCCGAGAAAAAGATGGGTAGTAGCGTCAGTCAGGGCATGATGCTCATGGCCGACGTACTCGAGCCAGCCCAACCCATCCTGATGCCGGTGGACTCGGACGTGCCCAACGGCACAATGGTGAGATGATTACTCAAGATTAGGTATGCCCTCTTGTGATACACTACACTGCTTTTCTCTCTAGTGGCTGCAAGTATATTAGAGATGGGGTTATATCTAAGAATTGAGTTCTCTGCCAAGGAATCGCAAAAAACACAAAAATTTAAATTTAAAAATATGAAGACCTCAGAAACTAAGAAAACTGCCACTAAGATCGCACAGGCGAGTGCTACCAAAACTCCTGTTGTTACCAGCTCTTCAGAAAATGGATTGAAGCCTAAAAGCGCTCCCGACCAAGCCGGCGCCAAAAAGTTAGTCAAAAAATTTGAGATTAACTTGAGCCCTTCTAGCTTCTTCAACAACATCTTGTTGATGGTCTTTTTAGCCTTATTATTTGTGCCCTTCTTGTCGAAGCAGTTTGGGCTAGCTGATAAGGATATAGTCTCGATTTCACAGCTAGTCACAGATGTGCGTGACAAAAAAGTCCAGAAGATAGAGGTAACTGGCCAAGATATGAAGCTTTTTTACACTACAGGTGAGAGTCGGCACGCCCGAAAAGAAGACAGCCAACAAGTTGTGGATGTTTTGATCAAGTCTGGAGTGGATCTCAAAGATGTTTCGGTGATAGTCAAAGACGTGTCTCTGATGGACATGGGATGGCAGCTGTTGCTCAACTTGTTGCCCATACTCGTCATGGGACTAGTCTTCCTCTTCCTGTTCCAGCAAGCTCGAGGAGCTCAAGAAGGCCTCATGGGCTTTGGACGCAGTAAGGCCAAGGTTTTTATCAAAGGCAAGCAAGACACTAAGTTTACCGACGTAGGTGGCATGGTTGAAGCAAAAAAAGAGCTTGAAGAAATCGTCGACTTCCTCAAAAATTCTAAAAAATACACCAAGATTGGCGCTCGCACACCCAAGGGAGTCTTGCTAGTCGGTCCTCCTGGGACAGGTAAAACCTTGCTGGCACGCGCCGTAGCTGGAGAAGCTAACGTGCAGTTCTTGTCCATGGCCGGTAGTGAGTTTATGGAGATGATGGTGGGTGTGGGTGCCTCACGAGTGCGCGATCTTTTTTCTAGTGCTAAAAGACTGGCCCCGTCGATTATTTTTATCGATGAGATCGATGCTATCGGACGAGCGCGCGGAGCTTCGGGAATGGCCTCACATGACGAGCGCGAGCAGACCCTCAACCAGATCCTGGTAGAGATGGATGGCTTCACTCCCAATGATAATGTGATTGTCATGGCTGCCACCAACAGAGGTGACATGCTAGATCCGGCTTTGGTTCGACCTGGACGATTTGACAGACGAGTCCAGCTGAGCTTGCCAGATCTAGGTGAGCGCAAATTTATTCTAAGTATTCATGCTAAGGGCAAATCTTTTACAGGAGATATAAACTGGGAGCGTATCACCCGTCAGACAGTCGGCTTCTCAGGCGCTGACATCGAGAACATGCTCAATGAAGCTGCTATCTCGGCCGTGCGTGATAATCGAGAAGCAGTCGTCATGAAGGATATAGAAGAGGCTGGTCTCAAAGTTAAGCTTGGTCCTAGCAAGAAGAGACTAGTAGATGATATCGAGCGCAAGATGACAGCCTATCATGAAGCTGGGCATGCCCTGATTGCTCACCTTTCGCCTCACGCAGATCCAGTCTCACGCATCTCTATTCTGTCACGCGGCAATGCTTTGGGATTCACTTTTACTCCTCCAGAAAAAGATAAGCTCCAGATTACCAAGTCAGAACTTCTGGATCAAATTATGGTGCTTCTGGGTGGGCGTACGGCAGAGAAACTAGTTTTTGGCGAGCTGACGGCTGGAGCAAGCTCAGATATCGAGCGAGCCACGCTCATCGCTCGCGCTATGGTGATAGATTACGGCATGAGTGACTTGGGCCCGATAAATTTTGGACCTGTACATGAAGTTCAAGGCTACAGTCGCATGATGAGTGAACCATCGAGAATATCAGATCGACTTCAAGAAAAAGTGGACGACGAAGTCTCTAAAGTCATCCACATAGCTATGAAAAAAGCAGAAGTGATGATTGGTCGTGAACTGGTTTTACTCAAAAAGATTTCTGAACGCTTGCTTGAGATAGAGACACTCGATGCTGACGAGTTTTCTCAGATTATGGGCCAGAGCAAAGTAGTGAGGCCTGGGATGATCATGGCCACAGACTCTCTCAAGTAAAATAGGTTAAGTAAAATAAAATCTATTTTTGTAGTAGAGTTAAGTGTGGCTTAGATTAGTGAATCTATTGAAAAATTGACTAAATGTGGATGAATCTTTCA
>CAYUQY010000037.1:0-3816 GCA_964447075.1 uncultured Pseudomonadales bacterium | reverse complement strand
GGGGTGGGGTACGGGAGTGTGTTAGAACCTGTTTTGACTTTTTTTATAGTCCCAATACCACATTAAACTGCCCATCAGTCACTTCTGCAGTTTCCATATTATTCACCTCTTAGTTGAGTATCTGACTTCTGCAGACGTGCTATGCCATATTACGAGTACTTTAATCGGTATTCCCTGGCTTCGTTGAATGCTAAACAAACTGCCTCTCCTGGAGTTGCGGCTCCAAGCACTTTGCGGCGTTTTCGTCCATCAAAATAAGTATCTGCCAATTTATCTGACCAGCCGCCAAAGCCTTTAAGAGCTACCATAGGAATGTCTGCCTGATAGGCAATCGTTAACTCAGTCAAAGTGCCGGAGCCACCACTGATAGAGATGATGGCATCGCAGGCTAGTACCAATACTAATTCTCTACCGCCACCACGTTCAAGGCCGCTGGGAATGATAATGTCAGCGTAGTCTTTTTCCCAAATATTCTTACCCTTCCCATAAGTAACACCAACAGTCATTCCATTGGCTTTTTTTGCTCCTCTACAAGCCGCAGTGGATAGCGAGTCGCTGTCTTTTTCTGCTCCAAAGAATAAAATACCGCCGTTTTTTGCGATCAACTCACCAATTTTTTCAGCTGCTTGCTCTACCTCCTTAGCATACTTCAGGTCAGCTGCTGACCCCATGACACCTATTTGAAATCTTCTTTTGGTTTTCATATTTCCTCCCATTCGGTTAGGGTCGATTTGGAGAGTAAGATTTTTGGCGAAACTTGTTGTCCATCCTGGTCTTCTATCCAGGAAACACAACCCCCTGCTTTTTCTGGATAGCCGCGATATTTGGCGATATCGGAAACGATGAGTAAGCCACCACCTTGTTCTTTTAACAATGATCTTGCTTGTTCGGTCACTTTTTCTCTCGTTATATCGTCAAGTTGATAGAAAACAAAGCAACTAAAGATAATTGGCAATGCAGAACGATTTCTACTTAGGAACCCATTAACTTCGACTGACCTAGTTAAGTTTGTTGCTCCTTCTACTACAACTTGAGATCTAGCGAACTCGCCAATAAACTCAAAGGTTTCGTTACGCAGATCATCTTCCAATATAACCGCCTGCAGCCAATCAAGTTCGGGTTTGACCAAATCAACACCAAGTGTGGAGTTGACCCGACTCGGATTGCTTTTCTGAGCAAAGTCAGAGCGATAGCCTTTTGTTTGCATCCACTGTTGGAATTTATTTGGCTGTTTCAAAGCATCAAGGATCAATCCACCACTGGCACCAATTTCCAGAAAGGAAAGCTCTTGCCCTGGTTGTACTAACGAACACTGATCTAATAACCACAGTAAGTGCGCAGCTCGTTGTGGCAGGTTTTTTGAGGTGGTATTGCTACCAGCTAGATCAGTTACTTCATCTGAATATCGTTGCAAAACAGCCACAATTTTCTCAGCATCCCAGTTACTTGCCGAAAGAGCATCGACATCAAGAAGTTGAAGTCTTTTTGCCAATACACGCACTGCAGCATCAATTGGATATAGCAGAGTAGCTGATGAACCACTTCTTCTGTCTTGTCCAAGCTTTCGTTGAGCTAGATCAATACTGCCTCGCACAACCGGCATAAGCAGTTCAGAGTTTTGTTGTAGAACTATACCCATAAGGTCAAACATTCTGTACTCGTCACCATCCTCTTTCAGGCCAGCTACAAGTCGCTCGATTGCCTGAGCAACATCACTTTGACGAGAGTAGTCACGAGCTAATACAGTACCGGCTATCTCTTGTGGCTTTGGTCTAAATTTTTCTGTCATATTTTCCTTTCTGCGAGGGACTCATACCAATCATTGAGTTTCTTGGTAAAGGTTTCCTCAGGGTCAAAGTTGCGAAACTCAAACTCATCTACTGACCCCACGAACTCAAGCTGATTGCTGGAATATGCCAATTTCGTGTCGGATAAACCATCCCAATCGTTTACTGGCAATTTTCCGGCAAAGCGTTTGTCCCAGGTGGCATCAACAACTACCCATTTCTTTTTTTCAGGAATGAAGACTTTCAAAAAGAGGTGGTTTACCGTTGGCCTAGGGGCAAGCTGCAAGATTTCTAAGGGAATGCTTGTCTCATTCCAGCTCACCACAGCCTTCCAAACTTGGCATTCCAGTCCAATGCGGCTTAATAGTTCTCCTAGAAGCTTGGTTTTAGCAACACAAGAGGTGTCTTTTGACTTATTGCCAATTTTGTATGGCAGTTCACGGACTGTTAGAAATAGCTGTTTTCTTAAATTAATGTTCATACTGATCCCTTATTTAAGGCCTCTCATAACATCTGCAATGGCAACACTCATGGATCTACCCTCAGGTAGACCAAACACTGACTTAGCAACTTGTTGGGTTGGAATATTCTGGCGTGAAAGTTGCTCGATTTTTGCCCAGAGCTGCATTGACTGATACAACGCAAAGAGAGAAAAACTCACTGCTTCTTCCGAAGGAATCGAAGCCCATTCCACTGGCTTACCAAACGGATAGAGGTACGGCGCACCTTCAACAACTCCTTTACCATTAACAACACTTCGTCCTGAATATGGACTACCGACCACAAAGTCGCGTTCACAGATTTCATCAATGACTTGGTCATAAACAATAAGTGAGTCAACGCGGATACCATTTTGTTCGAGGAGCTCTTTACCTTCCTTTATAGTGATACCGGAGTAAATAGCATCAACTGCTACTCCCTTACTTCTAAGTTTCTGCACCAGTTGCAACATGGTCCTACCCTCAAAAATAACGTCGTCTGCCAACGCGATGACTTTGCCTGTCTGTTTAGTTGCCAACTGTCCGATTTGTCGCTCAAGGGTGATTTCCAAGGCACGGCTACCCAGGCCTGTGTTATTGAGGTTACTATCTACTGTCCTGGTAACGTCAAGAAATCCAATGAGGTTGCTTTGTTTTGGACTGATGTAAGCTCGATCCAAAGACACAACTGGTACAGAGGAATTCTTAACGAGCCCATTAAGTCCTTGACGCAAGAACTCTTCCGGCACGATATCCACCTTGGCAAAATACTGTCCTAAAGTTGTCTCAAGGTCTTTGAGCATACCCTGGAAGTACGCGTCGTTAGGTACTGTGAGCTGATTTTTTCTTGCCCAACTTTTTAATAAACCTCTGCTATCTGCAGAAATTACATATGGTCTGTTTTCTTGATTTGACATATATATCCTTTTTTTTAATAAAAAAAACGCAGTCCTTTCGTTTCTGGGGAACGAAAAACCCCGCTGTTATGCGGGGTGGGACTACGTTTAATTTCTTTAATTATTTAGTACGTTAAATCACCCCGCTGGAAGCGTGGTGATGATGGTTAGCTGATATGTTGACTGTCTTTATCATCATATCGAAGCATTATAAAGGAGAGTTTTCTATATGTCAACATGCTAATACGCTAACATGCTCTATCTCTGGGACTTACCATGAATTCTCTGTAAAATAGAGACATATCCATGCCAGGGTTCTTTGTAAAGCCACTGCCCAACTCTGGTCACCGTAGTAGTGCTTGTACCAACTTTTTGAGCAATATCCACATAGGGGAGACTTGTTGTCCAAAGTAACTTGGCTATTTGAAAGCGGCGAGAGAATTCCTCAATTTCTGATGGCGTCAACAAATCTCGCAAAAAACCCGTGATTTCTTTTTCGCCACTGAGGCTAGCAAAGGCTTGAATGAGTTCTCGGTCTGATCTGGAAGGATAAGTTGGCATGTTAACAGTTTAACATGCAGAGGATGTTTTGTAATGAAGGCCTGATAGATGTCACTTTTAAAAATTTAAGACAGATAATTAAATAATCTGGGT
>CAYUQY010000036.1:0-4229 GCA_964447075.1 uncultured Pseudomonadales bacterium | reverse complement strand
CTACTAATTAACAGACAGAAAAGACAGATTGTTTAAGAAACGGGTACCTTGCCCAGGCTGAATACTCATCGTTCCTACGAATGGCTTTGTTGAGAGCAGAGCTGACCTCATCAAACTCGTAGCCATCAATAAGGCGTGGTTTGAAGGGTGGTCTATTTACTGACATGGTTAGATTCCTTTCTGTCCATCTGATAGGCTTGGTCGATCAATAGTCCAACTAAACGACTAGTAAATCGTGTATGAGCGTTTATTTGCTCAATAACTTCCTTTTGGGTAAGGAGTTTGGAGGGTATAGGGCTATTTTTTACTTGTTTCTTTGGTTTGTAATATCTCATAATTCCTTGATTTACCAATGTTTATTGATAATTGAAGTATCGCAGAGTCCGACTGGTCGTCAAGTTCGGGATTTACAAACTTTCTCGAGAAAAAAAAGGTGTCAAAATAATCTGTTGTGGGAGGTTTCTGCCTTACAATGCCACACAGTGCCATACAGAAAGGTCTACTTCACCCTTTCAATAGCTTGCAATAGGATTCAAAGCCAACTGCCAATAAGCTCCAGTAACTGCCTGCCAATGCCCGCCAATGCCAACCAACTAACTGTCAATCACTGTCACAAACTGTCAGTGAATTGCCTTCCAATAGCTTCCAATAGGCACCAATGACACAATTAGCATATTGAATAGACGCTAATAACTGAGGTTTCGTTGCGATGGGAAAAGAAAAGGTAATTAGAGCTGTTCCAGCACTTGATCCGAGATAGAATCTTTTTTTAGGTCTGTACAGAATTGTATAAACTCAGCACCATAGTCTGAAACAAAATGAGTCTGATCAATACCTTTTACAGTGGCGAGGTTTGCACTTACTAAACCAAGGCTCTCTAATGATTTGAGTGACTGGTGTACTAAAGGTAGCTTCACTCCTCTTGTGGAGTATTCTGTTGCTAACTTTCCAACATCAAATCCGTTGTGTGGATTTTCCGTTCTTAGCCACATCTGCACCGTTACAAACTGCAAAATAGATAGCTGGAGTACGTTCAGTGCATCAAGTGTCTCCACGAATAGTTCTTTTTCATCAACCGAGAGCCTGCTAGAGGTAATCAATTTTTGTGTTAGGTGGCTAGCAGCTACAATTTTCTCTTTGCGGCTATCTCTATACACAAGTCGCATTATTCTTGCTATCAAGCGACGTCCATCTCTGGAATATAAATACGTTTCATCAATCTTTTTATCCTCTAAACGCTGGAATCGTAGATCAAGTTCATGCAAATACTCTTTGGTGGCTTCTTGTTGATCCTCTTGATAGGACTGAGCTACATAATTGAGAACAGCACCACCTATGGTTGCACCTCCACTAACGAGAGGGTTGGGATGAACCTGGGCAACTTGGGTGGCAGCTTGCAATGCCTTATTAGATGCAATTTTCCCAATAATGTCACTTGGTTTGCTCATAGCTCTCTTTCACAAGAGCAGTGGCTTCATCCATCTGGTCGAAACTACTTAGCTCATATCTGGTAAAACCAGCACCATGATGACCCACACCACGCATGTCACGGATTCGGGACTTGTCGGCAGATGTTACCTCTTCCACAGTAAGTGAAACATCCAGCAAAATACGGTCGGATCGGAAGTTGAGATAGACAAAGTTTTTGTTGGTACGGTATGCCACATACATCTTGCGAGCCAGTTCTTCGATAGAACCCTCTGCATCAAAGGCAAGGATTCGCTCCTGTAGTTCCTTGAATAGCTCTTTCACTTTATCGGACTTGCCAGTCAACTGATCCTCAACGGAGTAGGTATCATAGTTCACCTTGGTGACTTTCTGTCCGTCTTCCTTATGTTTAGCCTGGGTACTTGCCACCAGTTTCAGCTCAAATAGGTCTTGGTACTGGTTATACGACCACATCTCGATGTTCTCAGCCATGCGATTGATAGCATACTCATCAAACTTGGAGTAGGAGGCAGCCACAAGGATGAGGCGGGGTGAGCCAGTATCTACTTCCACGTCTTGACCAAGTTTCTTTTGAACGAGGAGTTGAATATCGGCAATATGTTCAACCAACCAGTCAAGATAGAACAGACCTTGGTTGATAATGGCACTATTCTCGCCCCATTTGTACTCGATAATTACTGGAGCGTTGTTTTCGTCCAAACCAAGCGTATCAATACGACCGCCATGATTAGTGGAGTATTCAGATGCCAAGAAACGAACTCCAAAAAGGTCTTCGAGGTTCTTCTCCACAAAATGTTGGAGTTCTTTTTCATTAGAGAAGTCCTTGCGTGGGAGTTTTTGTGTTTGTTGATTGTTGATCTTGAAGAGTGGCATATAAACTCGTTATTCTTTATGTATTTCCTCGTTTACCTGACGGAAAGCTCTCTCCGCTTTTGACTGTCGACTGACAACCGAAACAGACAGGCTTTTCACCGCCTGAGTGTTGCCTTCAAACTCGATGTCCTTTGCTTTGAACTTGGTAACAGTTCCAGGTGTGTACCACTTTTTTAGCACATCACGCAAAGAAGGCAGCTCGCTGATATTTTGGTCGTTGTTTGTCATTTAGTCCAAACCTCTGAAACTGCTTATCCAACCCGTAGAACCTAAAGGAGAGTGGATACTGTTTCTGCTGTTTATACGTATTGTACAGTTCTTTTATTAGTTCGTGGTGTAAACTGCTGACACACAACATCAGCTATACTGTAACTGCTCATGAACCTCGTACTTCACGGCAAACAACCCAAACTTGGCTTATTCTCTGGTATTCATGGTGATGAGTGGAGAGTCATTTCTTCGGTAAAAAAAGCAGTTGATCATCATTTTAGCTCATTGTCTCCCTTCCTCTATATCCCTGAATGCAGCCCCTCAGCTGTGGAGCTGAAAACAAGATTGAATAGTGATGGTCTAGATCTCAACAGATGTTTCATGGAAGTGCCAAAGTGTCAGGAAGCAACTGATGTGATGAAGATCATCAGTCCGCATGTATTTGATCTCTGTGTTGACTTCCATGAGGACAATGAGCATGGGGGCGTGTATCTTTACGACAACATCGATATTGAAGGCTCGGATAAACTCAATAACTTCAGAGCAAAATGTCAGCTTATTGGATCGTTGTTTTCTGGCATTGATGACCAATCAGACGAAGATCTTGGTCGTCAGGTCAAAAATGGGTATCGAGTGAGCCTACCACCAGAAAAAGATTAAAATGGAAGATATATTTATGAAGGTTTTCTTGATTTCTGGGCTTTGATTGAAGGCAAGACGAAACATTGGATGACACTGGAAGTTCCTACAACGCTTGCGCAGGACAAAAAAGACAAAGTCGTCGAAATCTTTTTTCAATCATTCCTCATAAAGTAAACTAGAGCTGATTCCAGTCAGTTGACTGAGCAACTCCAGCTAAGTAGCCCCACCTCCGGCCTGAACACCTCCCACCACCTGACTAGATCAGCGATGATGTGGTTCCATTCCCAATGCCTTGGGTCACAAGTTTTTATCAAAAATATACTCTGTAAAAAATTGAAGTCTATCTGGTGATTCCCCTTTTTCTTTTTTGTCTACAACAAGCTTAGCTAGCTCATACATCTCTCGCCAATCTATTTTTAGCGACACATCATTCATACTCAGAAAAATATCGGTGAAATAAACATACATTCTCTTGTTTCCGTCTCTAAATGGATGCTGTGTGCCAATTTTGACAAAATAGGCAGCCGCGGCTTTACCAATCGTGGGAAAAAGATCTTTGCCGTCGAATGTTTGAGAAACGGAACCAAAAATCCCTCTAACTTTCCAGGGTACCTCTCTTCAAAAGCCGGCAAAACAAATAAATCCGCGGTTTTACTCAGGTAAATACTGTAGAGTTTTTTGCAAAGCCTTAAGCTCAACCTTATATGAGGGGGTTGTTTGAGGCGATTTATCATATTGATCAAGTAATTGGTAGGTTCTCTTGTATTTTCTGAAATTACTATCAATGGCCTTCTCAACAACACTGTTTTGAACTGAGGTTTTATTCATTTTTTGGATCATAGAACCATTTTAGCATGCTCCTTCCACAACAGATGAGGTATTTATGTGTACGATGCTATCTGGTAGTCGAAAGTGGGCACATCAACCATCGAAGCACGACCTCCTCCACTCTCCCCAAGAAATCGGCAATGGTGTTCCAAGATTGGCTGGCTTGGGTCACACATAAGTGCTACAATAACTAAACTATGTCCAGTCAAAAGGCAGTCAGTTACTTC
>CAYUQY010000035.1:0-4241 GCA_964447075.1 uncultured Pseudomonadales bacterium | reverse complement strand
CATCGTACCAATCTATTTGTACCATAGATTGGTTACGTTTCGTACTAATTACCAAATCTTTTGTCAATAATTTTGCTTGAGTTTGAAAAAAGTCCTCAATATTTTGCCAATTTTCTTCTCCCAAAAACCTTGGTTGATCCACGCAAGGTTTTATACTCAACTTCTTTGATCTGCAGCTTGACTGCAACTTTTTTCATCAAAGACAGAACGTCGGTAGTTATCACCTCATCTTCAGTGAAAAAATCCAAGTCCTCAGACAGTCGGTGCTGGAAGTAAAACTCACTTAGGGCTGTTCCGCCGGTGAAGTAGTAGGAATCTGTAATTTTTGGAGTGGCGATGATGATGTCCAGAAGTCGTTGCTGGTCGGGAGTGAGTATAGTTTTCCCCATAGTGTGAACTCCAGTAAACGTCTAACGGCGGGATCTATTTGATTTTTGATTTTGTCCCAATTACGGATGAGATCTGAAGCCTTTATCTTGATGCCTTGAGTCCCATATTCTAAAAGTTGTACCAATTGCCAAACTTCTAATTCTTTAGCAGACTTAAAGCTGGCAACATTTGTGTTCCAATTGTACATGGTCTATTTTAGCACTTTGCTCGAGAAAAAATATTAAATTTGGAGGTTTCGCCAAGGAGCGAGCTGCCGTATATCGGATAGCAAAATGAAAGTCTCAGTTACTCAGTTGTTTGCATAAATTGATTCACAAGACTTTGCCAGCGGTCAATCAGATAAAACGGTAAAGAAAGGACTCGATATGTTTGCCCAGATGATTCGAATGTCTCAACTGCAAGCGGATCCCAGGAAACGCGAATGAGAATAGTTTGGGCGTTTTCATTTCCTAAACTAAACAATGATTTCATTTTCACACTATTGCCAGATTTTATTTCCATTCCCACAGTTCTTGAATTGTGTTGAAAATAAAAGTCTACTTCTGCGCTCCCTTCATCCCGATCCCTTCCCCAATAATACAGATCCAATTGATGATCAACACCTCCAGCAATCAGGCTTTGACCAACGACTTGCTCCATAATCTTACCCTTATACCCACCTAAAATCAGATCTTGATAAGCATGATTCACAAAATTGACGATACCTACATCTAACCAAATCATTTTCTTTGGGCGATTGCTTTTCGGAGTGATAGGTAATGTTGTGGAGTTCACTGCCATGACTTGTCGCAATAACATCACTTTTTCGACAGTGCGCACTGCCTCACTTATTTCACGACCTCGATATGCAGATCCACCAAAACCCTCATAGGTAAAAACGCTCCCAGCTATTTTCGGACCATTTTCCACTACCTGCTCAATATATTTATTTTCTTCTCTCGTTTTAGCATACTTTCTGATGTCATCAACGTACGCGGTGTGTAGTTGATTCAAAATTGTTTGAACGTCATCATATGACCCATTTTTCACAAATTGCTGGACGACTTCCGGCATTCCACCAATAGTGACATATTCTTTAAACAGCTCATTCGCTAAGTCACTAAACTCAAATTTGTCGCTGATGTTCATTTTCTGCAGTGTTTCTAGTAGGGCATCTTTTCCTTTTGCACTCAAGTATTCAAAAAAAGTCATTGGATAGAGATACAAGTAGTCAACCCGGCCAACTGGAATAGACCAATCACTCCCAATTTTTGCTTCGAGCAGTGATCCAGCCGTAATCACTGGTAAGTCTGGTTTCTCTTCAGCTAAAAACCGTAAAAGTTCCATCATGTTTTGCGATTCTTGGATTTCGTCAATGAATAGGAGTGTCTGATGGGGAATAATTTTTTGGTCAAAAAACACACTGACTCGTTTGAGAAAATCTTCAACACCTGAGGCAGGATCAAAGATGGCGAAATGGCCCTTTTTTTCTAAATTGATCTCGATCATTTGTGCAAAATGATTCGCCCCAAACTGGCGTACAAGACTAGTTTTTCCCACCTGACGTGCCCCGCGAATGATCAATGGTTTGCGAAGAGGGTTGGTTTTCCATGAAATGATTTTTTCCTCGAGTGATCGTTTGAGCATGGCACCATTTTAATACATTTGAAGTCATAAACAAGTACCATTTTACGACATGAGAGTTGATGTGGAGTGTAGCAAAAGTGCCTATCTGAACGAAGGATTACATCTTCGAGAAGTAGAAAGTTTTGAAGTCGGTTTAAAAGTTAGGTAATTGCTGCTTTTCTGACTCCAATCTTGAACTGCACCAGTGAAAAAATGACCACATTGACCACGACGATGTAGAGAACAAAACTGGAATTGGCAAAAGTTACCTGGCTTATGGTCAGGAGAGTGAGGATCGAGCCAATCGCAGTCGCCAGCCATGGCCATGCAATCTCGGTTTCTGGATACTTGTAAGCTTTTACAACTGTCGGAATAGCAGCCAAGCCATCAGCCAAGATACTAAAAAATATAGC
Organism: uncultured Pseudomonadales bacterium; assembly: GCA_964447075.1. Lineage (GTDB taxonomy): Bacteria > Patescibacteriota > Microgenomatia > UBA1400 > PJMF01 > CAYUQY01. Next base: position 1,833 of record CAYUQY010000035.1, on the reverse strand, counting down.
TACATTGCCAACCTTAGTGACTGCCCACATAAGTAATCCAGCGATAGATAGTGCCCCACAAATAAGGTCAAAGCGACTGACTTGCCACTTAGCCTCCTTATTGACGAACGAGGCGACGAAGATGATGAGAGGAAACAAACCCATGCTGAAAGTCATGAGTGCTTCCATGCCCCCCCCTTGTTGCATCTGCGCGGCGAAGGCGATGAAGGGAGCTATAGACCACAGGAGAAATGAAACACGATTAGGTTTGACTCTGCCCCTAATAGTATCTATCAGGTAGGCGATCGAGCCGATGGTAGCGATGATGGTGCCGATGATGACGAAGTTAGGATGGAGCATGATGAGAGCAAATTATACATCCTACAGCAAAAAACCACCCCTGGGGTGGTTTAATAAGTGTTGCGGGACTAGGAGTCGAACCTAGCCTGCGAGATTATGAGCCTCACGTGCACCCTACACTATCCCGCGCGATGAATCATTTTAACATTTTTTTGTCGTTCTCTCTAGTAGCGATGGGCTCCAATAAGAACGCTTTGCCAAGCCTCCCAGGGAGTGGGTGTGGCTGCTACTGGAATGGGTGAGGGAGAGCTGACCACCACATCAGGTATCTGCATCACATACTCTCCTGGTTTTTGATAAAGTAGCTCGTTGCGGACTGTCCTTTCCTTACTGATGGGTTTTCTGGCCTGTTCTAGCTTTTCTTGGATGATGCTTAACTTCACTTTTTGCTCATTAGTTTTGCGCTGAGCTTCCTCAAGTGCTGAGTCAGACTGGTCGATAGACGAGACAGATCGATGGAGGGACATGCCTAGGCCGAGGGTCATTAAGGCCATAACTATCAAAACTATGGGATTACGCAGTAACTGTTGCATTGAAAGATACCCTCGACTGTGATATTATAAGACTTGATTATTAAGATCAAACTATTTCAAAGTATATCTATTTAACCTAAACTAGAGAGTTTATGAATACTACTTTTGCTGACTATCTCAAGCATTTTGGTGATAATCTTACCTCAACAGGTCGGGCCAGGGCAACTATGATCGCTTACGTCAAGGACGTAGAGCAGATTCTGCAGTTTTTCGAGCAGAATGGTCACTTGGCACTTCCAGGCATTACCTCACCTCAGATAGAAGACTTCAAAGAACTGCTCAAAAAACAGCGCTACACTGGTAAATCCATCTCTCGTAAAATTAACTCAATTAAGTCATTTTTCCGTTACTTAATCCGCGAGGGAGTTCTCAGCGATAATCCTGCCGAGATAGTCACCCACCCCAAGTACGAGCAGTCACCACTCAAAGTGTTGTCCAAGCTCGAGTACCGCGCTTTGCGTGACTCTTGCCGCTCTGATGTCAGAATGTACGCTATCGTAGAGCTTTTACTTCAGACAGGTATGAGAATTAGTGAGCTAGCAGCCCTCCAGCTGACAGAAATGGACTTTGAGAGATCAATCATCATGATACTGGCTCAGGACTCTCGCCAAGCCCGAAAAGTACCTATGAACCAAGCTGCCAAAACAGCCGTCATGGAGTACCTTAAACTTCGACCTCGCACCAAAGAAAAGACCCTTCTCTTGACTAAAACCTGCCGACCATTCTTGGTTCGCAACATCCGGACCGCTATCGACCGCTACTTCCGTCTGGCTGGCATCAAAGGAGGTAAGGTCAATGACCTGCGCCACACCTTCATCGTCGAGCAGCTCAAGGCTGGCACACCACTCGTCTATGTCTCTCAGCTAGTCGGCCACAAACGCATCACCACGACCGAGAAGTACCTCAAGCTCATCGAAGCGACCGACATGAATCCTAGTGTCAAGATTGAAGAGCTGTAAAA
>CAYUQY010000034.1:0-5135 GCA_964447075.1 uncultured Pseudomonadales bacterium | reverse complement strand
TCACTTTGGGATTGTTAAAGAACTGTACTCCAGATCTCTTACTTCCTCGTCTTGAGGAGAAGCTATCTTGAATACGGCCTATAAGTATAACAGATACACATCTATTATGCAAGCCATAGGCCTTGGGGCAGTTTCTGGTTTTCAGGCTTCGACCACTTCTTATCAGCCAGCCCAATTTCTGTCATAATCATCTCTACCATGCCCTCAGATCCAACAACACTTCCTCCTTCCCTGCAACCACCACCACCTTCCCCGTCAACAACACTTCCTCCTTCCCTGCCACCAACACCTCCTTCCCCGTCAACAACACCACCTTCCCTGTCACCACCGCCATCAACCCCACCACCTATCACTTCGGTCGATAGTTTTGTTCAGCAGGCTCTTGCTGCTGATGCTGCCGCACTCAAAAACGAAACTTTTATCACTATTTCTCGCGAGGAGCATCAAGCGGTTCTGACAAAAATGACCGAGATGTTGAGTCGACTCCCCGCAGGTCACCCTCCCAAAGACGAAGCTCTTTACTTAGAGCAGCAGTTGACTGACATGTTTGGATTCGAGGTTGTGGCTGAGCAGGAAGGTCACAAGCTTGATCACTCCTTAGGGGTCATGGAGTCTCTGCCACACTTGAAGCGTTTTCCTAGTGACACTCTGCGCGATCATCAGCAGTACTTTGAAGCAGGTTTGCGTCAGACGAGGGGTGCTTTTAGCTGGTTTACGCAGAGGGGAGAGCTGACGCCTCTCTCAGTTGCTCGCGAGCGTTATACTTTTGCAGTCCAAGTAGATATTTTGTCTTCGCGACACAAGAACTATGCTCAGCTCATGAGTTGGTATGCCTGGCGCAAGATGATCATGATCAATCCAGTCGCCCAGAGAGCCGTTGTGGGCTGCATCGGCGACGTAGGTCCTTCTAGCTGGATGCAACACCAGTTTGGTGGCACGCCAGAAGTCATACGTCAGGGAAAAGTCTGGAGTCCTGCTAGTAATGGCCGAGTTTTCCTTTTTTTTATCAATGACTTTGACAATCAAGTCCCCTTAGGCGTGATAGACTTGCGTTACCCAGAAAAGGCAACAGCGTGATTTTAGTCAATCTCTACGTTCAGTCTCGCTATCTTGTAGATCGGGTTGCGATTCGCAAGATAGTCAACGATGTTTTAACAGAAAACCGCATCGAAAATGCTGCTGTGGATGTTTCTATTGTGGGTACACGCAAGATCAAAAAGCTCAACGAGAGTCTGCTTAAGCACGATGGGACTACAGATGTCTTGTCCTTTCCCCAGCATGAGAAAAAAACTCTTCAAGACTTTCCGATGCCGGAGGGTATGCCTCCTCACTTGGGCGACATTGTAGTTAGTTTCCCTGCAGCTGTAGACGCAGCCAAAAAATATGGTAAAAGAGTAGATGCCCAGATTAATTTTTTTGTCTCACATGGACTGATGCATCTTCTAGGCTATCACCACGAGGAGTAACTATGTCTTGGTATCGTAAATATCGCCCTACAACAGTCTCAGGTCTTCATCTCAATCATGTGCGCGAGGAGATCGAGTCGATGATGAGAGTGGGGTCATTTCCCCACGCTCTGCTTTTTTCTGGACCCAAGGGCACTGGCAAGACCTCTGCTGCCAGAGTCATCGCAGCCTTACTCAATGATTCTGCCAATAGTGAGTCTGTGCAGGCTTCCTTTTTTGATTTAAAAAAGAAAAAAATACCCTTTGTTGAGCCTAGTTTGAGTGATGATCTTGTACAGAGAATATACAGAGGCAGTAGTCTAGTCGTGAGTGAGCTAGATGCGGCTAGCTATCGTGGCATTGACGACATTCGAGCCCTCAGAGAGCGTCTTTATCTCCTGCCACAAGAGGGCAACATCTCAGTCTATGTTCTGGATGAGGTCCACATGTTTACCACCGAGGCTTGGAATGCGTTACTCAAAGTTCTTGAGGAGCCGCCCTCTCATGTTGTTTTTATTTTGGCTACGACGGAGTTTCACAAAGTTCCAGAGACGATCACTTCGCGCTGTCGAGTTCTGCAGTTTAGTCGAGCTTCAAGAGAGGAGCTAGCTGCTTCTCTTCAGGTTATTTTGATGGCCGAAAAAATTGAGTGTCCGAGCGATGTTTTGGAGTTGATCATTGATCGAGCTGGGGGAAGTTTTCGAGATGGAGTCAAGATGTTGGAGATGGTCTGCTTGGGAAAGACGCAACTCACTCTTTTAGAAGCTCAGGCTGTTTTGGGAGGTATGAGCAGTAGTAGCTGTGAAGAGCTAGTCAGATTGGTAGTAGCCAAAGACGAGCTTCAAGTGGCTAAGTTTTTTAGCGAGATGAGATCACGTGATGTTGATGAAGTTTTTTTCTTTGAGAGTTTTGTGCAGTACTTACATGATCAGCTGATGAGTAGTCTGGGAGTAGGTGAGAGCAGAACTGTTTTTACAAAAGAAGTGACGCATTTTTTGCTGACCGCACTTCACAACTTAGATTTGTCAGGCTCACAGATTGCCTTTTTGTCTCTGGAGCTCAAGCTCTTGGAGCTGATTTTCAAGGCCAAGAGTAAGAATGATAAAAAAACTACGCCTAGTGGTGGTGGAGGGACTGTAGCTCAAGCTGATGCGATCAAGCCTAAGGCTGTTGAGATCAAAACTAAAACTAGTGAGGTTAAATCTCAGTCTAGTGAGCTCAAAGCTCAACCAGTTGAGATTACATCTCAAACTGCCCCAGATCTAGTTGCTCAGTGGTCAAGCTTTGTCACCCAAGTCTCACAGCGCAACGGCTCACTTTCTGCGCTACTTCGCTCATCAAAACTTCTTGACAGTCAGAATGATCTTATTTCTCTGGGCGTCTACTACTCATTTCACAAAGAAAAACTAGAAGAGAGAAAGATGCTGGATATTCTAGAGTCTGTGGCGAGCACAATGTCTGGAGGTTTAGTTCGATTTAAGTTTGAGACTGTGGAGCAGGATGGGAAAGAAATAGCTTTGGTCACACCAGGTGTTCTCGGCCAATCAGGCGTTTCGCTCGATATCTCTAACTCCCAGAGTTCTGAGACTTTGGCCTCGATAGCTGCAGAAGCACTCATGTAGCTGTCGAGAGTGTAGTAGAATGACTTCAGGTAGACTACAAGAATATACTTGGTGAAAGGATCACATGAACAATCCATTTAAAGCCTTGGGCGATCTTAATCAGCTGCGCACTCAAGCAAAACAGATGCAGCAGGATCTTGAAGCTGAGATTATACGTGTTGAAGAGGGTGATTTTTTGGTTGAGATAACTGGTTCACAGAAAATTCTCAAGTTTTTGGTTCAGGGTGTCTCTAGTCCAGATGCGATTGCTGTCTTGAACAAAGCGATCAAGTTGTCTCAAGAGGCAGCCGCCAAGAAGTTGCAGTCGATGACGGGTGGCTTGGGTGGTCTAATGGGTGGAGCGAAGTAGGAAGTTTCTTTCTTTCAGCCTAGCAATCCTGGTATTTCTTCAAGTCAATCATGTCCAAGCATCTTCTTAAGATACTTTTTGCTTCCACAAATCCTGGAAAATTAATTGAGATTAAGCAGTTGTTTGCGGATGTAGCTGTGAAAGTGGTGACTCCGGGAGAGCTCTGTAGCGAAGAAGTAGAGGTGGTTGAAACAGGAGATACTTTAGAAAAGAATGCTTTGCTTAAAGCACGGACTTTTGCCAAGCTTACCAAGTTAGTGACTTTGGCGGATGACTCAGGTCTTTTTGTCGAGTTTTTATCAGGGCAGCCAGGAGTTCACTCCCATCGTTTTGCGCCTGGAAGTGATCATGATCGCAATCAGCATCTATTGTCTTTGCTTAAAGGAGTCAAAAATCGTCAAGCTTACTTTAGATCTGTGGTCTGTTTGTATAGTCCCAGTGACGACAAACAGTATTTTTTTGAAGGCCGAGTGGATGGTAAGATCTGCGAGCAAGAAAGTGGTGGAGAAGGATTTGGGTATGATCCACTTTTTAGGCCCGATGGCTTTGATCAGACATTTGGAGAACTAGGCTTTGAGGTCAAGAATAGAATCAGCCATCGAGCTAAGGCAGTGCAGAGCTTAAAATTATTTTTGCCGAAGTTTTTGAGGGAGATAGAGTATGACTGATCATCGTTTATCAAAGCTCGCTGAAATCCTTGTAAATAAATGCCTAGAGGTCAAGAAAGATGAAAAAATCTGGATTAACCTCTCTGATGGTCAGGGACTGCCTTTAGCTAGAGAAGTTTTCAAAGCTGTGATAAACGCTGGGGGTATTGCCTCTCTGGAAGTGGGGGACGAGGGCTTGAGAGCTTGGTTTCTAAAGACGGCAAGTTCGGCTCAAGTAGCTGGGAATCTCGATCTCTTTGAGTTTCAAGTCAAGAGATTTGATAAAAGCATCATGATCGTGGCCGACTCAAATCTAGCCGCGATGAGAAATGTAGATCCCAAAATAATTACGATGAAAGATAGGCTGCATCAGCCTCTCAAACGCATCTTAACTTCAAAGCCTTGGGTGCTGACCTACTATCCCACTGCTGCTATGGCGCAAGCTGCTGGCATGAGTACCCTGGAGCTTGAAGATTTTTATTTTGGAAGCACTTTGCTGGATTGGTCAGTTCAGGAGAAGAAAATGGTAGCTCTAGCTAAACGTCTAAAAAATACTCAGATTCACTTGGTTGGCGATCAAACAGATCTGAAGTTCTCAACCAAAGGCAGAACTTGGATAGCTGATGACTGGAAGGCCAACATGCCAGGAGGAGAGGTTTTCACTGCACCCGTGGATGGAACTATGGAGGGTGAAATTTACTTCAACTATCCTCTGACACGACACGGAGTGGAGATGAGAGATATTCATCTCTGGTTTGAGAGTGGTTTGGTTGTCAAATCTACTGCCAGCGCTGGTCAAAGCTACTTACACCATCTGCTCAAAACTGATGAAGGAGCTAGGCGTGTAGGCGAGTTTGCGGTGGGTGGTAACAAAGGGGTTACTACCTACATGAATAATGTTTTGTTTGATGAAAAAATGCTTGGGACAGTGCACTTGGCCTTGGGGTTTGCCTTTCCTGAGTGTGGAGGCGTCAACATCTCTGCTTTACACCTGGATATTGTGAAAGATATGAGGACCAAAGGATCATTTCTTGAGGCGGATGGAGAAGTGGTGATGAAGGAGGGGGTGGTG
>CAYUQY010000033.1:0-5280 GCA_964447075.1 uncultured Pseudomonadales bacterium | reverse complement strand
AATGTTTCTACTTAACGCTAACAGTGTTTCTACTTAACCCTAGCAATGTTTCTACTTAACCCTAGCAATGTTTCAGCTGCGCCTTCCCCTACTTAAGCGTGACTTGAGGTAAAATCCCAACCTCACTACAGCTGTCAAGATCACCATCAATATAAAGAGGTGATATGGAACCAAGTAGACTTTAATACTCTTCTCCTCTACCAAGTTCATCTTTTCCCCATACACCATTCCCAGACGTACTTCATAACTGCCCAACCGAAAATGCTTCAACTCATAGACAGCTTCGTCTAGGAAGTTTCTCAGCATCATCACAGGATTACGAGCAGGCTTGAGAACAATAGGTTCTGCTTCCTGCCACTTTTGTGTAAAAAGTTTGGTGGTACCAGGAAATACTACTTGATTGTCAGGATTAAACGGTATCGACACCACTCTTGTCTCACCTTCAAGTGGCTCAAGAAAGCCAACTGGGGAGACATGTGTGTTGCCAGTGTTTTTAACTGTGCTTTTAAAGTCGATAGGTAAGTGAGCAAATGTTTTATTTCCTCTGGCAGTCTGTAGTGACTCAAGACTTAGCTCAACTTTTTCTTGACCAGTCACAGTTAGCAACAGTTGTGCTGCAACTCTACTTGAGACACCAACAGTTGCAATGCTCTCACCAGCGCCAGCTGCAGAAATCATAAATGCGGCATAGTGACCACCAGGTTTAGCGCCGACCGGCACTTGGAGAGTGTAGTTTAGAATCAACACTTGGCCTTTTTTAACCATGAGAGCTTCATATGGGTCCGTAAATCTGATCCAGTGACCCACAGAGTTTGAGTTCACCTCAGGCTTAAAAAAGACTCTCATGTTGCCTAGTCCTACTTTGCGGAACTCTTCTATTTTGACCGAAACATTCTCACCTTGATCTTGTGTGCCTATCAGTCTCAACTGACCTCTTACAGTACTGCCAGGATCAACCACCAGTTCAGCAATAGGAGGAGAAATAGAGATAGCTCGTGCCTGAGCTGGACTCAACAAACAAATTGAAACAACTACTATTACCAAAATAATCCCTGGATTTAAGTTGAGGTGTATCTTCTTGAGCTGGCCTCGATAAGCCAGAGTTACTCTACTGGATAAATGTAGGATCTTAGTAGTTATGCCAATCAAGTGCTTCATAAATAAATTACCTCGATGTTTAATCGAATCATGATCTAATACTAGCTATAATTTTATCTGATTGAGGTGAGTAGATGATCACCAAGCTTGGATAGATAACCAACACATCTCCATCTTGAGCTTGTCCGTAAAGTTCTGGTTGTTGTTTCTTCAGCTCCAGTACATTCTTAATCTTCAAAAGTATGGGAGCTGACTGATCATCTATCACCATTAGCTCCTTAACTCTGCGCTTGATCACATCCTCCTGACTTAACTGAGTCGTGGGTAAAGATGATGGGGCTGAAGCTTTAGACATGTCTACGCCTACTTTGAAAACTAAATTTTTATAGTATCTGTCTCTAGCCAGAGCTACCACTACCCCTGACCCAGCGATAAGCAACGCAACAGCAAACAATACAAATTTTCTAGAAATATTTTTTTTAGACATGACTAACTCCAGTTTTATCCATATCAAGTTCTCGCAAACACAAATTACCTACTTAGAACGAGATTACGAAGTGAAGATCTTGAACTACTCATATTCTCGTTTCTGTTTTGATATCTAAGGCAAAAAATTCTAACCTACTACTCAGTTTGCAAAAATAGTATAAGTCACCACTTGTCCATAACTTCCCTCAGCAGTCGACGAACTAATGGAAGCTGCGTGACTAACATTGAGTCTCTGGCTAGGGCCACCTGTAATAGCCACAGATGAAGTAGAGATTTCCGCTGCTGACTGAGGAATTATGTTGTAGTTAAGATTGTTAAAGGCCCCAGAAATTGTAGAGTTAATGGACTGAGCAGAAATATTTAGTCCGTACCTCTCTTGTCCAGCAGATATTGAGCTGTCGCTGCCTGGTACATTATCAATATTATTTAGACCGCTACGAAATAAACCATCGCTGCCCAAGGTCAGTGTATAGCCACTCGTGGCGGATGTACTCGGCTTGAGATAGTAGCTGCAGGTATTGACTGCAGTAGTGGTCAAGCTACCCAGACCACAGCCGGATGTAATGCTCGTCAAAGCTGTGTCAGAGTAAACCTCCAGACCCATGATATTGACCACAGAAGCACTGATACTTACTTGGTTGGCAGACAGCCCACCAGCCGAGCCATCTGCATCCAAGTATGCTAGAGTTCCGCCACTGTCCAGAGCACCTAAACCAGTTGTTGTAGACATCGAGACTCTGTAGTTTCCAAGACTTGATGGATTGCCAATGTTATTGAGAGGTATCGTGATCACAGTCCCAGATGAAATAGACACAGGTGAGGTAACAGTGTAAGTAACATTCTGACCGCTAATCCCAATACTGCCTGATCCAATACCAGATACCGTACCAAGAGTACTAGAGGCTACATTGATTTCAGGACTAAAGGCCAAGACGACAGTGGTAACAGTGCCAGTCGTCACAGTCGTAAAACTCGATGTCCAGCTCACATTGCTAGCTGAGTGAAGATTGTTGCTTAGAGTCACACTCATCTGAGTAAGAGTAGCTGCAAAGGCATTGAATGGTCCCACGATCCCAACTATAAATAGAAACAAAACGATCCCTAGAACTGTCGAGAAGCTTCTCGTAACTGCAGATAGTAAGCTTGTCGCGAAATAAGCTCTCTCCAGATTGGTGATATTTTCGCCAACCAGATCAGCCTTTTTACTATGCGACAAGCGTAGTGTTTTTGATCTAAAAATTTGTGTCATTTTGTCTCTGATGTTTTCTTTTTTTTAAAAAGTGCCAGTAATTTCATATGTAATCGTCAGGCCACTGTACGATCCGGCTGGTTGAATAGTATTTATCTCTATTTTGGAAGTCACGATGTTAGCTTGACCAGCTGTAGCAGCTGTAGTCGAGGACGCCACTTCCCTTGCGCCTGTCTCTACTCCAGCATAAAGCGTTCCAGTAGAGAACTTGTTGGCTCCACCAGCAGTCTCGATCGTCGTATCATCACTACTGTAGCCAAAAAATCCAGAGTTCACATTGGCTACTGTCCCAGTTGGTGAGGTCCAAGCAGTAGGTGTTGTCCAAGTTCCAGTAAAAGCATCAATGTTATTAGAGCCAGAAGTTAGGGTTATTTGATTTCCTAGTAAAGTGGTTACAAATCCAGAGATAGCATTGGTACTTGAAGTAACTGTAGTTGGACAGCTGTAGACAGATCCTGAGAAAATTGGCCCAAAAGTAATGTCATTGCCTGCTGAAGTAGCGGTAGTAGGCGTACAAGTCCCTCCTGCTAGACTTAGTCCAACCTGTGGCCCTACAGTAGCAGCTGAAGCGGATGGCCCCCAGTCATTTTCTGTTGCCAGGCCATTGAAAGCCCTGACTCTAAACTGATACGTAGTCGCGCCCGAGAGTCCAGTGATCAGCTGACCACTTGCCCCACCCCAACCCGTGTAAGTCAAGTAATCCTCTATACCAAGTGTGGCTCCAATACTTAAGTCGCTCTGAGCGTACCAGATACGGGAAACAAAGTTATCGTCCGAGACTTGGATAGCAAACTTGGTGGTGTTTGATTGGTCCTCTGTGTTTGAGACATTGACTACCACTTTAAGTCGATCATAACGAAAACCTGTGTCATTGGTGACGGTTGGCGCCAGGGGAACGTCACTTAAGATTTCAAAATTAGTGCCTGAACTTAAATTATACGATCCAGAGCTGACTTTACGAATAAAATCTTCTCCCAGTGCGTTGTAGGACTTGTAGCCTCCAGCTGATGTCTGTGCTCCGCCACCATTGTCTAGGGTAGCGCCTTCGATCCGATAGTTGGCTGAGTAGATGGTTCTGGCCTGGATTGTTGCTGTCAAGTAAAAACACAACCCAACGACAGAGGAAAAAGTGCTAACACTTTTAAAAATCAGATACTCAAGTCTCCTCAAAAATTTCATCAACTAAATATAACATTTAAAAATCCCTAAAGTGACGCTTGTGAGTCTTTGGCAGTATTTATCAGCCTCAAGTAGCGAAAGTAGCGTACGTCCGAGTTGAGGTATTTACAGGTGTACAGAATTGCGTCTGCTTGATAATCAGAAATCTGCTTGCCTTCTTCTGCTTGGTAAACTTCGTAGGTATACTTTCTCTTGTCAGCTATAACCTCGACCATGTCGCCTGGCTCTACCAGAGTCAAATTATAAAAAGAGTGATACTTCCAGTAGTCACCTTCCCACCACCACTTAAATCCGTACCTATGCGAAGTCAAGATCATAGGTTTGCTTATGTCTCCAGGCTGTCCAAACTCAGGCACCAGCCAGACTCCTCTCTCCATAGCGGACCAATAGTCCTGACCTTCCTCTATCTGGGATCTGACTCCAATTTTGGGAATTATCAGCCACTTGCCATCAGGCAAGTTGGGATTTTGAGGTGGCAGAACGACCTCTTTTGTAGTCCTGTCTGTGCCATCGACATAGTCTCCACCTAAAGGTGTGCCCTCTTCTTGAGGTTTAACTATGATACTGTCGGGTGGAAAGACTCTAAAAAAGATTCCAGGACCAAACCAGATGGCGGACCAAGCTATGCCGAGGGTTAAAACTAGGCCTGCCATCAACTTGACAGCTTTTCCTCCACTCGAACTAGATCTGGTTTGCTTAGTTTTGGGTAGTCCTTTAGAACCTAACTTTGGCTCTACTCGCCCGGTACCACCCAACCTTACAAACTCAAAGTTTCCAGGGAAGGTGTAGTCAGGTCTAGAAGTTGGGGACGTGTTATCTGGCCTGCCAGACAAATCAACAAGGCTCGAACTCACAGATTTACCAGCAGGCACAAAAGCCAACTTTGTTTTGGCAAAAAGGATTGATTTATAGCTCTTTTTACGAATAAATACCATATGGTCCCTCAAGTTCTATACTCGAGGCAGATTATACCATAATTTATGTTATAGGTCTATTATTTTAGCCAAAAAAAGGGCCTCTATGGAAGTTCGGATGCCTGCCCAACGCCCGAACCTCCATGGAAGCCCCTAAAAACAAGTCTCGAGACCTACAGCTCCAATCACCTCACCATCACCGTCACCGTCTCCCTAAAAAACTCAACTCACCTACGCTTGCTTAGTAATTTCAATATATAACATCAAATTTATTAACTAACACTCTTTAGAATATGTAACTGCTAACTGCTAACTGCTAACTGCTAACTGCTAACTGCTAACTGCTAACTG
>CAYUQY010000032.1:0-6547 GCA_964447075.1 uncultured Pseudomonadales bacterium | reverse complement strand
ATCGAACCCATACGAGCTTGTGGCTCATAAGTTTTTGAGACTTACGCGTATACCAGTTCCGCCACTGTGCCGTCAGAAGGGCTATTTTAGCCCACCTCATTGATTTTTACTATGCAGTGGTGTCATAGTGAGAGTGCATGACACCACTTATCGAATCAGCCAGAAAAATATTTACTTCCATCTTCACCTTCGGTAGCATTTGGTCCATCACTGCTCTAGCATCTGTTTGGCTGATCATTGCAGTTATCGTCATGATCAGCATGGACTCTGAAAACTCTGAAAGGGCCTCTTCCAATCTCAAAACTAATCTTTCTTTTTTCTTATTGTTTCTAGCTACCGTGTGTGGCCTGGCCTACTTTTTCTTTAACTACATAGCCAAGTAATGCTTAGGAATTAATTCAACTCAAAAATTAAAAAACTAAGCCAAGAATTATTGCGCCTAAGAAAATTTTCCTCAAACTAGACTTTGATCCAAACTCCCCATTGACCACCTTTCATCTCTTCTGCTAGTGTTGTGTACAGAAGTAAATACTTGATAGGTTATTTGATACGGAGAGATATGCCAGACACTTTTACCCTACCTACTTCATCAGCTGGCATCTCGCCTGCAGATGCTTATCTAGATGAAGAAGGCAAAAAAACTGGTCGAGTTGACGATGCTCGCAAACTCGATGTCAAACACCTACCAGACTTACTCACGGTGCGAGAAGTCGCTGATCTACTGAGAGTCTCTCCCCTGACCATCAAGCGTTGGGGCAAACGCGGCAAGCTCAATGCTATTCGTATCAACTCCCGTGGTGATCGACGTTACAAAAAAGAAGCTGTACTCTGGTTGTTGGGTATCGGTGTAACTGACGAGACTTAGGTGAGCTCTACCACTCACTTCTTTAACCATTTTTTTAAAACCAAACGAACAAAGCTCAAAAGTCTCAGCTGTCTGCGCCATCTCCAAGGTTGCATAATCAGTCTGTGCAGCCACTCTAGACCAGCGCGCTGCACCAGAACTGGTGCTCGCTTAACTTTTCCAGTCAAGTAATCTACACTCCCCCCGACTGAGATGATCACCTTTACTCCTGCCTCCTCGAAAATCTTCTGGTGAGTCACTATCCACTTCTCTTGCCAAGGTGCCCCAAACGCCACCAGAATCAGTGAAGGGCTATGAGACTTGATCTTAGATAAGAGCTGCTCTTCCTCTGACTTGAGAGGCGCTCTCACATCAGCGTACCCAACAGACCAAACTACTTGAGCAAAGGGCTGTTTAGAGACATCTGAGATCACCAGCTTGCCAGGCAGTAGCTCTCGACCATGATAATCTCTACCACCTACAATAAAAATATGTGGGCGCTCAGGCGAGTGACTGCAAAGTTCTAAGATAGACTTGACTGTGTCCACTCCAGTTACCCTCGAAACTAGGGGTCGCTTCAAGACCTTACTAGCCCAAATCATACCAATACCATCTGGCAGTAGCAGGTTTCCTTGTTGGAGAGTTTTGAGAAAAAGAGGATCAGACTGCGCAATCACAACATGTTCAGGATTGGGAGTAAAAACAAAATAGGGTTGGGTCTCTTTTTTCTTGATAAAAAGAACATCTTCAAGACATGAGAGAGCCTGTTCTTTAGTCCCTGCAAATAAATCTAGATCAAATATTCTCTGTGTAGGTAGTAACATCTTATTTTTTTCCACTTTCTGCAGCTTGAGCACCAGCATACATTAATCACAACTTATCTTTACGGTCGATATCAGTTTCAAATCTTACCCGATGTTTTTCAAAGAGAGTTCTAACTCTCACTATCCTTGATAGGCTAGACTTTGTTTAAATAAATCTAGATTTTCCAAGATCGCAGCGATGCCTTTGATAACAGTATTCTGAGGATCATCTACAACAAACAATGGTACTCCTAGTTTTTGGGTAAAGAACGACTCTAGTCCATGGAGATTGGCCAAGCCTCCTGTACAGATGATACCTTTATCCAAAATATCAGAGGTGAGCTCTGGGGGAATCTTGGTAAAAACCTCTTTCATGAGCTCTACTGTTCTTAGACAAAAATCTACTATGACTGAACTAATTAGCTCGCTGTCTACGTAGACTTCTTTGGGAACACCGCTGGCTCTATCTCTACCAGAAATCAGAATCTGACTTTCATGCAGATTTTCTAGCCTCCCGATTTGTTTTTTGATCAGCTCCGCCTGCTTCAAGCTAATAATGATCTGCTTCTCCTTCTGAACTTTATGAAGTATTTCTTGATCTAGATACTCGCCAGCCTGAGTGATAGCCCTAACTTCCACAAGAGATCCCAGAGCAATCATCCCCCCTTCGGTAACTCCACCACCCATGTGCAGGACAAAACTTCCTGATGCATCTGCAATGGGTACTCCAGATCCAACAGCAGCAGCTAAAACTTGATCGATGACATAGACTTCGCGAGCACCAATGTCAGTAAGTGATCGTACCAAACTATCCCTTTCAGGTTGTCCTGAGACACTAGATAGAGAGACTCCCACAATTGGCTGCAAAAAAGTCAGAGAGGTAAAAATTCTTTGAAAAAAGACCTTGAGCATAGCGCTCACCGCCTCTTCTGAAGAGATCACTCCTGACTGAAATGGAAAAATAACCGATATATTTTTGCTAACTCTCCCCACCATCTCGTAAGCATCTTGACCCACTGCTATAACTTTGCCTACCCTCTTGTCATAGGCAATACAGTTGGGCTCATCCACCAAAATTCCTTTTTGCTTACTCCAAATCCTGACTCGAGTAGTACCGATATCGACACCTACCAGAGGTTGTAATTGAGACAAAAATGGTACTTTCATCAGGGGGAATGATACAATATTTTCAATGCGCCGTTTTACCACCTTCCGCTTCCTCTACACCTTTATCTCCTTCTTGATCATCGTAACCGGTACTTGGATAGTGATTCGCTTTGCACAAGGCTACAGAGTCGACAAAAGTGGCGATCTCAAGACTACAGGTCTCTTTGTAGCCAACTCATTCCCTATCGGCGCTGAAGTAGTCATCAACGGACGTCTCACTACAGCCACTGATACCACTCTCAATCTAGAACCAAAAGAGTATGACATCGAGATCCGTAAAGATGGCTACTCTCCTTGGCAAAAACGTCTCCAGATACAAGAAGGTCTTGTCACCCAAACAAACGCGCAGCTCTATCGCAGGGTTCCTAGCCTTACGCCATTGACCTTTTATGGTGTAGGTAACATCTCGCCCTCTCCAGATGGTCAAAAGGTAGTTTACTACACAGCCTCCGCAACCACCCCAAGTAGAAACGGCCTCTATCTCCTAGATTTGGGGAGCGGTATTTTATCTGGATTTAAAGAAGCCAAACAGATCAGCAACGACGTCACTGACATGGGGCTTGAGTCGGCTGAGTTCATCTGGTCACCTGATAGCTCCCAGGTCTTACTTCAATCTAAGTCTAAAGAAATGCTTCTCGATATCGGAAGAATGAGTGACTTATCCACATTACCAGATGTCAGTCTCACCAAAATAGAGCTTCTCTCTTCGTGGCGTGATGAAATAAAGACCAGAGAGAAACAGTACTTAGAAAAATTTCCTCTAGAGCTCATCGAAATTGCTAGACAATCGGCAGAAAATGTTTATCTTTCACCAGATAAAAAACGCTTATTCTACACAGCTACCGCCCCAGCCACACTTCCTCTCAATCTGTCCCCAGGATTGCCGTCAGCCAATAATCAGCCTGAAGAGAGAGTTTTAAAACCAGGTGTCTCGTACATCTATGATCGAGAAGAAGATCGTAACTTTGCCCTCAACGTGCCACTTTTGGTGGAAGATCGTCCGAGCAAGCTGCTTATTTCTGGAGTTCAGCTAGATACTCTAGTCGGACTAAATAATCTCAATGAAGTTGGTAATCCAGGAACTTTAGGCTCGCCACTAGTCACAACTATGCCCAGAGCCAGCTTGTCTGCCAGCCCTAAGGTGACGGCCAGCGCCTCACCTACTGTGGGCTTGAGTAACTTGGATAAGTTAGACACAGATCCTAACGAACCAAGATCGTTGACAAGGGGCAGTGATTTCTTGAGCTATCACAGCGCTTTGTACACCAATGGTGTCCAGTGGATGCCAGACTCCAAGCATCTCCTCTTCTCCCAAGACGACAAGATTTTTATTAAAGAGTACGACAACACCAATCAAACAATTGTGTACTCCGGTCCATTCGCCAATAGCTTCGTCTACCCCTGGCCTGATGGGAGCAACTTGGTCATCTTGGCCTCTTTTTCGGCCAACTCACCGCTCAATCTCTATGCTGTAGAGATAAAGTAAGTTACAGTCACTTGTTCTTTGGAGTTTGACCTAGCTACTAAGTGTCTATTTGTCTGATTGCGTTAAAATATGATGATCGCTCACGGGGTGTAGGTCATCGGTAGACCGCTGCGTTCGGGACGCAGAGGCAGAGGGTTCAATTCCCTCCACCCCGACTAAAAGAGAAGAAGAGTCCGTCAAGGATGAGGCGCTCCGTGCGCCCCTGCCCGCACGGAGCGCCGAGAAGCCCTTTTTATACTCTGCCGAGAGCTGCCGATTGGATAAAAAGAAGTTCGAGCCGACACGTTTTGCGAAGATTGCTAATTCTTCGCAATTATTTTTTGCGCGCGCGATTTTTTGCGCCTGTAAGGCGCAATTTACGAATTCTCTCATAGGTTCGAGCCAACTCGAACCAGTTTCTTCGACTTTGGTAATTTTTTCCTGTAATTTGAGTTTTGTTTCAAACATTTTGTTTTTCTTGGATTTATAAGTTTCGGGGTCAACAACGCTATCCAAATAACTGTCCAAAAGCGTGTTTTGCTTTCGATCTATCTCTTGAATTTCAGTTTTGAGATTTTGGATAGTTGTTTCTGATGATTGTTTTTCGACTGACTCGTCTCTCTCCAAAAATTTCAGCCATTGTTCAACCCACGATTGTGGAAGTACCACATCAGAAACAACTTTTCTCATTTGTTCCTCCATCTCAAAACTGGTTATTGGTGTTTGGGAACACGAGCCAAGTTTTTTGGTGCAGCGATAGTAAATGTAGGTAACTTTGCGATTGGTGGTTTTGTAAAACTTGATGTGTTGTTCAGCGGTGATCGCTGCACCACATTCTCTGCACCTGGCCAATCCCAAAAATGGAAAACGATACGACTTCTTAAAATGTTTGCTTCTTCTCTGAATTTCTTCTTGCACTTTCTGAAACAATTCTTTGGAGATAAAACACTTGTGATTTCCGTCGTGATACTCGCCGTTGTAAAACATGATTCCAACATAGAATTTGTTGGAAAGTATTTGCCGGATTTCGTTGACATGGAGTGGTTTTCCGTTTTTGCGACGGAGATGAAATTTATATAGATATTTAGAAATGTCTGTAAAAGTATGGTTTCCTTCCGCAAATATTTCAAAGGCTCGTTTGATTGCTTTTGATTTTTCCTGATCTATATCAATTCCACGAGTTTTGGGATTATTCAAATAGCCATAAGGTGCTTTTGCGGGCCAAACGCCGTTTCGAAGTTTTTGCCTAAGTCCTCGTTTTACATTCTCGGAAAGATTGTCCACATAATATTTCGATTGGCCGAAGGCAATTGAAAGCATAAATTTGCCCTGCGGAGTGTTTTCAAACCAAGAAGTTGGAAATTTCAGGTCAAGCAGTTTGCCGGTATCAAGAAGATAAATAATTTTACCCCCATCCATTGAGTTTCTGGCTAAACGATCGGGGTGCCACGCAACGATTCCGTTTGCGTGTCCCTTCTCGATTTTCTTTAGGACTTCGGCAAACTGCTCTCTCCCCGGCATTTTGGCGGTTTTGGCTTCTTCGACAAACTCGACAATATCCAAATGTTCCCGTCTGGCAAATTCTTTTAGTTCAGCGATTTGTGCCTCGATAGACAAAACTTGTTTATCAACTTCATCTCTCGATTTTCGACAGTATGCGATGTATTTTGTCATTTTGTTTTTTCTTCCTAAATTTTTGCGTTTTCTTTCTTCCTTTTTTCCGGCAGCTCTCGGCAGAGTATAAAAAGGGCTTCTCGGCGCTCCGTGCGGGCAGGGGCGCACGGAGCGCCTCATCCTTGACGGACTCTTCTTCTCTTTTAGTCGAGATTTACGAAAAAGTTAGAACCGAATTTCAAAGCTGTTAGCTCGCCCCGCTCCGCGGGGCTCGCTGTCTGCGCGGCGTCCCACCCGCCGCGCTTCCGAACGTGTCGGCTCGAATGGGTTTTGTTCTTCAAAACCCAAAAGAAAACGCAAAAATTTTAAAGTTCTAAAACTCAAATGCCCTCACTGGTTGTGCTCGAATCTGTGAGGATCCGTCCAATGAGGGCATTAAAAATCCCCACAATTCTCGAGCACATTTTAAGAATAGCCAATTTCATTTGCATTTGCAAGGAGAAATTGATACAATGAGCGTTAGATTCGGGGGTTAATAGTATGTCAGAAAGTCAACCAAAACCACCACCAGAGAGTAAGCCAAAGACGGAACATAATGTTTAGGGGCTAGTAAACTTAAAGCGGTATAATAAACCGCAATGTCTTCTTCTATCA
>CAYUQY010000031.1:0-7460 GCA_964447075.1 uncultured Pseudomonadales bacterium | reverse complement strand
AAACATTTGACAAGCTGCCAAAGGAGAGGTATAGTAACCTTAATTTCTTCCACGCATGGAGTTCTGTCAAGTCAAATCCCCTAATTTTATTCTTTTTCATGATTTCATTTATTTTATCTGGTACTAGAAACAGTCTTATCGAGGAGCTTTAAGGAGGCTCGGCTTTACTATGTCAGGAACCAACACTCTAAACGACGTCCAAACCACTTCTCAAAGCACTTCAAAAGCTGCTCTCCCAGTAGACTCCAGATCTGAAGTAGCTTCTTCTTCAAAGCCAGCTGCCAGCAGTGGTAATACCACAATTAAGACTGAATCAGAGCCTACTTCTTCTGTCTCAGCTAAATCAAGTATTTCTCCCTCAAGCGCCAGCACCCCAACAAGCGCCAGTACCTCAAGCGCCAGCACCTCAGCAAGCGCCAACACCCCAAGCGCCAGCAACTCCGCCCCAGCCATCACAACTTCTAAAGAAAGCCTCAAGGAGATTCCTGTTGAGCCAATTCGCTACAAGTCTGCGAGTGATGACTCTGGATACGTGACCTCATCAAATAATATGTACAACCGTCGTAGAGCGAGATTTCATCCAAGCATCGAGAGCAAAATCTCCCCTAGAGTTGTAGAAGAAACAGGCGAAATCTCTAATGTCACAGGCATACTTGACACTTCACCTGACGGCCATGGTGTTTTAAGGGTTAATTTTTCACCATCTGAAGGAGATGCGTATATTTCTTCTTCCCAAGTTAGACGTTTTCGCCTTAGGCCTGGAGACTTGGTCACAGGTCCAGCACGAGCGCCAAAGGATAACGAACGTTATTGGGGTTTACTCAAGGTAGATCTGGTCAATGGCATACCAGTGGATGAAGTTGGCAATCGAGTCAAGTTTCAGACTTTGACGCCAGTGTATCCCAATGAGCAGATCAAGTTGGAGACAGGCGAAGAGCCTTTGGACACTCGTATTATCGACATGGTAGCTCCTATTGGGTTGGGCCAGAGGTCTTTGATTGTTTCACCTCCCAAAGCTGGAAAAACCAATCTCCTGATGAGCATCGCTACTGGAATAGCAGCCAATCACCCTGATATACACATGATGGCTGTCTTGGTAGGAGAGAGGCCTGAGGAAGTCACAGAGTTTAGGCGTCACATCCACAGAATTACCAAAGGCAAAGGCGAGGTAGCAGCCAGTAATTTTGACGAACCAGCAGACGACCAATGCCGAGTTGCCGAGATAGCCCTCGAGAGAGCTAAAAGAATGGTAGAGATGGGCACAGACGTGGTGATCTTGCTTGACTCAATCACACGCTTGGCTAGAGCCTACAATTTATCGATACCTACATCAGGCAGAACCCTATCTGGAGGTTTTGATCCTGCGGCACTTTTCCCTCCCAAGAAGTTCTTTGGTGCGGCTAGAAATTTTGAAGTTAAAGGCTCTCTTACAATTATCGGCACTGCTCTGGTGGACACCGGCTCTCGCATGGATGATCTGGTTTATGAGGAGTTCAAGGGCACTGGCAATCAAGAGGTGCACCTCGAGAGACGTCTGGCCGAGAGGAGAATTTATCCTGCTATCGATGTCCAACGCTCCGGTACTAGACGTGAAGACTACCTTTTGAATGGAGTGACGTATCAGTCTATCTTGACACTTCACCGTATGCTTGATATGGTGGATCGAGAAGAACGCACCCAAACTTTGATAGAGCGACTCAAGCGCTACAAGACCAACAAAGAGTTCTTAGCCTCACTTAAAGAGGGCTAAAAGTAGGTAAATTTCTCGATATCATACTACGGCGTCCTACTTAGTTATCTAACTTCGTGGTGAAATAATCTCTAGAGTTTGGAAAGTCTTTGCCAAAAAGCTAATGCCAAATTTTATCTCTAAACAGCCAAGTCATTTTTATCTTTTTTCTGAGTTGCGCCAGTATCTCTCTTTTTTATACTCTTACACTCGCATCCGTGGCTACAGGTGGTTTGTGAAGTTTGAAGTAGTTAAGGACTCAGTAGTTGATTTACTTTACAAAAAAAGGGGCAGGTATGCTCGACCATTACTGCACGTAGGTCTGATTCTGGTGGTCTTTGTGGCAGTCACGTTTGGACCAGTCATTTTTGATCGTAAAAACCAGGATTTAGGAACTGGAGTAGCTACGGTTGCCCTGAGCTCTATCTATGCTTACGACGATGTTTCAACGCAGCAGTCTGTGGATGCCCAGAGGTATCGGGGTGGAGAAGTCATTGTGCATAGAGTAGGAGAGGGAGAGACATTTTCAAGTATTACCAAGAAATACGGCCTATCCAATACAGAAAGTATACTTTGGGAGAATAACTTGGTGGCAGGTAGCAAGCTGAAAGTTGGTCAAGAACTAAAAATAATTCCCGTCGATGGTATACGTCACAAAGTGGTAAGAGGAGAGACAATCTACTCTGTAGCTAAGAAGTATGGTCTCGATGATGCTGAAGCACAGCAGATAGTTGACTATCCTTTTAATGAGTTTAAAAATGACGAGACTTTTGAGCTAACGATTGGCCAATTGGTGCTAGTTCCCAATGGTGTTAAGCCTCCAGAGGCTGGGACTACATCTGGGGTAGCTACTTTTAGTGCTGTTAAAACTCCCAATGCAGGATCAGTTACAGCCTCAGGCAACTTTGTTTGGCCAACTAGTGGCAGAATTACTCAGGGCTTTAGCTCATATCATCGGGCTATAGATATAGCAAATAGAGATGGTGGCCCTATCTTGGCTGCAGATAGTGGTAGAGTCATTGTGGCTGGCTGGCCTGACAATGGTGGTTATGGTAATAGAGTGCTGATAGATCATGGTAATGGCTACATCACTCTCTATGCTCACATGAGTCAAATCCAGGTCCAGCAGGGTCAAACTGTGCAACGAGGCAATGTTGTGGGACAGATGGGTACTACTGGTCGCTCCACTGGTGTTCATCTCCACTTTGAGGTGAAGCGTGGCGGTGTGTTCGAGAATCCACTAACTCATTTGAAGTAGAGGGAGAAGATGGGGAAAAAGAAGGCGTTCTGAGTTACTTGAAGTAAGGGGACTAGATTGAGAATTACTTTTTCTTGCGCTTGACGCGTTCTGAGTTACTTGAAGTAAGGGGACTAGATTGAGAATTACTTTTTCTTGCGCTTGACGCGTTCTGACTCTGATAGAAACTTCTTTCGTAATCTGAGTGTGGAGGGAACTACCTCAAGAAGCTCATCATCAGCTAAGAAGTCTAAGGCCTGCTCAAGTGAAAACTTGATAGGTGGGGTCAGCTGAACGGCCATGTCTTTGCTCGCAGCTCTGAAGTTAGTACTTTGTTTCACCTTACAGACATTGATCTCCATGTCTTGATCTCTAGAGTTCAGTCCGACCACCATACCCATGTAGACTTTATCTCCAGCAGTTACAAAAAGCGAGCCTCTCTGCTGAGCATTGTCGAGGCCGTAGGTAGCTGCTGCTCCTGGTTCACTGGCGATCAAGGCTCCATTGCGCATAGCTTCGAAGTGGGTGCCAAGAGCTTTATAACCTAAAGATGTTACGTTCATCTGAAGTGTGCCCCGAGTATCTGTCATGAGATTGGAGCGGGCACCAAGTAAGTTGTTGTCAGAGATATCGAAAACGAGTCTTGTCTCACCTCGACCATTCGCCTGCATGTGAGATAGGCTTCCTCTTCGTTTGGAAAACTCAGTTGTGACTACTCCTACGTGTTCATCTGGAATATCAATGGTAACCTCACTGTAAGGCTCTAGTTTCTCGCTGCCTTCTTGCTTGTAGATAACTTTTGGTTTGCTAACTTCTAGCTCGAAGCCCTCTCGACGCATGGTCTCGATCAGAACAGAGAGGTGAAGCTCACCACGACCTGAGACTTCAAAGCCGATGCTGTCTTGTAGCTCATTGATGCGTAGACCTAAATTTGTCTCTCTTTCTCGTACAAGGCGCTCGTGAATTTGTCGTGAAGTGAGGTACTTACCCTCTCGACCAGCTGCTGGTGAGGTGTTGGGGCCTATTGTGATCTTGAGTGTAGGTTCTGTGATAGATGGAGATGGGAGTGACTCAAGCATGTCAGGTGAGCAGATAGTCTGTCCTATAGTCAACTCCTTGATACCTGCTATCGAGACGATGTCGCCACTTTCTGCCTGTTCTATAGCTTGTCTTTGAATACCCTGAGCGGTAAAAAGTTTTTCTACTCGATGACTTCCTGATGGAGTGCCATCTTGATTGACGCTTGTGACGCGATCACCTGTCTTAAGCGTTCCACGTTTGATTCGACCATTACAAAGCTTGCCTAAGTAGGCATCAGCTTCTAAAGTAGAGATCAACATCTGGAATGGTGCTTCAGAATCACCCCTAGCAGATGGGAAGAACTCCATGATTTTATCAAAAAGTGGCTTCAGACCGCTTATGCTCATGTCTTGAGCTGTGGTCTGGGAAGTGACTTCTTTGATCGTATCCGCTGTGGGTAACTCTTTCCAAACTACGCCATGAATGCCGACGGCGTAAAGAGTGGGGAAGTTTAGGTACTCTAGATCATCGGTGTGGTTGAGAAAGAGCTCTTCGATTTGAGCTTTGGTGCCAGAAACATCCGCGTGAGGCTTGTCGATTTTGTTGATGATGACCATGATCTTGAGTTTCAGCTCGATAGCTCTCTTGAGCACGAACTTGGTTTGGGGAAGTGGACCCTCGGCAGCATCTACCAGAAGAATTGCGCCGTCCGCCATACCCAGAACTCTCTCAACTTCTCCAGCAAAGTCAGCATGACCAGGTGTATCTATGATGTTTATTTTGGTGGGTGGCTTGCTTGCATCCGATGCTTGGTACCAGACAGAGGTCGTTTTAGCCAAGATGGTGATGCCTTTTTCTCGCTCAAGATCGTTTGAGTCCAAGATAGTGGTCTGTTGCATCTCTGCTTGGTTATCACGGAAAGTATGAGTTTGCTTCAGCATCCAGTCTACGAGCGTGGTCTTGCCATGGTCAACGTGGGCGATGATAGCTATGTTACGGATGTCAAAATCGGAAGGCATTTCGTCATTATACCAGAGAAAAAGTGTGAGAGTCGTGTGATTAGTAGCCTTGGTTTAGATCAAGTAGGGTAGAATACGACGATGGTTGATCTTATTTTACTAAAAACACAAGCTGGCGACGGAGGTAACGGAAGAGTGTCTTTCTTGCGGGAAAAATTTCGTCCCAAGGGTGGTCCAGATGGAGGTAAGGGAGGAGATGGCGGGAGTATCTTTTTGAAAGGAAGCCGACATCTCAATACTCTTGGTCACTTCGCTGGTATCAAGACAGTAGTTGCTCAACCAGGAGAGTATGGTGGCAAGCGTCGTTCCACTGGTCACAAGGGGGAAGATGTTTATCTTGAGGTTCCCTTGGGTACAACTGTTTGGATTTTGGCTGAGAATGGTGTCAGTCGCAAGCGTCATCAGTTTGAAGCGTATGAAGGTCACACCAAACAAAAATTTAAGTTTACTAAGTACTTTCTCGAGAAAGAAGGTCAACACACGCCTCCTAGAGTTATAGATGAAGAAGTTCCAGTCAAGATTCTCGCTCCTGTTCGGCAACTGCCCAAGTCTGATGAGAGAGCAGGTGATGTTGAGGTTGAGGAAGGTCAGAAAAAAGTCGCAGGTGAGGACAAAAATGAGACTGAGGAAATAATTGAGAGCAGAGAAAATATTGATGCTCAGAGAGATCAGGCTGGAGAAAGACAATCAAAACTAGTCAGATCCCAGGAGCTGGTAAATCTCGATCTGGACAAGGTCGACAAGATCAAGTTTTGTGAGGTAATGGAAGAGGGCGAAGTAGTTTTGTTGAGCAAGGGCGGTTTTGGTGGAGTTGGCAATGATCTTTTTAAAAGTTCTATCAACACAACCCCTCTTGAAGCTGAGTACGGTACTTTTGGTGAGCGTAAACAAATTGTACTCGAGCTTAAGTTACTTGCTGACATTGGCTTAGTTGGGCACCCCAATGCTGGCAAAAGTACACTTCTCTCAATCCTCACCAAAGCCCACCCGAAAATCGCTGACTATCCATTTACGACTCTTGAGCCACAGCTGGGCATAATGTATGAAAAAGGTGACGACGGAGTGGGTCATGAGTTTATTTTAGCTGATATTCCAGGCATTCTAGAGGGAGCTCACACAGGTAAAGGTTTAGGATTCACCTTCTTAAGGCATATAGAAGGCTGTAAAGTGCTACTTTATATGTTGAACCTGGAAGAATCTGAGATCTTTGATGACTCACTCTCTGATCTCACCAAAGCCCAGAATCTGATTAAGCAGTGGCAGATACTCAAGTTGGAGCTGCAAAAGTATGGTCATGATGTAGATCAAAAGCCTTCTCTTGTCGCAGTAACCAAAATTGACCTTTATCCAGAAGCACTTCGGAGCTCTATTTTAAAAGAAATATCCAAAACTGGTTCAGAAGCGATTCTCTTCAGCTCAATTACCGGCGAAGGTGTTGTTCAGCTAAAAACGAAGCTTCTTAAATTAATCTTAGCTGCGTAAATTACTTCAGTGTATGGATCATGGCTCATCTCCTTAATTAGTTTTCCGCATCTTCTTTGCAGCATCTCCCTTGCCGTATCGTTTTTTGACAGCTGTCCTTCCTCTGAGTTTAATCGCGAGCCGATGGATCTATATCCAACTCCAGTAGGTAAAAGTCTAATCTGTTCTCAATGACCTACTCAATAAGCTCTGGAGATAAGACTAAATCTACTTAGCAGCTGAATGTGTATTAATAACTCAGATAATTTTTAACTTGATCACAACTATCATTAACTCTTAAATTGCGTTTAAAATGTTCCTAATTTGCTGCATTTAACAGCTATAAACAGATCTGAGTAAAACATAAAGCAACAAAAAGTATCTTGCTAATACTTACCAGAGGTAACAACAACAAATACTCATAAAATAGCAGTTTATCAAAGTGATTGATAAGAAATATAAGTAGCAATTTAATTTGATTTATCAATTAAAAGTTAAATTTTATTTGTATTTTCTACATTTGATGATAATTTATCAGAGTATTTTCTTTGTTCAGGCTTAAAGTTGTTTGAGTAAGCCACTGAGTCTCAACTATGCTTTCAATCTGGTTAAAATAGCCAACTAAGTTATAAACATATAAATAATTTTGTTTTGGTAGTTTTTAAAGTCTAGATTCATAGTTACTGTATGTTTTGTATAAAGTTCGTATTTAAAAACTTAATATAGATAATATTAGTAATTAGTGAAATTTTGCTTGTAATAGAGACATATTAAGTATGATTAATAATTAATGCACGTAGGGTCACAATGTAAATTCCAGGCTATGCGTTAATGTAGCAGCAATAATGCGGTAATAAATATTTGGGTTTTGTATCAAAAATACTATCTAAAACCTAACTTTGGAGTTCTCAAAATGAGCTAGTAATAACTATTTTTCAACAATATTTATAACTTATCAATTTAAAATAATAGATTTAGGAAAAGCTATAAGATG
>CAYUQY010000030.1:0-8845 GCA_964447075.1 uncultured Pseudomonadales bacterium | reverse complement strand
CGTACCAATCTATTTGTACCATAGATTGGTTACGTTTCGTACTAATTACCTAATAATAAATAGAAACTGTTGTCTTTTTAAAATTAGTTGGAAGTGATCTAATTTTAAGATTCCTCTCAATTCATTGAGTTCTCGATTTACTTAGTTTTCGACAAATTGATGGGAGTAGTAAGTAGAAAAATTAGTCTCTGATCTCTAGTATTCTCCAATTTTCCACCTCGGCTTGCGGTCTACTTTTAAGTTGCCTAGCTTGGTAGTAAGTGCTGTTGCTCCTAGTTGTTGCAAATGGAGTGAGGCTACTACGCCGATCATGGCAGCGTTGTCGGCACAGAATTTTTTGGTGTAGGGGGCGAAAAATGAGATGGATTTTTGCTGAGTTTGGATAATGGACTGAGGCTGATGGTTGTCATTGTTAGTAGCCGAGTCAGGCATTGAGCTTAAAATATCACCATTAGTAGTTTCGGCTTTTTTTGCTTTGATTTGTTTCGTCTTTATTTTGGAGAGCTCACTTCTGATCATGCGTCGTAAGGTGATGTTGGCAGCGACCCCACCTCCGAGCCAAACTTGGCTGATTGGAACCTGATCAATTATTTTGCTCATTTTATAGACAATATGTCGAAAGATAGCGTATTGAAATGACGCACATAAGTCATATATATCTTGCCTTGTAAGCTTCTTGGATGTCTGAAGGTTTTCGAGATATCTTCGGGCGTGAGTTTTGAGTCCTGAAAAGCTGAGATGGAAGTCATGAGTGGTCGTCATCGGTAAGGGAAAGTTGTGAGCTTTCGGGTCACCAAGTTTGGCAAACTGCTCTATGGTGGCCCCAGCTGGATAGCCCAAATCCAGCATCCGGCCGAACTTGTCGAGCGCTTCTCCAGCCGCATCATCCTGAGTCCAGCCTAGCCGTTCGTACTGCCCTAGGCCACGAATCAAAATGAACTCACTGTGACCGCCTGAGATGACGAGCGAGAGTATCGGCAAGCTAGTTGGGTTTTTTTCTGAGGGAAGGATTGAATGGCAAGAAGGAAGCATTATTTGGCGAGTCTTTGCCAAGTCAGAGTTTAGATTTGCTGAGTTACTACGATCAATTGAGATTCTTGGTTTAACTAGCACGGACAAAGCATGCCCCTCTATGTGATTGATAGGCAGGAGAGGAATTTTAAGCTCCTGCGCGAGTTTAGTGGCGGCCTCGATGCCCACTTCTAGAGCCGGAGCCAGACCTGGGCCTGCAGTCACTGCGATGGCAACTAATTGGTTAGGATTAATTCTGGCTCGCTTCAAAGCAGCCTGAATAGTTGGCTGAATATTCTCCTTGTGGGCCTGCTTGGCTACGGTTGGGAAGACTCCTCCATACTGCTTGTGAAGCTGAGTTTGAGAAGCCACTACATTGGAAAGCACCAGCCGGCCAGATACGACAGAGGCTGAAGTGTCATCGCAGGAGGTGTCGATGGCGAGGATGAGGGGAGGAAGTTGGGGCATTAGTGACTATTATATAACTTTGATATAATGCGATGTATTAGACGAACTTTATGTGGAATGAATTTTATGAAACAAGATTAGAACAAACTCCCCTCAAGCCAGAAGGACAACCCTATGGGCAAGATTTTCCATCGGCAAAATTAACTCGTGATGCATTGGAATTTTTTTATCGCTTGATTTCATATCAAAAACTCTCCGAGGGAGGAAGCCCAGATGGCAATAAAACAAGTGTGCAAGACAATTAGTTTGAACCAGTCTGTTTCTAAAAAAAGTTGGCTTGATAAATAAAAGATAAGCTTGCAGGTAGAATTTGGGATTCTCAGCACAACTTCAACATCTCTCCCAGTTTTACCGCCAGCTCACTTTTGATTTTGTTTCCCTCAGCCATATTCACTTCCATCCTCTCAGTGCAGATCCTCTTCCACTCGCCATTGAGGGGCTTGAGATGGATGTGGGCATGGGGCACTCCTCGACCCAAGATAGTCGAATCGACGTAATCCACCCCCATCGCTTTTTTGATGTGCAGGGCTAACTTGCGCGCCACTTCGAAGTACTCGCCTACTTGTACTACGTCCCAAACGTGGGGAAAGTGCTGCTTAGGAATTACCAAAGTGTGACCCTCGCACATCGGGTAGATGTCGAGAAAAGCTAAGTAATTGGCGTCTTCGTAGACCTTATAGCAGGGTAGTTCACCAGCGATAATTTGACAGAATATGCAGGACATATTTTTCTCTCCTTAAATAAAGCCATCAGTAACTAATAAAGTTCTTGAGTCTTTTGCTGCTCCATCTTGAATCATAATATGTGCAACGAGGTTATGATTAGGCAGTTTTATAAAATCCTTTATTTGGCTCCACCACTCGATCACCACCAAGTTACCAGGAGTGAGTAACTGTTCGATTTCTAGTTTCTTCCATTCCTCCAGACTATCCACTTTCCAAGCGTCGATGTGGTAGAAATTACCACGAACATGGTGGCGTTCGTATGAATACTCTTCCAAATAGCCATATGTTGGTGAGGTGATGGTGTCTGTAATCTTGAGAAAACTGGCGCAGCCTTTAGCAAAAATAGTTTTACCCATACCCAGACTTCCATCTAGTCCAATCACTAGACCATGCTCTTGAAGATGATTCCAATTTTTGAGCAGGAGTCGGCCGGCTATGTCGTAGGTATCTGATTCACTACTAGATATAAGTCTGATGCTGCCGGTGTTCAAAACAGCTGCACCTTGTCTCATCGTTACTGGTGCGGAGAGAGTAGTATCTATCACAGTTGATGGTGGGCGAGTTGGCAACAGTCCTGCATCGATAACCAGATCTATCAGATTTTTTTGGCTTTCGGACAGGCCTGTGAAAATATCCGCCACACTGTAAGGTGATTTTTTGCCTGAGGCATTTGCAGAGGTGGCCGTGATGGGCTTACCCAAATTTGTCACAAGAGAAGTAATAAGCGGAAAGTCAGGAATGCGCACTCCCAGAGTGCCAAACTCAGACTCGACACCACTTGCTACCTGGTGCTTACTTTTAGAAATTACCGTGACTGGTCCAGGCAGAAATCGCTCATAAAGCTTGGTGGCCTGAGAGTTGATCTCAACATACTGTTCTGCCATGATGATACTGTTTACAGCGATAGATAGAGGCTTGCCCTCGCGGCGGGATTTATACTGGAGTAACTTGTTGACAGCCTCTTGATTGGTAGCGTCCACACCAGCTCCGTAGACAGTCTCGGTAGGAAAAATCACAAGACCACCCCTAGATAAGACTTGAGTAGCGACTTCAATAATTTTCTCTGTCGAGAACTCAGATAAAGATAGAGTTTGCATAGCTTATTTAAGTGCTTCTTCAGTTATAATATCTCACTTCGCGAATGTTGTTGTTATGATGAATCAAGACAAATCTAACTTGGTTATTATAACCGTCTCTAAATTGTTCTAACCATCTATCCAATACACGGCAGTTCAAGGGTCCTATCAAATAAAGCCGCAAAATAGAATGATCAGCCTTTTTACCACTTTCATCTATCAGCCATTTCTAAATATTTTAGTGTTTTTTTACTGGGTGATTGGTCTGGTTAGTCCTGGTAAGCCCGACATGGGTGTTGCTGTGATTCTTTTGACTATTTTTATCAGAATTCTACTTCTGCCGATGTCGCTCCAAGGTGAAAAAAGTGAGAAAGACCGTCGAGCACTCTCACAGAAACTTAGAGAGATGGAAGAGCTCTTTGCTTCGGATCCTGTACGTCGCGAACATGAAAAAAAGCTTTTGATCAAAGGCAATGGCTCAATCGTTTGGGGTGAGCTATTCTCACTTTTCGTCCAAGTCATGATTTCGCTGATGTTGTGGAAAATCTTCAGTACTGGCTTGGAGGGGGCTGATCTCCACTTACTTTACTCATTTATGCCAAAAATAGAGCTTCCATTCAATCTTATCTTCATGGGAAAATTCGACCTCAGTCACACCAATTTATTTCTTAATATCCTGCAGTCAGTCATGATTTTTCTAGTTGAGACAGCTTCAGTTTTAGCATCTCCTTACCCAGCTTCGAGAGGTGAAGTGGTGAGAATGCAGTTTATTTTGCCAGTGGTGTCTTTCGTGATTTTTATGAACTTCCCGGCTGGCAAGAAGTTGTTCGTGATCACAACTCTAATTATCAGTTTTATCTTGATTTTTTACAAAGCTATTACCCGCAAATTTAATGATTATGTGGACTCAAAAATTGCCGCTCAGACAGCAGTGACTGAAGAAAAAGTGGTTGTGGAGGTCAAGTAGGGATAAATATTGGGTAACTACTCAGGGGTGCTTGAGGCAGCAAAGTGATGGAGTGCCCTGGCCTACTGTTGGCCTAAAGCCCCAAAGCAAGGTACAATACTAGCCTATGGAACTAGACCGATTGGTAGTCTCTTTTTTGGTAGACGAAGTCGTAGGTGGCTTCTTTATTTCTGTACCTCCAGGTCACGTAGCCTGTATCTTCGATCGAGGTCGAGGTGTGTTGCCTAAGGTCTGGGGACCAGGGCTGCACCTCAAGATTCCTTTTTGGCAGGTAGCCAAGCTTTTCAACGCCCAAGTTATTGAGTACTCGATTCGTCGTGACTTTGATTACTCGGCTAATAAAGAGGCACTGGGTGACGAGCCAATTATTGTCACGACTCAGGACGGCCAGGATATCTCTGTGGAAGGCTCTGTCCTCTTCAGGATAGATAAGCACAACGCTCCAGAACTTTGGGAAAATCTTGGCGAAAATGTCGTCTCCAAAGTAGTTCGTCCATTTGCACGTAGCCGTATCTCAGCCGTCTTTTCCAATCTTACTCTGGAGCAAGTTAAACAAAACCGCAACGAAGTTGAGCAGATAGTTAAAGAAGATCTTAATCAACACTTTGAGAATCGAGGACTAAACTGTGAGGGATTTTTGCTTTCTGAAGTGAGACACTTTTTACCAAAAGGAAAAGAAGAGACTATTTTGCGAGAAGATGTAGGTATGGTCTCGACTCAACCTACCTATATCATGGTTTCTCAACCAAATGGCTCATCCGTCATGATGCCAACTGGTCAGATGACACGTGGCGGAACTCACTAAGCTTTCAGGTATCCTCATAACTCCCAATAGACCGTTGACATCTATTTAGCAATCGAATATATTCACTGCTAATAATCACTGGCTTTGCAGCATTGACTGCCCAGTTCATGGCAGATGCTTTTGTTTTTTTATTGATAAAATTTGCTTCGTAAATATTTGTTTTTTAAATAAAAAAAATAAGAAGGAGTCAACATGACAGCAGTTACTGTCTCCAAACTACATCCATTGCCAGGATATATCTTGGTAGAGCCAGCACGTCAAGAAAAAAAGACGGCCTCAGGTATTTACTTGCCTGACTCTCACGATGAGAAACCACAACACGGCACAGTTTTGTCTACAGGAGCGGCCACAGTGATTGATGGGGCGAAAGTAGAGTGTCCAGTCAAGGTCAAAGACATGGTGATCTACAAGAAGTGGGGTGGCAATGACTTCAAGATTGAGGACGTAGAGTATCAATTCCTTAAGTTTGAAGATGTTTTAGCAGTGATAAAGTAATCTTTATTTTTTTAAAATAGATGATAAAAATGCTTTTAGTAAATTAAAAGTTAGGCAAAATTTAAATTATTGAAGGAGTATCTATGGCAGCAAAACAACTCGCGTTTGGCGACAAAGCTCGACAAAAAATGTTGATCGGTATCAACAAGCTAGCAGCAGCAGTCACTGTGACACTAGGACCTAAGGGTCGCAATGTAGCTATCGATAAGTCTTGGGGCTCACCCACAGTTCTTCATGATGGTGTCTCAGTAGCCAAAGAAATTAAGCTAGAAGACCCATTTGAAAACATGGGTGCTCAGCTGGTTAAAGAAGCAGCCTCCAAGACCAATGATGCAGCTGGTGATGGTACGACCACAGCTACACTTTTAGCTCAGCAAATTTGTGTTAAAGGTATGAAGTTTGTAGCTGCTGGAACCAACCCCATGCTCATGAAGCATGGTATCGACAAGGCAGTTGAAGCCTTGATCGCAGAGATCAAGAGACTGTCCAAACCAGTGACCAAAAGTGACTGGGAAAAAGTAGCTACGATTTCAGCTCAGAGTTCAGTGATTGGTAAAAAAGTTGCTGAGGCACTTGCTCTGGTGGGTAAAGATGGTGTGGTTGAGGTCGAAGAAGGTAAAACCATGGAAATTACCATTGATCACAAAGAAGGAATGCTCTTCGACAAAGGCTACTGCTCACCATACTTCGTGACAGATTCTGATCATATGGAAGCAGTTATTGCTACTCCTTACATCTTGGTAACAGATCAGAAAATCTCAGCCATTCAAGACCTTCTGCCCATGTTGGAAAAAGTCATGGCAGTGAGTAAAAACATTGTTTTGATAGCTGACGATGTGGACGGTGAGGCGCTTACAACATTGGTAGTCAACAAGCTTCGCGGCTCCTTCAACATCCTAGCTGTCAAAGCTCCAGGATTTGGAGACCGTCGCAAGGCTATGCTGCAGGACATTGCTGTTCTGACTGGAGCTCAGTTTATTTCCAAAGATACAGGACGAGAGCTAAAGACAGTAGCCATAGATGATTTAGGCCGAGCAGACTCAGTTCGCTCAAGTAAAGATGAAACAACTATCGTAGGTGGCAAAGGCACCAAGGCTGCTATCGCCGCAAGAGTAGCTGAAGTTGTAAGTGAGATAGATAACTCCACTAGTAGTTTTGATATCGAGAAGCTCCAAGAGCGCAAAGCCAAGCTAACCGGTGGCGTAGCTGTGATCCAAGTAGGCGCTGCGACTGAAGTAGAGATGAAGGATCTGCAGGAGCGTGTCAAGGATGCCAAAGAAGCTACCAAAGCAGCTATCGAAGAAGGCATCATCCCAGGTGGTGGTGTGACTTTGATCCAAGCTGGTAAAGTTCTAGCTAAGCTCAAGCCTGAAAATGATGATGAGAGAACTGGTATTCAGCTGATTGAGTCAGTCCTGTCTGAGCCTCTGAGACGCTTGGTGGAGAACTCAGGAGTGGGTATGGAGGGGACAGCTTCTCACATGGATGCTGGCTGGGTAGTCAAAGAGATTCATAATAAAAATAGTCCAACCTTTGGTTTCAATGCGATGACCAACTCCTTCGGTGACTTGGTCAAAGATGGAGTTATAGAGCCTGCCAAAGTTGCTATTGAGTCACTGCGCAATGCAGCTTCTGTGGCTTCGATGATCCTGACTACCGAGTGTCTCATCACTGACTTACCTGAAAAGGAAAAGCCCATGGCTCCTGGAGCAGGTGGTGGGATGGATATGATGTAAATTGGGAAGAAACCAGGGAAGTGAGTTTGGTGACAGAAATTGAATTTAACTCTAAGCGGCCGGGTTCCCCGGCCGCTTTCTGGTATCTGGCTATTAAGCCTTCAATTGGGTGTCAAGGGGGGGACTCGAACCCCCGACCTTTGCGTTATGAATGCAACGCTCTAACCGACTGAGCTACCCTGACATATGGGAGTATTTTAGCAGATAACTCAAGGCTGGAACTTGAGGATTTGACAAGAGCCACTCTCCATCCTATATCTTGATGAGTTGTGATAGAATGTGATTCTAAGCAATGAGTTTGACTTGTCTCATTAAGTACGCTACTGTCCAATGTCGCAGCCTACCTCCACCCTTATCATCCCCACCACACGGTTAAGTTTTCATCAAGTTATCGAGCTTGCATGGAAGTATTTCAAGGCCAACTGGCAAAAAATCATCTTGTTCACTGCGATTTTTTATCTTCCGATCAACTATATTTTGGCCCAAGTTCAAATTACAGAGAGCTCAGGCTGGATGAAACAACTGGAGTATGAGAATAGTTACTTTAGATTAGTTGCTCTTCTAGATAATACAATTGGGGCTTTTGCAACACTCTCTATTCTATATACAGTTCGGTCCTCGCTCGAAGGCAAGATCCTTGATGTGAGTGCTGCCCTGAAAATGGCTTTAGCCTCCTGGTGGCGACTTTTCAAAACCAACTTGAGACTGGGTATCTCACTCTCCGCACTATTCATTTTGTTGATAATTCCAAGTGTTATTTATTATGTTTATTGGGCATTCACGATCATGGCAGTAGTTTTTGATGACCTTGGAGGTCAGAAAGCCTTAGACGAAAGCAAAAGTTTAGTGTCTGGAAAATGGTGGTCAGTGGCAGGATTTTTACTTGGCTGTCTATTTTTGCAGATCACCATGGTGGCACTAGTTGGTTGGTTAGGAACTGTTCTGGTAGGAGTCTTACCTACCTTAGCCTTCTTGGAGCCTGCAATTAACCTAATCTATGATGTGCTCGATAGCTTCTTTTTGATTGCTCTGGCTATTTATTATCTAAATCTTAAATCCTGGAAAGAGACTCAGTTGGTGCCACAGAATACTTGAGTGTGAGTTGGACTACCCCACACAAATCTAGTGAAATCTAGATACTAAAAAGATTGATGCAATAGCCAAAGCTACACCAAGGACCTCGGTCCACATTAACTTTTCTTTAAAAAAAACGACGCCAATGAAGACCAATAGTAGAAGTGTCGTGGTGGAGTAGATCACTCCCAAGTCTGACAGCTTCATGTTTTTCATGGCAAAGAACCAACCCAGACTGAGTAGTACATAGGTGATAGCTCCAGCTATAAGTAACTTAAAGTCGACGTACTTTTCGCCTTTGCCTGCTAGAGCAATTAAGTAATCGCCAAAGGCACCTAGGGCGCTCAGAAATACAACCAATAAAAGATTGAACATAAGTATATAACTATCTGACAAAATCTTTGGTAATTAGTACGAAACGTAACCAAAATATAGTTTCATAATCGGTTCTAAAATATTTTCTGAGCGATGGTTGAACCGGTACTCCA
>CAYUQY010000029.1:0-9414 GCA_964447075.1 uncultured Pseudomonadales bacterium | reverse complement strand
ATGAAATCTTGGCTGATGAAACACTTCTTTAGAGTTCAAAAATGAAATCTTGGCTTATGAGGATTGGAACTTATCCGAAGATGTCGCTCTCGGTCAAGCTTATCTTTTCTAGACGTAAATCTACTTCTTGACCTTTTTTTCTAATATCAACTTCATACTCGGTCATACCCTGTCCTTCTATTCCCACATAACCGACTTTTGTAGCGGCTAGCTTGTACACTGCTGGTTTTATTCTAGTTTTGAAGTAGCCTTTGGAGTCTGTCAGGGTCACAGCGCCATATGTTGAGGAGCCCAGTTCATTAAGAAGCACCAGGGTGTCTTTGATAGGCTCATTATTTGTGTTGAGTATTTTACCTTTGATGTTTGGAGGTCTAAGTATCTTATAGAGAACTTGAAGGAACAATCCTCCGTATAGACTCAGTATGATGAAGTTTAAGGCATTTGGAAAAAGATATGTGGAAACACTTGAGTAGATAAAGAGAGGAATCGTGAGATTCCTGATAAACCTCTTGGCAACGCTACTTAACATGTTTAGTTGGAACTTAAATGATTTATTAGCCTCCTCAAGTGATTTGAGAGGGTCGATTGGGATGTTGAAGAAGTAAAGCTCTGTCTGATTACTGACTGTGAAAGTTTCACCCAGGTAGTAGTCTTTCATCCCCAGTAGTTTTGGCCGACTTCTTTTACTTGGAAAGAGGTAGTCCTGATGTCGAACATTAAATGAGTATTTCCCAGGTGGCAACTTGATACCTCTATAAAAACCATGAGCATCGCTAACTAGAGTTTCAATTAGTTCTTCACCTGTCTGAGTTATTCCTTGAAGTGTAATCAGGGCAAAAGGTATAGGAGAGTGAGTCTTGGAGTTGAACACTAAGCCTAAGATAGCTCCTCCACGATAAAGTCCTACTGCTTGAAGTACTTTGCTAAGGATTTCAAAAGAGAGGCCTGATCCACTTGCCTGAGCAGTAACAACCATCGCAGTTTGGAGAGGTGCCGCCAGAGCAATCGCAGCTGAGACTGAAGTAAATGTGGGCAGGGCAAGTGAGACTTGATCGACAAAAGGAGCCAGCTTCTGAAGTTGTTGGTCTGTTTGTTTGATAACTTCCCTAACTGGGACTACTGCAGTAGCTATCGCTTGAGATACTTTCTCTATGAGTGATGTAGGCGAAGGTACTGGAATAACTGGTGGGGAGACTGTAGGAGAACTAGACGGTTGTGGAGAGGAATCAAGCGACGTTGAGGGAGTTGGAGTGGGAGTATCTGAGGGCGAGCCTGAAGGAGAGGGCGATGACGAAACGCTTGGTGATGGCGATGTTGAGGGAGATGGAGTGGGAGTATCTGAGGGCGAGCCTGAAGGAGAGGGCGATGGCGAAACGCTTGGTGATGGCGATGTTGAGGAAGATGGTGAGGCTGAGGCTGGTGGTACTGAGGCTGGTGGCACTGAAGGATAGGTGACTGTTCCAGATACATTGACGTTACTTGCTTGAATGAGAGAGAAATTTGCCACTGTCATCAGGGTGCAAAAAAGTAAGACCAGGACAAAGTTATTAAAACTTGATTGAGACATAGACTACTTCACGATAGCACTTTTTATGTCGTTTAGCCTTAATAAATTGAGTAAGAAGTTGGGCAAGAAGTTGGGCAAGAAGTTGGGGGAACGGCTAAAGTCCTGATATACTACTTGATAAGGCTCAACCTGTCTAAATAAGTTTTAAACTAACTAAAAGCACATGCCGATCTATCAACCAAATATTATTGAGGAAAAATGGCTAGCTTTCTGGCAGAAGCATCCTTTGGCTAAAGCTCGAGAGAAAGCCGAAAAACTTTATTTACTGTTTGCTTTTGCCTATCCATCTGGCTCAGGTCTGCATGTAGGACATGTAGAGTCCAAGACAGCTCTAGATATTCTAGCTAGGTACAATCGCATGTTGGGCAAGGATGTTTTTTTCCCGGTAGGTTGGGACGCCTTTGGTCTGCCTGCTGAGAACTACGCCATCAAGACAGGTGTGCCGCCAGCAAAGACTACCAAGCAGGCGATAGATACCTTCCGAACTCAGATTAAGCGTTTGGCTATTTCTTATGATTGGTCATGTGAGATAGCCACCAGTCACCCCAAGTACTATCGCTGGACACAGTGGATTTTCTCTCAATTATATAAAAAAGGATTGGCATATCAAGGAATTGGTATGGTCAATTGGTGTTCGTCCTGTCAAACAGTTCTGGCCAATGAACAGGTGGTTAATGGAGTCTGTGAACGCTGTGGAACTACTGTGATACAGAAAGATCTGAAGCAGTGGTACTTCAAAATTACTAATTACAAGGACGAACTGCTGAGCGGCTTGGATCAAGTAGACTGGCCAAACTCTACCAAGCAACAGCAAAAAGACTGGATTGGTAAAAGTTCTGGTCTGCAGATTAACTTTACCCTGGCAGAGACTGGAGCTCTCTTGCCGATCTGGACTAAATATTGGGAAACTATCTACGGCACCACTTTTGTAGTTATCTCACCTGAAAAGTATCGAGAACTACAGCTTTCTAAAGTAAAAGGTGTGACGGCTAAAATAAGCAAAGAAGTAGAAAAGTATCTAGAGGACAGCTCTAAAAAAACAGAAGAAGATCGCAAGATAGGTCAAAAAGATAAGTCAGGTGTAGATAGTGGTTTGAAAGTGATAAATCCATGCAGTGGTGAGAAGTTGCCTCTGTACATAGCCGACTATGTCTTGGCTAATGTCGGCACGGGGGTGGTCATGGGTGTCCCATCGCATGACAAGCGAGACTTTGAGTTTGCTCAAAAATTTGGTTTGCCTTGCAAGCAAGTAGTTAGCTACAAAGATATCCAGCTTAATTCTCAGGTGGCTGAGGCAAAAACGTCTTCCGAAGAGCCAGGAACTTTGATCAATTCTGGTCAATTTGATGGTCAACAATCTTTTGGTGAAGACAAAAATAAGATGGCTGAGTGGTTGATCCAAAAATCGTTTGCTAGCTGGAAGACTACCTATAAGCTGCGCGACTGGCTTATCTCTCGCCAAAGATACTGGGGAGCACCTATTCCTATAGTTTACGATCCAGATGGTAAGCCTCACCTTGTCAAGGAAGAGCATCTTCCATGGCTACTTCCAGAAGATGTAGACTTTCGTCCCACAGGTGAATCCCCTCTGACTAGATCGAAAGAGTTCATGGCAAGAACAGAGAAGCTCTATGGCAAGGGCTGGCGACCAGAGTTCGACACTATGGATACATTTGTGGACTCGAGCTGGTACTACCTGAGATATCCAGATGCTCGTAATGATCTCAAGTTTGCTGATCCTCAAATGCTAAAGAAATGGTTGCCTATAGATTTTTATCTTATTGGACCTGAGCATATTGTGTTGCATCTGCTGTACGCTAGATTTTTTACCAAATTTTTGCGCGATGAAGGCTTACTCAACTTTGATGAGCCATTTATGAAGATGAGACATCAGGGAATGATTCTTGGTCCTGATGGCAAAAAGATGAGCAAAAGTAAAGGTAATGTGATTAATCCAGATGAGGTGATAGAAAAATTTGGAGCCGACACACTGAGAGTTTATGAAATGTTCATGGGTCCACTTGAGGCAGACAAGCCTTGGGAGACGAGAAGCGTGGTCGGAATTTACCGCTTCTTGAGTAGGATCTATAACTTAGCTCTGACAGCTATCGTCTCATCAAGTTTTTCTAGGCAGCAGGCTCAACAAGATGCTCAATCGAAGCCTGCGGAAGTAGCTCAAGTTAGCAACCTTAATAGACAGCTCCATCAAACTATCAAAAAAGTTACTCAAGACATTCCGGCTCTGAAGTTTAACACAGCAATATCAGCTCTGATGGTTTTTGTGAACGAGTGGGAGAAGAAGCCTGATGAAGTTTCTAGACAAGGTTTGGTAGATTTTGTCAAAATGCTGGCTCCATTTGCCCCATTTTTGTCAGAAGAAATTTGGCAGGAGCTAGAATCCAAGACGAGTGGCGATAACCAGAGCGATAACCTGAGAGTTAGTGTTCATCAGCAGTTATGGCCGATTTTTGACGAACAGATGGCTAAGGATGAAGCTATCACTGTCATAGTCCAAGTTAATGGCAAGCTACGCGGTGAGCTGAGTCTGACTGAGGATCTAACTGTTGATGAAGCGTATGTTCTTGGAGAGGCGAAGCTAGAGCCTTCTGTGGCAAAGTGGCTTGAAGGTAAGAAGATGCTACGAGAGCTCTATGTCAAAGGTAAAGTTGTCAACTTTGTGGTTTCGTAGCGTTCGAGACAGCATCTTGAGTGTTAGATAGGCTCTTGAGCCAGAGCCTGATCCTGAGCCTGAGCCTGATCCTGAGCCTGAGCCTGAGCCAAAATTTCATTTTTAGATAGCAACTACTCTTTTTTAAAGGTTATTTAAATAATTGTCTGCTAAAAGTAATGTTTGATGAATCTCAAACATAAGTTACTTTCAGTCTACATATCTCTCTGTCTGGTGGGGAGTCTAGTTATAGCCATATTTATCTGGCTCTTCTCTAGTTACCTGAGTTTAAGGTCTCACTCAGATGATCAAGCAAACATCGATGGCAAGATTGAGTCTCATAGAAGTGACTCTGAGATCAGTAGCGACAGTTTAGAGAAAACTAAACTTGAGGAAAATTCATCTGACAGCTCCCAAGAAAAGCTAGAAGCTCAACGGCCTATAGAGCTTGACTCTTCTCGTCAGACCTTCACTTCCTCAAACTACCAAAATACTGTGGCAACTTCAGATCTGAGCGATAAGATTGTGGTGGATGTGGGCGGAGCTGTCCTTAGGCCTGGAGTGTACACATTTCTGCCTGGAGCTAGAGTAATTGATGCTATCAGGAAGGCTGGCGGATTTAGTGCTCAAATAGATCGAGAAGCAGTTGCTTTAGAGTTCAATCAAGCAGAGCTACTGAAGGAGAATCAGAAGATTTTTGTACCGATGAAAGGTGTAGTTAGACTAGATCGAGCTACTGGAGTCACTCATGACCAGATAATCCAGGCAGCTACTGCTAGAGTTAATTCACTCAGTCCAGTTTCCGGATCCCAAGTCTCAGGTGAGCCTAACTACATTTCTCTGAACTTCTCTTCACAGAAGGAGCTCGAGACACTTCCTGGAGTGGGAGAGGTCAGGGCCAAAGGAATAATTGAGAGTAGACCATATCTCTCACTAGAAGATGCAGCTGAAAGGTCTGGGATGACCAGCTCAATTTTTTCAAAAGTGAAAGACTTAGTGACACTTAATTGAGCATTAAGTGCGACAAAGGAAGTATTCTAGGATTTATTTATAGACAGAAATTATATGAAAAAAATACTAAATAGGATGAACACATCCTATAGAAAAAAAAATAAGTAATTCACATTATCTAAATACTTTATCAAAACTCCAATTCAAGCAAATAGAAATGCTAAATAACATAAAATTTCAAATAAAAATGACCCAGAAGACATATATTAAGGTAGCTATAGTTCTATTAATATTTACTGCTATCTTGCGTTTATACTATATCTATCATAAACCATCCAAAGTACCTCAAGCTGGGATTATAAAAAAAACTGCTGCAATAAGACAAACTTTAGCCAAAGATACTGTTTATAGCAATTTACTCCCAACCCCTAGCTTTGATGGCAAGCAACCAGACTCTACTAGAGAAGTTGATGGACAATTTGTCACAAATGGAGTATTGACTGACAAGGCAAATACCATCAAAAATATATCTATTAATCAATCAAAAAGCCAAAATTTCTTTTTTGACGATTCGCTAAATATTCACCTTCTTCATATTTTTGATCAAGTAAGATCTGTCCAGGGAGTGGTCAGGGAGTATTGGCAACCCTACTTGAGCCGTGAGCATGCTTCAATTTTGTCTGGTATGGTCTTTGGAGGGTCCAATCAGTTACCAAGTGAGCTCAAGACCAACCTTAAAGTTATAGGGATGTTACATGTGGTGTCTGCATCTGGCTATAATGTAGCACTGATTTCAAGCTTGGCCTCACATTTGGTATCCAGGCTAACTATGGGGAGGTTGCTGAAGCTGGGAGTCATTCTTTTGATGATATTTCTCTATATTGTTTGCGCCGGATCATCTTTACCCTTAATTAGAGCTGGATTATCGGTTTTGATGCAGTCTGTAGCTTCAACTCTTTTCCGAAGACAGTACCATGGCTTGTACACACTTTTGATTTCAGCTGTCATTTTGGAGATTGTAGAGCCTCGCGTCTGGTTAAATCTGTCATTTCAGCTAACTTTCGCGGCAACTTTTGGAATTATTATTTTTGCAGATTCTTTTACAGCTGTTATCAAAGGAATACTCTCAGCATTTTTCAACTTATTGGGAGTTTTGAAGTTATCGGGTTACAAAATTGAGCGTTCTAGCAGTCTTTTGGTTTTATCTGTCAAGTCATTTGTTGACGACTTAGTATCGGTAGTGGCTGTTTCAGGGGCAGCCCAGATTTTTACTACGCCGATAGTTATTTTTTACTTTGGAGAGATGAGTCTAATATCTATTATTGCTAACTTTGCATTGCTCTGGCTTACGCCAATTGTTACTGTTTTTGGCCTCATTTTTTTTCTTACTGCATGGTTTTTACCTAGTATTTTTAGCTCATTTTTTGTGATTATTATTTGGTTTCCAGTGGAGTTATTTATTGTTGGTGCTTCATTTTTTGGGAGTATATCTGGCTCATTACTTAAGCTGAGTAGCTATAGAAATTCATACCTAACTTTGACTCTTTGGTTTGTTTTCTCGTTCATTCTTTTCACTGCATTTAGGTTGCGCAAAGGACAAAAAATTAGAGCTGGGTTGAGTTTCAACTAAGAATCAGTAGTTCTAAGTAGTTTTCTGAACTTAGGTCTGTTCATTCTATTTTTAGTAAATCTCTAAGTCTGTAGTTCTTCAAACTCTCTTTTTGGACTCAAAATCGACTCTTTAAGGTATTTTTGGAGCCAAAAACACTTCTTTCCGAAGGGAGTTATTTTGCTCTCCAGAGATAAGCTCAAAAAAAATCAGCATTATTAGCAGTAGTAATGCCGAATTTGAAACAGGCAATTAATACCCAATATATCAACCTAATTGCCATAAAAGACAAGGTATTTCTTGTTTAAAAAAACCGAACAAATCGGTTGAACTTTCTGTTTTTGGAGTTTGTGATGTTTGTCTATTCTTTAGTTAGTGATTTTTACAGTTATAGTGATTCTGGTTTAGTTCGGAAACCGTTTCAAAAATTTTCTATTTTAAGATTTTTTCTAAATAAGTAGAACTTAACACGAAGGAAATCAATCAATTCTATACTAGTGTTAGTTTGATCTATTTGTGGCTAGAAGACAGTTAAATCATGCCCTATGTATCCTTTTTATAGTAATAGAGTAAATAAATTACATCTGGTAGACTAGCTTGTGATTCCTACTCAAAATGTAGTCATTTTTAAGCATATTTAGGGATAGTCAAAAAGTACTCTATTTATGAGTGGTCAATGACCTGAGATCAACTTGAAGCAGTAGCTTGTGAATTCATCTTCTCGGTTATACAATTCCACCAGGCAGAAAAGCCTGGAGATAGCTTGAATGAGGCAAAAATTTCAAAATTACTAGTTGGAGGGTCTGTATGACTGCTCATAGTGTCCATGACTCCAAAGTTCTTTTTATCGATTCTCTTGAGAAGTTACTAGAGAGTGTTTTGGAGGGAGAGCTTCAAAATAGATCCAGAGTCAAACTAGAGAGACCAGCTGAGGTTGAGCACGGGGACTTCAGTTGCAACATAGCTCTGAGGCTATTCGGAGAGCTAAAGAAGTTGAGAGGTAGTGAGAGTTCTCTAAATGGGCTTCGCTCGTTCTCTTCTGCAAAAGAGATTGCTATCTACTTAGTTACAGCCCTTCAACAGAACCAGAAGGCCAAACTCTGGTCAGTCTTTTCACGACTGGAAGTAGCTGGATCGGGGTTTATAAATGCTTACTTGTCCGATAGTTATGTAGTGGCGACGTTGCATAGTAACAAGTTGCAGCTAACTAACTCACACAATGTTAAAGATGATGAAAGAGTATGCAGCTCATTAGTTCAGGCACCAAACAAAATTGACGCTAAAGAGGATTCTAGAGACGGCCAAAAATCTGAGAAAATAATGGTTGAGTTTACTGATCCAAATCCTTTCAAGGAGTTCCACATTGGTCATCTCTATAGCAACACAGTGGGTGAGGCTATCAGTCGTTTGTTTGAAGCTACTGGGCACGAGGTGAAACGTGTTTGTTATCAGGGTGATGTAGGCATGCATGTTGCCAAGTCTATTTGGGGCATGATCAATAAGCTAGGGGTGCAGACGGAAAATACTTTATCAGATTTAAACAACTTGGAGTTATCACCACTGATTCAAAGAGTTAAGTTTCTAGGAGAGGCGTACGCTCTCGGATCCGCAGCTTTTGAAGATTCTGAACAAGCAAAAAAAGAAATTACTAATATCAATGTTCTGATTTTTGTGGTGGCTCAAGAAAATCTTCAAGAAACAACTGGTTGGAAACCTATTATTGATTACTCTAACTTGCTGTCAGATCATAAGTTAGACAAAGACTTGGTCAAGCTTCTTTACCAAAAAGGTCGTGCATGGAGTTTGGAGGCATTCGAAAAAATATATTTGAGACTTGGAACTAAGTTTTCGGATTACTACTTTGAAAGCTTGGTGGCAGAGTTTGGGATGCAGCTAGTGCTGGAGAATCTTGAGAAAGGTATTTTTGAGAAGAGTAAGGGAGCCACGATCTTTCCTGGCAGTAAGTACGGACTACACGACAGGGTTTTTATCAACTCTCTTGGGTTGCCTACCTACGAAGCGAAAGAGCTGGGTCTGGCAATCGAGAAGTATCAGCGATATCCATATGATCGCTCATACATTATTACGGCCAACGAAATAGATGAGTACTTCAAGGTGTTACTTTGCGCTCTACAAAAAGTGAAACCTGATTTAGCCCTCAAAACTCATCATCTCTCACATGGTATGGTCAGGCTTCCAGAGGGTAAGATGTCAAGTCGAAAGGGTAATGTTCTGACAGGGGAGTGGCTGATAGATGAGTCAAG
This sequence comes from uncultured Pseudomonadales bacterium, assembly GCA_964447075.1. GTDB lineage: Bacteria > Patescibacteriota > Microgenomatia > UBA1400 > PJMF01 > CAYUQY01. The sequence continues at coordinate 355 of CAYUQY010000029.1, read as the reverse complement.
AGAAAGAATTCTAAAGATAGTCAAAGAAAATCATCCAGAGTTTGATCCAGAAGAGCAAAGTCAGATCAGTGAAGTAGTCGGTGTGGGGGCAGTCAAGTTTGCGCTTCTCAAAGTTGCCTTGGGTAAGGACATAGCCTTTAGTTTTGAAAGCTCACTCTCTTTTGAAGGTAACTCTGGACCTTATATCCAGTACAGCTACGCAAGATGTCAATCAGTCTTACGCAAGGCTTTAGAGATGAGTGTAGATGTGTCTAGCGAGTTCGATGAGCAGAAGGCATCTAATTTATTGGGAGGATTACTAGGGGAAAGCACAAGTCAGGAGGGGACAGTGAGCGTCGAAGAAAGGCAACTTCTT
>CAYUQY010000028.1:0-9567 GCA_964447075.1 uncultured Pseudomonadales bacterium | reverse complement strand
CGCTTATGCTAAACAGTACTCACGCAGTCTGTCCTGAAATATGGGGGGTTGACAGCGATTGTTTGTTTTTTTCGTATACAACCAATTAATGAATGCAGCTGAATTTTATTCTAAGTTTGGTACGCCTAATCTGACTGCCATCACAAGTGAGCAGATAGAGGATAGTATTGATAGAATATCTGAGTTAGAAGTGATTTGATTGCTCCCCGCCCGCACTTTTAGAATTTTTACATTATGTCGATATTTTTCCAAACAGATAACTTCATCGTCGAATCGCATCCAAAGCCTTTTGTCTCCAGAATAGATGGCGGGCACATACGTGTTCGAGTCAAAGATGAGTCGATTCCAGATCGCACAAAGCTCGCACCCAAACAAGCAATAGAGCTCATGAGGCTCACGATGCTCATTGGAGAAGCTATGGAGCGCGGCATGATCGTTCAGGGTATTCCAGTGGTGAAGATAAACTACGAAGAGCTAGGAAACTGGGCATACAAACCAAATGGTGGACACGCTTTCTTACATATCCATATCTTTGGTCGCTCGCGAGATGCCGTAAAACAACCATTTCCTGAAGCAGTATTTCTTCCAGATAGAAGCTCAGGCTTTTACGACGGTTTTGAACCACTATCGCAAACAGATGAGCAAGCCATACTGCTAATTATTCAAAATTTATTGAAAGAGGAAAGATATTCAGATGCTGCTTGGGGATTAGAGTAGTTAATGACCCCACATCCATTAGGTGACTTTTTTGCTACCTAAACTTAAATACACAATCAGGAGTTTTCACCAAAATGATATACTAGTAAGATGACTCCTTCCCAGGCAGAAAAAATTATCAGGCAGATTGTCTTTAAGTACGTAGATAGAAGCGCTTTTAAAGTATTTCTTTTTGGCTCGCGGGCTTCTGGAACTTCCAAGAAGCTGAGTGATTTTGACGTGGGTGTCTTAGGCAGTGAGCCATTATCTGTAACAACTGCTGCGGATATGGCCGATGAGCTAGAGGAGTCATCTATTCCTTATATTGTAGAAGTAGTGGATTTTTATAGTGTTAGTGATACATTTAAAAAATTAGCTTTGAAGGATGCCGTACTATGGAACTAAAATTAAAAATTGTTACACAACTCAATTCACTTGATGAGGCTTCACAGCGATTATCTGAAGCTATATCTCAGCCTAAGTCAGAGTTCACTAGAGACTCGGTCATTCAACGATTTGAGTTTACTTTTGAAATGATGTGGAAATTACTCCAGACTATACTACTGAGCAATGGAATAGAGTGCGCAAGTCCTAGAAACTGCTTGAGACTTGCAGCTCAGCAAAACCTGATTTCAAACGTAGAGAAATGGTTGGAATATCAAGAAGCAAGGAATTTGAGCAGTCATACCTATCACGAAGTAACTGCTAAACAAGTGTATTTAAAAGCTGTGGATTTTTCTGCTGATATCCAGAGTCTAATCATAGAACTAAAAAAAGTGGAAGTATGAGCGTTGTTGGGAGTATGTGTAGAGGCTTCACTTTGCTTAGCAATTTAGTATAATGACTACGCCATGTTTTCTATTTTTCGCCAGAAAAAACATATACCTTCAGAATTTCAATTTTTGCTTCAGAGTGCGCCAATCAAAGATTGGGATACTCATAAAAATAAGCGTGACATCATTGCTAAGTTTCTACATGAGGGTACAATTGGTTCTTGGAGATGGATGTTTGAGACTTACTCCAAGAGTGACATTATTGAGGTATTTAAGACAGCTAGGGACTTAAGCGAAAAGGATGGTATTTTCTGGTCACACTACTTACATGTACCGATTGAGGAGGTGAGATGTTTACAACCAGGCTTTCAGCAGATGCGAAAACAGCACTGGGCTTATTAGGTCCACTACTACCTCCCGATACCTATTTAGCAGGTGGGTCTGCTCTTGCTCTACAGTTAGATCATCGGCAGTCCTATGACTTAGATCTATACTCTCAAAAAGAATTTAATGTCCAGCAGTTGTTGGAGCAATGGAAAAAACTAATACCGCAAATTGTGTTCAACTCTGCAGGTTGGCAAACAGTATCAGGAAAATTTGGCGATACCGATATTAGTCTTTTTTATTATGATTACCCACTTATTGGTCAGTGTGAATTATTTGAAAGTGTACCAATTGCTTCGATTGCAGACATTGCAGCCATGAAGGTGGAGGCAATAAGTGGGAGAGGAAAAAAACGTGATTTCTTTGATCTTTTCTCAATCTGTCAGAATAAAACTTGGTCATTAATAGAAGTTGTAGAGTTTGGAGTAAAAAAATATGGGTTAAGAAAAGACACTTTGGCTCACAACTTAAAGTCACTTACTTATTTTAATGATGCTGATGCAGATTCTGAACGAATTCAGCTGAGTGAAAAAGAGTGGCAAGCTGTGAAAGCATTTTTTCTTGAACAGACTCCTAGGACTGTAGATTACTTTTTGAAGATTAAAAGTTATTGATTTGATCTAAAGTCATGCTCACCTCTCACGACAGTGAAACTCCAGCGCAAGGTCAGCAGGTCATTACGGCGGCTGCTTTTATTTACCTCCATTTTGGTGAAGAGGTGAAGCTTTTCATGCCTCGGCGTGCAAAGACTAAAAAATTTCTTCCTGATGTTTTTGATCTGCTCAAAAATCCAGAGAATATACATTTGTTTTAGGGCAAGTAATTTGTAATATTTTATCTCTCACCTGTGTTAGAATTTAACTCGAAGTAGATCAGTCAGCACATACTTACTAAGCCAACATAAAAAAAAGGAAGTAGCTCATGCTTAATCTCAACTCTCTCCTGATCGGCAGCGCGGACTCCAAGGCTCTAGCTGGCTTTTACGAGAAAATTCTAGATAAAAAACCAGATATGGTGCAAGGAGATTGGTATGGCTTTATGGTAGGATCATGCTTCTTGGGAATCGGTTCGCACGACAAAGTAAGAGGAGTCTCCAAGAATCCAGAGAGAGTTATCTTTAACTTCGAGAGTACGGATGTTAGAGGAGAGTTTGCTAGGATGAAAAAGCTTGGAGCAAAGGTGATATTGGAGCCTTACGAGATGGAAGGCATGGAAGGGAAACCTATCGCCACTCTCGCCGATCCAGATGGTAACTACTTCCAGCTCATGTCACCATGGGAGAGTGGGAAGTAAGATTTTAGTTCAAGTTTTATATTGAAAGAAATATCTATGTCCACCATCACCCTCAAACATGTCGATAGTGTTGGCGAAGCCGACATGATTTGGCAGCTTTTTCTAGTTCCCAACATCACTGGAGTTCTGTCAGAGGGCGAGAAACTTAGATTCAAAGAAAATATTCACGCCACCCTCAACAAAGGCAACTCAAGGTTCTTTTATCTAGAAGATGAATCTGGAACAGCTATTGGAGCTGTAGGGGTTTGGGAGAACTACATCGCCAATGGAGGTTACATCATCGAGCACTACGCCGTTCGCGATGAACATCGAGGTAAAGGTTACGGTAAGCAGTTGTTTGCAGCAGCAGAGAACTTCGCTATCGAGCGGAAAGCCAGATATATCTGTATGGAGACAGGTGACGACCCATTCTACGAAAGTGGTCGGAAAATTTATGAGAAGTTTGGCTACAAGCAAGTCAGCCATTTTCCAGAGTACTATGACAAGTCTAGTGGTAGGATAGACTACATGAAGATGCTAAATAAGTAACTCTAGCGCACGCACTACAAACTTTGTGCAGAGATTCTTAAAATAATTTCAACTTGAATTATATTATGTTAATGAAGAATGACATAGAGACAAGTCAGTCAACATCTCTAATACTACAAACTCACAGCTTTTATATAATTTGTATAGTTGTCAATTTTATATTTGGATTGCAACTAGTTTCAAAATTCACCAATATTGCTCTAGGATGGGAATTTAGACCACATGATTGGCTAGAATCATGTTTTCAGTACCTTTACTCAGATATCTTTTTTTACTCGATTCCACTTCTAGCGACAATCTTGTATGTAGTTTCTACTCAGAATATACGAAATACTGTTGGCACATCCTGGACAAAAATTATACTAGCAATATTATTGAACGCAGTCTTAAGCACGTTTGGTGAAGTGACTATCAACTATATTATTAATCTTCCTCCATGGTTCAGTATCTTCGATAATTGGCCATTTTTAATTCTTGGAAGCATCCAGCTTATTTTTTTCCTGATTACAATTTATGCACATAAAGCTCAAAATAGAAGGACAAAACAAATAACTAAAAATAATTTTGTATCTGAGATTTTAAAATACGCACTCATTCCATTACCATTTCAATTTATTATTTTTAGATGGATTATGATTTTGGGGTCCTAACATGTTAAAATTCATTTATTATTTTGATTTAATGAAATGACAAACATATGAAGCTCAAAATACCCCTTATCATCGGTGGAGTAGTCCTTGCCCTGGCACTTTGGCTTATCAGTTCCTACAACGGCCTCGTCTCGCTCAACGAGCAAGTGGATGGTTCTTGGGCACAGGTCGAGACACAGTACCAGAGAAGATTTGATCTTATCCCCAACTTAGTCGAGGCTACCAAAGGCACGCTCACCCAAGAGCAAGAGGTCTTTACTGCTATCGCACAGGCTCGTCAGGGCTATGCAGGAGCCAAGACCACTGATGAGAAAGTGGCCTCAGCTGGCCAGCTCGAAACAAGCTTAGCTAGATTGCTCGTGATTGTAGAAAGTTATCCTGAGCTGAAGTCAAACACCACTATCTTAGCTCTGATGGATGAGTTGGCGGGTACAGAGAATCGCATCAGCGTAGAGCGTAAGCGCTTCAACGAAGTAGTCCAAGATTACAATGTCAAAGTTAAGTCAGTGCCGACTGTTTTCATAGCCAGCATGACAGGCTTTGGACAGAGAAAGTTCTTCGAGTCGGTGTCAGACGCCAAAGTTGCACCAGCTGTCAATCTTGATCTAGACAAATAATGCCGGACACTCTCCTTAAAGAGTTGCTGTTCCAGTATCCTTTCCGTCGCTATCAGCAGCAGATACTGGACCGGATCGACCTTCTTGACCCTAAAGATCAACAGTTTCACATCGTAGCTCCTCCAGGATCTGGAAAAACTGCCGTGGGTATTGAGCTGATCAGAAGACTGGGTAGTCCAGCAGTTGTCTTTGCACCCAACTCCACCATCGCGCTCCAGTGGCGCAAGCAAGTCAGTCTTTTTTTACCAGAGGATAAAAAATATCTTCTGGATCAAATAGTCAGCACCAATCCCAAAGACCTCAAGCTCATTAATATCTTCACTTACCAATTGATCTCCTCATCTGATCAAGAAAGTGATCTACTCAATCTAGAAGCTGAGAAAATTTGGAGTGCTAACTTGATAGAAAATAGACTTGTTGAAACACAAGGGCAGGCAGCAGGGAGAATTCAGACGATGAGAAAAAAGCAGGCTGCCATCTACGCCCAAGAAATTGGCAAGTATCGAAGAGTGGCTAAAAATAACTTTTTGGCCAACCCCTCTGCTCAAATCGAGACAATCCTTCATCAAAACGCTCGCAGATTGATAGATAACCTTGTAGCCCAAGGCGTCAAAGTGATCGTTCTAGACGAAGCACATCATCTGCTAGACTACTGGGCGCTGACCATCAAGTGTTTAAGTCAGAGAATAGGTCAGCCTCACCTGATAGGATTGACCGCCACACCACCTCACTCAGCTTCTACGCAAGAAAAAGAGAACTACTTGGGCCTCCTGGGTGAGATAGATTACGAGATTCCAACGCCAGCTGTGGTCAAAGAAGGTAACCTAGCTCCTTATCAGGATTTGCTCTACCTGTGTGAACCAACGGCCCAAGAAAAAACTTTTTTGAGCAACATTCAGCTCAAGTTTGAAGAGTTCATCACTCAGTTAGCTAGTGAGCCAACTTTTAATAACTTTATAGCGAGCGAGTTTGACAAGATTGAGACCCAAGATGACTGGCGCTCGTACTTCAAGATACTTCCAGCCCTTTCGGTGGCGCTCGTGAAGCTTCTAATTGCCAAAAAAATAAGTATACCTCCCCAAGTAATTATTATTCCAGAAATGAGACAGGACTTGACCCTGGACGACTGGTCGGTGCTGCTCAAGATCTTTAGCCTTAATTACCTCAAGATGAGCAGTGATCAAGATCACCAAGATCTGCTAGGAAATATCAAAGCTACACTGCGTATGTTTGGCTACATCATGACTGAGTCAGGAGTTCAGAGTAATCGCTCACCCACTGACTTAATCTTGACCTTCTCACAGGCCAAGCAGCAAGGTGTTATAGAAATTCTCAAACAGGAGCAAGTAAATCTTCAAGATCAGCTGCGGTGCGTAGTTATCACTGATTTTGAAAAAATGAACTTGAGCTCATTTAAAAAAGTTAAAAACGTGCTTGATCCAGATGCAGGAGGAGCGGTGGGAATTTTTAAAACTATCGTCCATACTCCAGAAACTACGGCCTTGGAACCGATTCTGATAACAGGTACAAGTGTCTTGGTCGATGCTGATGAGCTGACAGTTATCGTGTCAGCCATGAAAGTATGGGAAAAAGAACATAAATATAAGTTGGGTATTTCCCACCAGACTACAGAGTTTGAGAAAATAATACAGATAGTTGGATCAGGACCAGATTGGCGCACGAGTGTCTATGTTCAGATGATCACTGACCTATTCGAGCAAGGCGTCACACGGTGCTTGGTGGGAACCAGAGGCTTGATAGGTGAAGGTTGGAATAGCTTAAGAATCAATACTTTACTAGATCTAACATCTGTCACTACATATACCTCGACCAATCAAATTCGAGGTCGGGCGTTGAGGCTCGATCCAACTAGCCCTGATAAGCTCGCTAACATTTGGTACATGGCGTGCTTAGATACTCGATATGAAAGAGGTGATCAGGATCTAAAAAGAGTGATCGCCAAACATGAGCATTTTTATGGCATCAATGAGTCCGGCCGAATCATCAAGGGAGCAAAACATATCGATGAAAATCTTGTACTCACGCTGATCACGACTGGATTCAAGTACTTACTACCTGAAGTTCACAATCGGCAAATGCTAAAAAAAAGTAGTCAGAGGAAAAAGGTTTTTGAGCAGTGGCGGATCGGAGAAGCTTTTGAAAACGTTGAGTTAGCTGGCATCAGCATGAATCAGCGCAGACTCAACTTCAAGACTGTGCACTCTATCAAAGATAGCGCTGGAGCGCTGACTTTCTCAGCACTGGAAAGCTTGGTCGGTATAGCAGCTTGGTATCTGCAGAATACCTATAATTTACTAACTTTCCCTCAACTAGCCGCTTGGAGTCCACAACTGCTCCAAGTAGCTCCGATTTTTCTTCTAGTCGTGATCCAAGTCCACGTGGGCTATCGTTTCAAGACGATCTACCACAAAGTCATGACTCAAATTCCAGTCGACGCTTACATCTTGGATATTGCCGTAGCTGCTCTAGAGAGTCTCAAAAAACTCAAGCTAGTAGGAGCAGCTGCATACACCGCTCATCTAGAAGTCTACACCAACTCACAAGGTCGAACTCACATAGAAATATCTAAGATTGATGCTGCCAGCTCCAAAGTAATTAACAATGTTTTAAGCGATATTTTTTCACCCGTGGTTGATCAAAGATACCTTATCTCTCGCTCACTAGACCGCATGCCTTTGGGGCTACTCACACCTCTATGGTGGCTTGGTTACTCGATTTTGAGCTTGCTAAAAAGAACCAAACCCACATTTCATCCAGTTCCCGATATAATTGCCATTAATAAACAGAGGTCTAGAGTTTTTGCAAGGGAGTGGCAGAAGTACGTGGGAGGCGGAAACTTAGTTTTTACTCGTTCACAAAAAGGTTCAGAGTTGTTGATGCAACTGCGTCAACACAACAGTCACGAATTTGAAAAAATGACATATGAAACTTGGCAGTAAAAAAATATTTGGTAGATTAACTTGGAAAAAAACTTTCTTAAGTTTATTTACAGCATGTCTTTTTTTGGCGTACAACGTGGTAAATGTTGCGGCATTCACAGTTCCCGATTATCAAGGTCCAGTCAACGACTACGCTTCTGTGATTGGCGAGCTGGAAGAGAACGAACTTGAGGTAAAGCTGATCAAAGAAGCAGCTCAAGAAAACGGGGTTGAGATAGCAGTGGTGACCCTAACTAATCTCGGACAGGAGCCAGTTGAAAATGTCTCACAACAAATTTTTGATAGCTGGAAAATAGGTAAAGCTGGACTTCACAATGGCGTCTTACTTTTAATTACGATTGAGGATAGGCAGCTTCGCATCCAAACAGGTTATGGAGCTGAAGTTTTTTTGACCGACTCAGTTTCAGGCGCGATTATCAGAGATAAAATTGTGCCTTTCTTGAAGGAATCAAACTACAGTGGAGCAGTCATGGCTGGAGTGGACTCAATTTTGGAAAAAGCCCATAAAATTGATCAAAAAGAGTTGGTTCCTAGTAAAAAATCAGGAGTATCTGATTGGCTGGAAATCGGCGAGCTTGGCATCTTTGCTCTCATGTTCTTAGGTTCAGTTTTTACCTATGTAGTTTCTTTCTTAGGTCGATCCAAGTCATGGTGGCTGGGTGGTGTGATCGGTGCTGCTACTGGCTGGATAGTAGCTCAAGCTACTGGAGCCACAATCTTAGGTATCATCGGGTTACTGTTGGATTACATTCTCTCCAGCAACTTTAAGCACTGGAATCTAGATCACAAGACTACTTCCTGGAGAAATACTTGGGGAGGTTTTCATACCAGTGGTGGTTCAGGCTTCAAGTTTGGGGGAGGCATGAGCGGAGGAGGTGGGGCGAGCGGGAAGTGGTGAGGGTAGCGCCAAGACAACTAGTTTAAAGCCGTCAATTAGTCTCCTAAATTCTAACTATCTAGCTTTTTTATTAGAAATTCACTAAGTTCTTGATCTAAATAATGAATAAACTTGTCTTTGCTGGGATCCTCAGAATCAAGTTTTAGAAAAATACTGGTTGCAAACGCAGTTATACCGCCATTATAATCGATGATATTCTTAAGTAAAATATTTGGAAATAAGTTAAGTACTTTGAAAAATAGCCACTCATTATCCAAGTAGGCTTCTAATCCTGCGTGCCCAATGTGAACATTGTAGTTTATTGTTGGGCTCTTGCCTGACAATACATTCTCACTTTGGTAGTTGGCACAACGCTGCAAACGACGAGACATCATTAAGTCTCTAAAAAAAGTATTGATGTTGTTGAAATTCGTCTTACCAATGGCCGCATCAGCTGAATACAAAAATCGATTGAGGGCTTTAGCTTCTAGTGAAGAGCTAGAGTTGGAGGTAGGAAGTGAAGCAAATCTTAGGTATGAAGTCTGCGACCATGCAGTAAGGGCACCTGAAATCATAAGCTTTAAAAAATCTCTTCGTGATACTTTGTTTTTAGAACCTGAGTGTAGTAATTGCCTCACAAAAATATTTAATGATATAAATGTAAGTAGAGACATTTTTCCAATAACTATAGCATGAGAAATATCGATGACTTCTTTTGGAATTGCAACAGCTTCTGGGCAGGTACCCGATAATTTAGACAGTTTGTCTTTTCCTAGAGCATAATGAGAG
>CAYUQY010000027.1:0-10446 GCA_964447075.1 uncultured Pseudomonadales bacterium | reverse complement strand
TCTGTATAAAATCAATACTCCTACTCCTTACACGGGAGAGTCATATATTTATCTGACTGCTATGGATCGGATTGCAGCGCCGAACTCCGACTATGTCACGCCTTCACAACAGCTAACTCCTTGCGCTGAGAGCGATCGTACTTTCAAGCCATATTCAGATAATGTGAACATGGATGCAGGTGACTTCTGTGAAATCCAAGACAGTATAGTCTCTGGAACTTGTCTGTTGGAGTATCCAGACATCTGTCCCACTGAGAATTTTTACATCCACAAGCAAAATGGTGATCGTTTTTCAAAGTCATCTGGCTCTGGAAGTTCCTACAAACCTAACCCAGCTGATTCGCAGTATCGCAAGTACATGAACAAGAGGGCAGTCAGAGAAATGGTGGGAGGCAATGAAGTCGATTATCTTGGGAACGTTACAGCTCATCCAGCTACAGGTGCAACTGGTATTTTCTTAGATAATGTCGAGTTATCCTGGAGTAAAGTTCTCAAGGATGGGGGTAGTGACGCCAATGCTGTGCCAAGAGAGTTCGCTGATTCAGCTGCTTACGCTAGTGCTGTAGCTGGACTTGTTGATTCTATGCACACAGTTTTGCATGACTCTTCACTAGGATACAACTTTCCACTTTGGGGCAACATGATCTCCAATCCCAACAACGCTACCAGCTGGAACCGATACATTACAGATGACTCTCTAGAGGGTGGCATGATGGAAGACTTTGTGCTCGATTGGGGTAGAGGTCCTCACTCCTCCAATACTACTCAAGCCCAGTTGACACAGGCCACCACCTGGGTTAACAGTGGCAAGCACTTCATGGCTGCAGCACCTGGCAATCTGTGGAGAGAACAAAATGGTGAAATAGGTTCACTTGTAAAAGATCTCCGCTACTCTCTTGCAAATTTCCTCCTAATCACCAACGGTACCAACTCTTCATATCGTTTTTCAGATGACTATGGAGATATCAATGGCTCTAGAACCATGAGGTATAGAGAGTACTTTGAGCAGGAGCCTATTAATGAGTATAACTATGAGCTAGGACTTCCTCTTGGTGCTAGACAACAGATCAGCTCCTCACCACTTGTCTATCGACGTCTGTACGAGTGTGGGACTGTGGAAGTGAACTTTACCACTGCTGAAGGCTCCATCACTTATGATAGTCTCTGTCCAAATGCTACACCTACGCCATCAGCCAGCTCTTCACCTTCTTCATCTCCTTCCGCAACTCCATCGGCATCACCAAGCACCTCGCCTTCTGCTTGTGCAGTTGCTGACATAGATCAAGATCAAGGTAGAGATATCGATGTAGCTGACTATAACTTGCTAGTCGGAACTCTCTTTTCTATTCCTAACCCACTTCGAGCTGACATAGTCGCTGACGGTAATGTAGACATTCTTGATTACTCTTATCTGAGCACCTGCTATGGTCAGACTTATTGATTCTGAACTGCACCTTAGTACTTCATCAATACATTGTCTCAGAATAAAAATGAAAAATTTTCGATCACTTCCCAAAAACTAGAACTACAGACTGACGATGTAGCCCATTTAACTCCACATAATCAACCACCTTGCGGCAGGGCCGCAAGGAATCGAAATAAACAATTTCGCACTGCTTGATCAAATTCATTGGGCGGTAAACAGCCTAAAGATGAGCACATAAGATGTGCTACAGTTTATACAGTGCAAAAAAGTGCTTCCATGCTTATTAATAAACTTTCCCTAACTTCCGCCGCGGTATTATTTGGTGTTTATGCAGTTGTTTTTGCTGTAATTGTGTCCTTTGCACTCAAGGGTGGCGTAAAAACAGATCTACCAACCCAAGCACAAGTCGACCAAGTCTCGGTGACTATCGACCCTAACATAGTCGTCTCGGCTAATGACTTCAAAATTGGAGTTACTCACACTCAGTACAGTCTAGAGAATTCCGGTGACCCAGCAGCTCTACAATCTGCCAAAAATCTTCTAAGTCAGGGAACCACCTTTGCCAACACCCACATCCATGGCTGGGGCGTTGGATCAATCAATCCAGCTCCAGATGTCTATGACTTTTCTTCTCTGACCAATAGGTTAAGTGCCATGCGAGACACCAACCGCACCTTGGTGGTAACTCTATGTTGTGGACCAACTTGGATGGTCGACCCCAACTGGGTTCCAGAATCAGGCACAGATTGGAATCTATTAGAGGAACCTATTCTTCCTGAGTATGAAGATGACTTTGCTGCTTTAGCAGCTAAAGTGGCACAAACATACCCAGACGTCCAGTACTTTCAAGTCTGGAACGAGATGAAGGGTTTGTGGGACTCACCAAATAATAACTGGGACTACGTCCGCTACACACGACTCTACAACAAAGTTTACACCGCTATCAAGGCAGTTCGACCAGATGCTAAAGTTGGTGGGCCTTATCTAAAGATTGAGGGATCTGGTGGAGCAGAAGACTTGGGTCTTGCCCAGAATCATAATACAGTTTCTCCAATCTCTAGTCGGAACGCCACCGTTTTGACTTATTGGTTAGCAAATAAAATCGGAGCAGATTTTCTCGTGATCGATCGCAACTCTATAGGAGGTGATACTAACTGGGCTAACTATCCTGAGCAACAGCGCATTAAGCTCACTCATTGGTTTGGTGATGTAGCTGCGCAGATAAAACTTCTGCCTGGGTACAATAATGAGCCAATTTGGTATGCAGAAGACTACATCTGGAAAAATGCCGATACATATCAGCCTTCTACCACATATCAGGCAGCTGCATTAGCCAGTATGCTTTTGCATGAGATGAAAAATGGTGTAGCCGTCTCACTGCGCTGGCAGCCACAGAATCACATTCCAGATCTGATCAAAGAAAACATTTACACCGATGTTAAACAGGTGGGCGGTGGTCAGCCGTATCCCGCTTATTATATTTACAAATTCTTCCACGATTACTTCGGAACTGGCACATCCTTACTGCAAGCCACTTCGTCTAGTCCAGATATAGAAGTGGCAGCGACTGCAGTAAAAACTATTATTATTAATAAAACTCCTTCAGAACAAACTATTACCGTTAATGGTGTTCCAACAATGCTTTCAGCTTATGCCGTTTTACTACTCGACACACCAGGTGGCTCAGCTTCCTCAACTCCTTCACCGATGACTTCAGCTTCACCAAGTCCTTCACCAAGTCCTTCGCCAAGTCCTTCGCCAAGTCCAGTCTCCTCACCTTCTGCCACGCCTACACCGTCTCCAACGCCCGCTCCCTCACCACTTGATCAAACTCCTCCTACTCTGAACATCGACTACCCAATAAATGGAGGATCTTATTCCACTCGTACATCTATAGCTACTGCAGCCACAGCCACCGACAATGTAGCTATTACTTCAGTTAAGTTCTATGTCGATGGAGCACTTAAGTGTACTGATCTCAGCTATGCCTACAACTGCAACATTAAGATTACCAAACGTGGAAATCACACTATAACAGCAACTGCAGTCGATACCTCAGGCAACTCCACAACCAAATCGGTAAATATTACGAGCTATTAGCTGCAGTAATTTTTTCTTTTTTACAACAGCTCGAAACTTTTTCATTATTGTGAGTCCCGACCTTCTTTTTTATCGAGTAGTGCGCTATGCTTAGAGCAGTATAAATACATGGAAAGAGCGCGCTATTTGACATAATTTGATGTAAAAAATACTAGTTTTATAATGTTTAAAAAGTTAAAGCACATTATTTTGTGTTTCTTTTGTTTGGTTTTGTTGACTCAACCAGCCGTTGTTTTGGCGGATAACACCAACTATCGGACTTGTACTACAGCCAATACCTGCGCCATTGGTGAGTTTTTATTTGACGATGACTCATCACCCAATCTAGCTGCCAGCTGCAACTTCACTAGCAAGTACCCAGATGGTACGGCTCACTTAACCGGCTCAGCCATGACGACTACCAGCGATGGTTGGAGAGCGATCACTGTCACCACTCCTGGACTACCGCTCGGACTTTATCGTGCCCAGATGTGCTGCACTGTCGTGGGGGATTTACTCTGCATGGACAAGAGTTTCATCATCGCTGCACCCGCTGCAGTCTCGGCAGCTGACATTTGGAACTATCCAGACAGGAGCATGACCAACTTCTCCACCCTAGTCTCAGACATCTGGTCGTCAACCACTCGTCGCCTAACTGGGCCTGAGCTCAACACTGGCTCACTAGCTACTAGCTCCGAGGTGACAGCCACCACAACGGCTGTTAACAATGTGGCTACCAATGTCAATTCCGCCACAACGGCCATCAACTCTGCTGCGACTAACATCAACTCCATCTCTTCAACGGTCAACTCTGTCTCATCAAAGCTAGACTCTGTCTCGTCTACGTCCAACAGCATCAACTCCACTGTCAACAACACCGCCACCACACTCAATGCTGATCTTACCGGCTTAGCCAAACAGATGTCTCTACTCAATGATCAAGTAACCCGCAACAATAATCTCATCGAAAGAGTCGTCAACAAGCCCGTTATCCAGACCTTTATAGAAGAAGGCGAGCCAGTTAGTCTGTCAGAAAAAATCACTCGTTCCAAAGAAATTGCTTTGGGGTTGATGGGCAGCTCGCAGAGCATCCAGACTCAGCTTGCATCTTTGGACACCAACTGGAAGCAAGCCTCGGAGTCACAAGCTATAGCCTCTATCGCGACTGTCTCTCAAGTCTTAGGAGCCTCTTCAGCTACTGATGCCAATCAGCAAACTTCTACCCTAGCCTCCCAAGCTGTCTGGCTGCACTCAGCCTGGAATCACCCCATCATCAACCGCCTAACAGATCGTGTGGACTCGACTCTATCCAATAGTAGTAGCACAGCACGTGAGATTCGAGCTTATGGCAAGTCACCCACTTCTCAACAGTATCTCAAACTTGCCACTGAAGATCTTTCAAGATTACAAAAATTAATAGGCTCATCAAAAGACGACTCTACAGCTCAAACTTTGTTCGGCTTTATAAGACAGATCGAAGACTCGATGCGGTTACTAACTAACTACTCAGAGGAGATCGATCAAATCCTGAGCAACTTAGATAAGTATCCTAGAGGGGATCTCCATGTCATCATTTCTGACATGGAAGCCAAGATCATGGTCCTCAATCAGCTTCCTTCCATTTCACCCAAGAACATCACTCACAAAACGACAGCTCACCCACTGGCAAATGAGGAGAACAAGCTACTTGGACTCAAGGCAGTCATCAATGCCAATCTCCTGTTGATGGCACAGCAGATTGATAAACCTATCAAAAATATCTGGATAGAGAACGGTAGCATCATCTTCAAAGCTCTAGTGACTAATCCGTCCAGCGTGGTGACTCAAAAAGTCCCCATCAAGTACTACCTGCCAGCAGAGCTTACAGAGAAAGATATCATCAAGCTAGACGATGGTCTGACTGTCAAGTACGATGCTCAGGAGCGATCACTTTTTGTTTCTGGTGAGGTTGAGCTAGCGCCTAATGCCAGTAAAACCTATGAGGTCAAGACTGCCAATGTTTGGATAGTTGATCCAGAAAGTCTCGAGGCTCTTCGCAAACAGACTGAGATACTTTTTTCACCTCTCAAAAGTACCTCGTACTTTGCCCAAGGAGCAGTGCTCAAAGCAGACATCGATGTTAGTCTGGATAAAGCTGCTGTCCTCCTCAAAGATAGCCATACGCCTGAGTCACGTATTCGTGATTTTCGTCAAGCGCTCATCGAAATCAAGTCTGCACAAGATAAGATCGAAGACCTAAAATCTCTAGCCTCATCGGCTGGTTCGGTGGGGACTGTCTTTGGCTTCGTGGGAGGCGTCCAGACTGTGGCCGTCTGGGGTATGGTGATTATCTTGCTGGCTGGCTTTGTCTTCTTGGCTCTGTACCTGAAGATGATCACTCAGGGAGGCAAGAGTAAAAATCTTAAGATCCAGCCAACTCCCAACTTCACTGTGCAGGAAGCCACTGAGCAGATGATGAAGCAGAGTGACCACTCAGAAGTAAATCATGCTGTTAAAGATCACTCCAAACATGATAAAAAAAGTAAATCGAACACCAACCTCCATCAAGCTTTTATCCAGTCGGCAGGTAAAACTTGGGTCATCAAAACTGCAGTGGCAATTGGTTTGTTTTCAATTTTATCATTGACTTCTATGGCAGCTTTTTTGATCGGCAAAAAACAGATCGCCGACAGTCGATCTTCTGAGAAAATAACTCTGAGCCAAGCTTTGGAAAGTTCCAGCTCTTCCAGTAAGCAAAGTAACAAGCTCGATGTCCTCAATCAGTCAGATGTAATAGAGGCTGTGGTGGGTTTGAGAAAAGGCGATAAAGTAGAAAAATCCCCCGAGCCAACCCAAGACATAGTTCTAAGTGTCGATAGTAATACCTCTGTCCTAGGAGTAAGCACACAGACGCAGTCGACTGATCTTGGAAACACAACTGCAGAACCAAAACCCATTGTGATCAAAATTCCTACCTACGGCAAAGTCGTCAACGTCAGAGAGGAACCAGACCTGAACTCAAAAAGCATTTACCTGATCTGGACAACAAAGAATGCCTTGGAGCTTGCGCGCGATGGCGAGTGGGTTAAAGTCGAGCTCCCAGATCCTAAAAATGATGAGCAGCCAATCATGGGCTGGGTGTTCCATAGTTTTGTGAGTGAAATAGAGTTGTCTGAAAACATTCCTTAAAAAATCAATATATTAGTCATTCCTGCTTAGCCAAAAATCTAGCGATAACATTAATTTAGAACAAATTACACTCATATGCTCTTCATAATCTATCTGATCACCACCCTCGCCGCCCCCATCGTACTTCTTCCAGTCGAGCAAATAATCGCTGTTCCTTTTATCTACTTACTTGAAGAAGTATTTAAAGCTGGTCTAGTACAACACAACGCCAGACAACACACAGGTGGCTTGAGTAAATTGAACACTGGCAAAATCATGATCCTAGGCTTTGCCTTTACGATATCCGAGACATCACTCTACTTGATGAACTTTTTTCTACTCAACGACTTCTCACAACTCTGGACACGACTCTGGCAAACAGGCCTAATGCACACCACGACATTTCTGATACTGTTTTACAGCAGTAAAAAAGGCAGATTGGGATTGACAGCAGGCTTCATCTTGGCCTGCGCAGTACATGTGGGGTTTAATGAGTGGGTGGTGCAGTAAGGCAATCCTACGTATTAATTGATATAAGAATCAGACTCTATGGCCATAATCGATAGAAAGAATGAATTACTACAAAATGGTGAAGGTTCAATCTTGGTAGAAAGAACCCAAGCTATTTAAGATAATTTAGGTGGAGAAAAGACTCTGTATGTGCAATCAACAGCGGTTGATTACGATTTGCAAGGCACAGGTGCCAACACACAATTACAAAAAGCTCTAATTGCAGAAGCTAAGATGAGGGGTTATGTACAACTATCAAGGCACGCTCTGACTGATACGGGTTATGCTCAAAAACTTATTGCCTCCGCCCAGATTGCAGGTACTCTAATTGCACCAATACCAGGTGAACCAATAAAATACGACTCGTTCCATGGAAGACCACAGATATATGTGGTGACTAGAATAGAGTAATTTTTGAATGCACCTCCAATTCAAGAATTAAATATTTAAATCACTAAGAACAACTTTCAGTAACTGAACAAAAGCTCCATATCAGGCATCCACACATCATCTGAATGCAATTCTAAACTATCTAAGAGATTAGTCTTCCACTCCTTAGTCGTAAGCCAAACATTGAATATCTCGCTCCTTTCTGGCAATTGAATAGGCTTCATAACGACTGCAACCTGTTGCTCAATACTACCTCCTCTTTTTAGTAAACAATATAGTGGTCCAACCTCAGCAGGACATGCTTTTAATCCAAGCTCGTCAGCTCTTCGAAAAACGTCTGCAGTTCTTGAATTATCAGGAAGCCCAAGATCCCCCACCTTCAATCGTACAACTCTAACTTGTTCAGGTCTCTGAGTAGTTGCAGAGTTACCTAAAAATAATTTACTAATCAAACTCACGCTTATTTCTTGAGGCATAAAGTCTTTTTGTCTCATCATTTTTTTAGCAAATGGTCCAACGTAAATGTTGAGAAGTTTTATTGCTCTCCTAATTCCATCTCTATTAAGTCTGCCGACTGTAATCTCTTCTCTGACAATTTCCCTATCAGGAAAAGAAGTGTAAATTCTCTCAATTTGAGTAAATTGACTTAATAACCCAGAAACCAAAGGGCCTACATACACCTTGGTAGTAACATTGATTAGTGCTTCCGTCCAAGCGACCTCGTTAGGACTACAGTTAAAAACTATCGGCACATCCTTGAACTTGTTTCGTCTAGAACGTAAGTCTTCAATACGCGGATCAGGAGCATGTCCAAATCCAACGATTTTCTTATCTATCTCATACAAAAAAACAAGTTCTTCTCTAGTTAGATCTAAGTTATCCTTATCTTTTTTTTCAATGGCAGTCAGCATTCTCATATCATTTGCCCTCTCCCTGAACTCTGTACCAATTTGTCCAAATTCTTGCATTTTTTGTTCAAGAATTGGCAAGATATATGGATCAAGATTTTGCTTGTAAGCTATTCCACGTGGTTCTTCGGCAATCCTACTATGCCCGTCCATTCTTATAGCAAGTCGAGGCAGTGTGGGCTGACCATCATCGTCAATTGTGTAATACACATAAAAATCACCGTCTTGAAGCTGCTTCAGAGCGGTATTAAAACCTGCTGAATACCATCCAGTCCCACGACCACGAATAGATTTTACCAATACTGTTGGATTCGATCCCTGATCATACTTCACCCACTTACCGTCAGTTATCTGCAATAAGTGCTCGGGAGTAGCTGCAAGCTCGACTGCCCAAGCATAAAGCTTGGAAAAATCTTTCTTAGCAAGGTATTCGTTAAACGCAATTATTTCATCTGGTTGAATATCATACCCAAACTCCATTGGAGTGCCATCTAAATTTTTCTTTAGCGCTTCAACAACATAATCAAGCGCCTGATTATTGAGATCAGGAAAAGATCTAGTTGTTCCCTTTGAACGACTTGGGAACTCTAAATGTTCATTATCGCCAACTTTTTTCTTAACAACTTCCTGGAGGGAAACTACAGCGCGGAAAATCCAATATTTAAATTCATTGGGAATGTTTTCAGAATCCGAAGATCCAAAGTAATCTACCCATTCCTCAAGTGACGCTCACTGGTCAGTCAAAACTGTTTCAAGCTGTTGTCTTTTAAGATTAGTCTGTTCTTGCTCAGTTAGGTTGCCCCAATCAGCTCCTTCACCCCTAGCGCGTACTTCAGCTAATTTGCTTTGCCAAAAGCTTTCAGGAATCTCCTCGTATTTGGTACAGTATCTCGATAAGACTCTATTTTTCAACCGATTAAACCCACGCGAATCGCTAGCGATATCTAGAAGTCGATCCAAATATGCTTTTATCCGCACATCTCGCTTATCAGGAAGAGTTTCGCCACGACCTCTCACCCTAACAACAGCTCGTTCTACTGTATGAGAGCCAGCAAGTTCTTTAAATTTTGTACCTAGAAAAGAATCCATATTCACCATATACCTTAAAACAAAATAGATGACTAGTTGTAACTTATTATTGCAACCACAACAGGACTCGTGCTGATCTCAGTCAATTAATTTGTTACTACTCCAAACTTTCAGCATAGATCTCAAAGTCTATATAAATTATCGAGCGCTAGACAGAGTCCCGCCCAGAGCAGTTAATTTACTTATGAACTTTTGGTATCTGTGTCCTCCATTGCCAGCAAAGCTTATGACATCTGAATTGGATAACCAGATCCAGCTATTTCTCTCTTTCTTTGGAACATCATTTCGAAGCTCTAGCGCTGCATCCATAAGAGCCATGGCCTTATTAAAATTCCCCCACTGATCACCAAGTTTTTCAGCTATGACTATTTGATTCAATTTATTAAACCAGGAGTTAACGACAACTGCTGCAAATTCCCTTCTTTGAGACGGTTGAAGGTTTGGCTCCCTCTGACCAAAAGCTCCATGAGATCCATTTGCAAATTTTGTAAGAGACGCAAAGAATGTCTCAGACGCCTCATTAAGTGATAGCCCTGTGCCTATCTCTATCGCAGGATCTGACTGAGTAAATGGATCCAGTCTAGCTAGGCCATATTCACTAACTCTTGCAGGATGGCATCTCATAACAGCTAAGATAGCACTTGAAGCTAGTGACTTATTGCCACCATAACTCAATCCAACTAGAGTTCTAGTTAGCCCCAATCTTATTTTATTTTCGATTCCATTTCTTTCCTCTGGAGTCCAATCTGTTCTTGTAACCCCACCATATTTAAGAGCTTCAGTTGTTGGAACTCCCAGGTTCATCTTGTCTATTACTTTATTTAAAATTGCTGATTCTATTTTAATTAAAACTCCACGTTCACTGACATTGCGCATGTTATCTTCTAGAATTGGTAA
>CAYUQY010000026.1:0-11952 GCA_964447075.1 uncultured Pseudomonadales bacterium | reverse complement strand
TCAGTTTGCCCATCCTTAAAATGGCCAGCATCATAGTTATGAAGCAAATCCCTAATTAATTCATCGATCTGTCCATAGCGCTCCTGAGAAGATATTGGATTTAAACCAATTCCAGCCCTCAATGTGTCTGGCTTATATCTATCTGCAATAGGAATTTTTTCTCTGGCAGTGCTATTAAGCTTGCGAGATCCCATCATTTCATGAAATGCTCGCTGCATTCCTTCATTAAATTGGCCGTTCATACTTTCTCCCTAGCTTAACGATTTTTACAGACTAGATTTCAAAGAATTTGAGCTCTTAATTTTTCTAGTTATCTTGAGCTTAATACATGCTTATTCTCTTCTTTTCCAAACAGCTTTTCAACTGCTATTTTCACTACCTTAAAGTTACATATTGAAGTCACTACTTTTCACCTACTCCCCCCCACGCCCCCACTCAAATACTCACTGACTTTCTGCAGGTACACATCGCGGGGTTTGCTGCCTTCGGCAGGGCCGACGAGGCCAGCTGCATAGAGCTGATCCAAGATGCGCGCTGCGCGCGCATAGCCCACCGACAAGCGGCGCTGAATCAGTGATGATGACGCTTTGTCATATTGAGTACAGAGCTTTGCTGCCGCATCAAACAGAGCATCTTTGCCCTCTCCTCCACCACCATCAGCAGCGCCACCACTAGAGCCACCTTTGACCATGTTGGCTTGGTACTTGGTAGTAATATCAGCCTCGTATGACGGCTTCTGACCTTGTGACTTGACGAACTCCACCAATCGCTTGATCTCAGTTTCGGACACAAATGTTCCCTGAATGCGCGATGGCTTGGCTTGGTCAGGTGGGATATAAAGCATGTCACCGCGACCCAGCAACTTTTCAGCTCCAGGAGAGTCCAAGACCACGCGTGAGTCCATCATGGACGAAACATTGAAAGCAATACGAGTGGGCACATTAGCTTTGATCAAACCAGTGATAACGTCGACAGAAGGTCTCTGGGTAGCTAGAACTAAGTGGATGCCTACAGCCCGAGCCATTTGTGCGATACGAGTGATACTCTCTTCAACTTCCGAAGGTGCAAAAAGCATGATGTCAGCCAACTCATCGATAATAATCACGATGTGAGGCAAGGCTTGAAAACCAGCCAACTCGTTGTAGCCTTCTAGATTCTTGACCCCAACTTCAGCCAGCTGCTTATAGCGATCATCCATCTCATGAGTTGCCCACTTGAGAGCCGAGACGACCTTGGAAGGCTCCACTATCACTGGAGCAAGCAGATGAGGAATGTCGTTGTAACCCGTCAACTCCACACGTTTGGGGTCCACCAAGATAAATTTAACTTCAGACGGACTGGCGCGGAAAAGAATCGAACAGATAAAGGTATTGATGGCTACAGATTTACCAGAACCAGTCGCACCAGCGATGAGAGCATGAGGCATGCGAGAAATATCAGCCACTACTGACTCACCAGCTACATTGAGACCAAGAGCTACTGCTAACTTCGACTTCACTTTCTTCATCTGTTCAGACATCAGCATGGCTCTAAGGGTCACAAACTGAGCTGATTGATTTGGTACTTCGATACCTACGAGAGACTTGCCTGCTATAGGAGCCTCGATGCGGATTTGACCTGTGGGAGCAGCTAGAGCTAGAGCTAGATCAGTCGTCAAGCTTGTGATGCGAGAAAGCTTGGTGCCAAGGGAGATTTCTAGGGCGTACTGTGTCACGGCAGGACCGTAGTTCACTTCTACTACACGAGCCTTGATACCAAAAGAGTTGAGAGTTCGCTCAATTATCGAGGCATTTTTTTTGACATCACCTCTATCAGCTTCACCACCCATTTTTTCTGAAAGCAGAGACATGGGTGGGTACTCCCAGACAAGTGGTGTTTCTAGCTGAGCTGTAGCAGCAATATCGAGACTAGTAGTGGCCGCAGGTTTTTGAGTAGCTAGCAAGTTACGATCTAGAGGCTCGACTTCTGGCAGTTTTTTCTGCCCTGAGTCTTTAGTAAGTGACGCCGCTTTCTTTTCAGCCACATCTTGACCCACTTGATTGGCATGTACTGCAAAATCAGACTCATTTTTGCCAAAAATAGGCAGCTTATTTATTTGAAAACCTTTTTTGTCTTGGACATCACTAGTTTTTTCATCATCGTGGAGAGCATCAGGATTAAACTTGGCTTGAGGCCTAAAATGACCAAAAAATTCGATAATTTCTGCAAGTGAGAGCTGAAGTAAAATCAAAATTCCGCAGACACCTACACCAGCGAAAACAGCCCACGATCCGTAGGGAGTCAGCAGCCGAGCCAGATTTTGAAAAATTCCCAGTCCAATAGACCCTGTCTGTAAGTTACCCATAACCGACAAAGTAATCAGTAAAGCACCAAGCAATATATGAGGCTTGGTCCAGGCCCATTTAGCCTGAAACATGACCAACCCAGAAGCAATAAAAAGGAATGGGAACAGCAATACTGACAAACCAAAGTACTCAGCTAATAAAGCATTGATGCTCTGAAGAACAACACCCTGGCCAGAGAAAGAAATAGTCACCAGCAAACCACAAAGAATCAAAAACACAGCTACTATCGAGTAGATAGTTTCAGTGCGGAGCTTGAGCTTGTTGCGACGGCGACGTGACATATTTTAAAATCTAGTAGGTGTCCTTAATCTAAAAGCGCTCTTGGCGACAAAAAAGTAAATCTAAGCAGATTAAAGTGCAGTAACCATTTTGCCATATCTAGAGACAAAATGATACTTAAAATATTATAGGACTTTGGAGAAAACTGCAAGAGGAAAATTTCTATGTAGTGCCAACAGAATTTCTAGAGGCATCGCAAACCTCTAGTCAGCCACCACTCCTCATGCTTGTTACAAGAGAAGCTACCCCTCCACAAACACCGGTAAAATCATAGGTGATCGCTTGATGATCTTGTAGAGCTTGCGTGTCAGACGACGCTCAATCGCGCGCTTCAGATCGTCCTGCTTGGCACTCTCACCCACCTCACTCACAGTCTCGGCCACTGTGGTCTTGATAAACTCGATCACTTCTGCAGCTTCTTTCATAAAAACAAAACCTCTCGAGACCACTTCCATCGAGCCTATCTCTAGTCTTCCAGCTATCTTGGGAATAACCAAAACAATCATACCTTCACGACCCAAGGCAATTCGATCAGACAAGACAGAGTGACCGACATCACCTACTCCTAGCCCATCTATCAATCTAGATCCCACATGGAAATGATCGCAGACTCGTGCTGGAGCATCATGATCAAACTCAATAATCTCACCGCTAATCGGCACCAAGATCTCACTATCTTTGTAGCCTAACTTCTCAGCTACAAGCTCGTGAAATTTTTCTCGATGGCGATCCTGACCACCTATCGGCATGACATAGCGTGGTTTGACCAGAGAGAGCAGCATCTGCTGTTCCATAGCTCCACCATGGCCAGATTGATGAATATCTGGTAAAACATCTGGATACAGCACTCTAATCTGGTTTCGTGACAACTCATCTATAGCTGTGTAGTAAGGAATCTCGTTGCCAGGAATAGCGTCAGAGGAAAACACCACTCGATCCTTTTTCTCGATAGTTAAAAGCTGATGCTCACCAAAAACAGCTCTCATGAGAGAGGAACCTTCCTGGCCTTGACTGCCAGCGATGATGATGCAAAGCTCTTTTGACTTATGATCAGCCAAGTCTCTCTTATCAACAATTGCCTCACTAGGAATGTGAAGTCTCTGTAAGCGGAGAGCAACCTGGACATTTCTCTCCACTGATCGACCTATGAAGGCAACTTTTCTACCCATCTGCAAGGCGACATCGACAGTCTGCTGAATCCTATGAATATGAGAGCTCATGAGAGTCATGATGTACTTGCCTTCTACCTCAAACATCGACTCTTCTATCGCCAGACGTACGGCAGACTCTGACTTACCCCACATCTGTCGCTCTACACGCAGACAGTCCATCAGCATGCACACCACACCCTCACTGCCTACTTTAGCCATTGCGGTGAAGTCTGGTAAAACGCCGTCAACAGGCTGGAGATCAATTTTGAAATCTGTACCGTGATAAATCGTGCCAGCTGGTGTCTTGATGGCAAAGTGACGCGTATCTGGCACAGAGTGGGTGACGGGAAAACCAGTAACTACAAAATCCTGACCAATTTTGAACGGTACTCCATCTTGGAAAACTGTAATTTCTCGGTCTATTCCTCCATCCAAAATACGCTCCGTGGCGAAGCCTGCTGTGAGAGTAGAGGCATAGATAGGAAACAGGGGTAACTCTGGCAGAATATATGGCGTCGCGGCGATGTGATCGTCGTGACCATGAGTCAGAATCATGCCCACAATTTGGCTTCCGTCATCCAGTAGTTCTTTGAGATAGGTAATGTCAGGAATCATCACATCTACACCTGGCATTGCTTGGGTGGGAAAACCAATACCACAGTCCACTATCAGAATTTCTTTGCCAGAAATATAGAGATACATGTTTTGGGTGACGTTACCCATACCACCTAGGGAGGCTATTTTGAGGGACATACAGGAGACCTTTCTGCTAAGAATCTAATCCATCTATATCGATATTACTACACAACTACATCAAAACTTCTGTAGCCACATTCTCCCACATTCCTGCGTCTTTTTTATCCTCAATCCACTTCAAGACTGCAGGAATTTTGGCTAGGTCACTTTCAAATGTTTTTTTGGTGTTGGTACTGCGTAGTGCAGCGGCAGGATGGTACATGGGGAGTATGTAAAGTGGGTCTCCATTCCAAAGTAGGCGGTGGAGTCGACCGTGGAGTTGGGAAATTTTTGCCTTTGGCAAAAATTTCCCCATACTCAGCCTTCCTAAAGTCACTATTAATAAAGGAGCAATCAGTTGAATCTCACGATCCAGGTAAGGCTTAAAAGCCAAAATCTCATCCTCTGTAGGATCTCGATTCTCTGGAGGGCGAATTTTGACAATGTTGGTGATGTAGACATCAGCTCGCTTGATCCCCAACCCCTCGATCACTTTAGTAAAAAGCTGACCAGAACGCCCCACAAAGGGTTCACCCTTGACTGATTCATGACGACCAGGCGCCTCTCCAATGAATATAACTTTGGACTCTACATTACCAACGCCTGGCACGATCGGCTCATCATAATCCCCAAGTGGCAATGATATTTTTTGAGACTCTAGATCTAAATAAATCTTTTTAAGTTTGGTAGTTTTATCTGCAGTCATGCTTGAACTTAGCACTCTTTATTTAACTTAATATAACTTATTTGGCTAAAGTCTCAATAACTTGGCAAAAAGATCTTGGCATTGTCCGAGGTTACATGAACATCTGGGAAACCCTTCTCCACAATTATGCGCGCTGACTTGCGTACCACTCCTTGGAGCGTCCGCTCGAGCGTACGTATGCCAGCATCATACCCCAGCGGTCGGGTCATTTTTGGCCACATGTCATCTGCTATCACTAACTGCTCAGTTTTCAGACCAGCATCCTTGAGTAATTTTGGCAAAATATATTTTTGGGCGATGACTATTTTTTCCTGATCTGTGTACGACGGCATGGTGATTTTTTCTAGACGATCAGCTACTGCGGTAGCAATATTGGTCGTGTTGTTTGCTGTAGCTATAAAGAGCGCATGAGAGAGATCTAGAGGAAAATCAAGATAGTTGTCTACAAAGCTGTGGTTCTGGGCTGGGTCTAGAAGCTCTACTAGAACACCCATGATGTCCATTCTAGCTTCGTCTGAAACACGATCTATCTCATCAAGTAGAATAACTGGATTACGCACACCAGATTCGCAGACACCCTTGATCACTTTGCCAGGTTCTGACTCTAAAAAGAGACGAGAGCTACCACGAAGCTCTTTGGCCGAGCCCATACCGCCAAAAGGGATGCGCACTAACTTGCGATCCAGAGCTTCTGCCAATGAGTAAGCAAAAGTGGTTTTACCTGTACCTACCAATCCTACTAGTAAGAGAACAGGGGCATGGAATCTACCGGTCTGTGACTGCTTTTTTTTGAGCTGTAGAACTGAGATGTACTCATAGAATCGATCTTTAACCTCTTGCATGCCGTAGTGATGTGACTCAAATATTTTCTGAGCTCGAGCAAGATCAGCTGTATCACTACTTTCAGTATCCCAGGGTACTCGCAACACCCAATCAATGTAGCGAGAGACTTTTTCATACTTTTCATCGTACGAGCCCAACTCTACACTTCTCTCAAGACTGACTAAGTCTTTGGATACCTTTCGTCGCAAATCTTCTGGTAAGACAGCCTTACTCAAGCGCTGATTAAGTGCCAACATTTCCTGCTGAAGAATTGATTTGTAGTCAGACATATTTTAGAAAAAAAAGCCTATTTAGCTCTCACGTCGGACTTATTAATATGAAAACCATCTAAACGACACTGGTCGAGTAATCACAACTTCCCCACAATTTCATGTTTGCGCAACAGACCTTTTTTGGCTCCCATGTGTGACACTACGCTAGCAGCGTTTCGCTTGCCCCACTCGATGCAATCATGCTGCGTGAGGCCAAAAAGATGTGCTGCTACAAAACCAGTACAAAATGCATCTCCCGCACCAGTGTCTTGTACAGTCACGACCTTTTTACCCTCATACTGTAGCTGGTAGTTCTGGTGAGAGTAAACTACACCACCGTCTTTTCCATGCGACACAACTACAATCGGGACATGTGACAAAATGTCTTTGTGAACATTGTCTATCATCTCCCACTCTGATGAGTTGACGAAAAAGATACTGACTGGAATTTGCTCAATTCTGAGTGTTTTACGGTTGAGAAGCTTTAGCTCGTTAGAGCCAGGATTCCAGGAGAGACCTGCAAGGCCATTTGATAAATGGCTAAAAAGACTGGTCAGTAGCTCCATATTACCTGCTACATTGGAGAGATGTACCCATCGCGTTTCTTTGAGCGCAGACCAAGGCATGTCGCGTGGCTCCAACTTGGATGATGCTCCACGATGAGTCAGAGCTGTACGCTCGCCATCTCCGGAAATTAGCAAAACAGACAGAGCTGTATTTTCACTTTTTTCACTAATGACAAACTTTAGCTCGACTTTGTCTCGTCGCAGATCATCTTCTACCAGCTGAGCAAAGTGATCTTTACCAATCTCGACTACACAAGCTGTGTGAAAACCAAGTCTAGCAAAACCCACGGCAGTGTTCGTACCTGCTCCACCACTAGTGACTAGACAGTCGTCGATGTTGATTTTTTCACCATAATTTTGGCACAACTGGACTCCCTGAGCAGACTTTTGGAGATGAAACTCACTAGACTTCATGAAGATATCAGCTGTGGCAGATCCAATCGTAATAACGTCAAGCATAGGCAGATACTTAGTTTACAACATGAAAGAATGTTTTGTCAGCCAGAGAGACTATTCACCAGATGCGTGGACAGGTAGTAAATGTCTAGTTTTGAGCTCTATCTCTAGCTCATCCATAGCTGCAATCAGCTCCACTTCATCTTTGACTATCCGATAAATTTGCTGTTCTTTTTCTCCTATAAAAAAATTCTCATTTATAACTCGCATCACCTCGTGCCAAAACTCACCGTAGAGGATCATTGGTTTGTGTTTACCGTAGTAGAGGTGGCCAAGAAGCCAGGCTGTGGCCCACTCACTAAGCGTGCCTGTCCCACCTTGAACAATTATAAAAACGTCTGAGTGACAGATCAACTCAAAAAGACGCTCAATATAAGTAGCAGTTTTGATCTCTACGTCAACCACATTTTCAGTCATGCGACCTTCAAACTCTGGCATATCTTTGGGATAAAAAGTCACCGCAAGAGTCTTGCCACCAGCTGACTTGGCTCCCTCTGTCGCTGCCAACATTACTCCTGGCCCACCACCATTCACGACGACTTTGTCGTGATAAGCCAAGTAGCGAGCCATTTTGAAAACCTCTTGATAAAGTGGGTGCTTCTCATCAACGTCAGCGCTACCAAAAATAGCTACATTTTTGATGTTAGAGTTAGTTCTAACTTTAGGTAATTGGATGTGTGAGTTCATGTCTCTACTTTCTCTTTTTGATCGTTCAAGATGAGGCCAGCTCTACCAACTCCTCTATTGTTTGTACCTGATCCAAACTACTCCAAATATCGCCTCCCACAGCCACTTCGTCAATCCCCATTTCTCTAAGCAGTCTCAAGTGTTCACGACGCACTCCACCATCTACGATGATTTTGAAGTGGTGTCCACTGCTCTGGCGAAACTTGACTGCTGCTTCAATGTTTTCCATTGCTGCAGGCCTAAATCTGACGTTCTGATAGCCCACTTCATGTCCCATCAGCAACAAAACATCCAGCTCCGACCAGGATGAATCATCGATCGACTCAAGTGGAGTGTAGAGGTCTAGAGCCAGACCTGCTAACCAGCTCATTTTTTTTACTTCTATCAGAAAATCCTCCTGAAAGCTCATCCGCTCTACCTGAGCGATGACACTCTCTACTGGTAAGTAATCTGAGACTGCCATAATTTCTGAAACAAAGTCCATGGGTTCTTCTACCATGAGGTGAAAATCTAGTCGTAGATCTCCAAAATCTCCCACAGTCAAGTCCATAGGGGTTACCGTTGTGTTTTCGGAAAAAAGCCCATCTATCACATCTACTTGCACCTTGGACACCACCGCAGCTACAGAGGCGATTGCCAGCTGTTCTTGAACTACTGCAAATGAATCAGTTAAGATTGCGGGAGTGACATTCATACAAGCTTAAGTACTTTAGTCACTATTGTTTTCATAAGAGTTAATTTTAGCCAATCTTCTAACATGGCGATCCTGCTTGGAAAACTGGGTCTCTAGGAAAGCCTTAATTATTTCTTCTGCCAAGGTAAAGTCTATGGTGTCAGCTCCCAGACACAGAACATTGACGTTGTTGTGTTGTCTTTCATAAATAATTTGCTCCACAGCTGTCACCCTCACGGCCCGTATAGATAGCATTTTATTGGCTGCTATCACCATTCCACCTCCAGATCGGCAGCAGAGGATACCTCGAGACTCTGGGTCAACATCGTGTCCGACAGCTCCCCCCACCAGAAAAGCATAATCAGGGTAGTCATCATCTTCCACTAGATCATGTGCTCCACAGTCTTTGAAGTGGTGTTCTTGAGTAGAAAGCCAATCTTTAAGATGCTCTTTGAGAGCAAAACCTCCGTGGTCTGCGCCTATATAGATAGTCATAAACTGCCTCAATCTGTCAATCAACCTCAGTATTGCGATACTCAAAACCCAAGTTCAGCCTTAGTTTCTTCATCCATCATATCAGGAACCCACGGGGGGTCAAAGGTGAGTTGGATAGTGACATCTTTATCAGGATCTAAGCCTGGTATGCCGAACAAGCCATCCCTGATCATGGGATCAAAAACCGCTGCTAACGGGCAACCTGGGGTTGTTAGGGTCATGACTATCAGGACATCTGGCTTATTAACTTGAGCTTCGTCTGTTTGTGTAGAACTAGTTTGTACTGCAGAAGTAGTTTGTGAGGCTGAAGTAGTCTGTGGGGTGAGCGTAGTCTGAGGCACTAGAGAGTTTTGTGGCGCTGAATACTCTACTTTTACTTCATATATCAAGCCAAGCTTGACTATACTCACACCCAACTCTGGATCTATTATTTTTGTAAGACTTTTGTAGATATCTTCTTTGGTGATCATATAGTTGTATTTTACATGCCTTTAGATAGCTAAGCCAAAACAAAATGCCAAGTTCTCAGCCAAGTTTAGCCCGACATCTTGATTTGTAAAAAGCTATAGAACCAAAAACCCCCACCTATAAAAGTGGGGGTTAACGTTTTCATTTCAAAAAAATTAAGCAGCTCTCTTGAGAACTGGCATACCAGTGCGCTCAGTCTCCATGACGGCGTAACCTGCTGGTACTGCTGGCAGTGAATCACTTCTGACATCTCTGGCGAAGTAGAAAATTCTCTGCTTGCGGCCATTTTTAAGTGTTACTTCTCTGCTGTGCAGATAGTACATCTGACCTTTTTTGTTGGTGTATGCAAAGGCGTTTGCCATATCTACTCCTTCTTTATTTTTTTATTTATACCCGTATCTAGGTTATCACACTCGAGGAATGAATCAAGTACCAGATTGAAGTAAATAATTATTTTAAAAAATACTTACTCATCCGACTATTTTGCAATACTGCCTTTTAGTATCTCTTCTCCCACGATATCTCGAGGGCTAGTTTTTTTGACGCTGATCATCAAAGGCAACATATCCTCGGGAAGTGAGGCACTGCCCATGTATCCAGATTTACCATCTTCAAGAACAAAAGCTTTTTGAGCTCCTGTCAGTGTGCCATCTGCAGTTAGCTTGGAGACCCAAACTTGATACTCTTCCAGAGATGCTAGCATCGGCAAGTTGGCTGTGAGACTCAGAAAGACCTTTCCATCTCGAAGCTCATATCTCACTTCTCCTGATGCATCGCCTTTACCCTCGAGCTTCACTGTTGTGAGGTCCTTGGGAGGTGTATTTTGAAGTCGGGTCAACTCTTGAGTAGAGAGCTCGTCTATCTGAGCACCTTCTGTAATAGCTGGTGGCTTGGTAAAATCGGCCGTGCGGGATTGATACCAGCGATATGCCAAGAACATCACCACCAAGAGCGCTAAAGCTGGGAAAACAAATGGTAAGTACTTCTTCATATTCTGCCCTTTATAAATTATTGCTTCACAAGATCATCCACGATCTTGGATAAATTTTGGGCAGATGTTTTTTGGCCATTCACAAAGAAGGTAGGCGTCGAGTCGACTCCGATCGCAGTACCATCCGATAAATCTGTCAAGATTGTTTCAGTGATAGACTTGTCTTGTATTTTCTCTCGAAATATTTTTTTGTCAATCGAGAGTTTGGTCAACTCCTCATCTACCCAAGCATCAAAAGCTGTTTGATCTGCCAGTTCTGTCCATTTTTCCTGATTTTCAAAAAGTGCATCGTGCATCTCCCAAAACTTACCCATTGAGGCAGCTGCTTGAGCTGTTTGAGCAGCCCTGTCACTGTGTTTATGTATCTGGGTCAAAGGAAAGTGACGATAGATGAATCTTACATCGTTGGGGTGATCCTTGATGATTTGCTTGATCATAGGCTCTACAGCCTTGCAGGTCGGACACTGGAAGTCACTAAACTCCACAATCGTAACTTTGGCGCCCTCAGGTCCCAGTGAGTTGGACGTATTCACCATGAGTCTAGAAGTGTCTACCACTGCCGGCTCGCTTGACTTGGAAAAAAGCATCGAGATGCCAGCTACCAGAAGACCAGTGGCGAAAACAGTACCTAGTAGAAGGGGTAGATTTTTCATGTTGATATTTAAAATCAGGCTCAGAAAAAATGAGGTAGCTCAGTTAGTAGGATTAGACAGTGATACTACTACATTTCCCTTAAATGGCAAACAGACAACATCGAACTGAATTATTTTTGGTAAAAAAACAATCTATCTTGGCCAAACTACTTCACCTGTAGTTGTATCGGTGATCGTGATGGCAGCTGTAGGACAGCTCTGTGCTGCCAGGAGCTTAGTGTCATCATCATCACCGTTTTGAGAAATAATAACAGCAATATTTTGTTCGTCTAGCTTGAAAACATTTGGTGAAATCGCCACACAACTCGCTGCACCTATGCATTTATCTCTGGTAACGTCAACTTTGTACTTGCCTACCTGCTGAGACTGGACGACAACTGGCGCTGCTCCTGGTGTGGTGGGGGGAGTGATGGAGGTCGTGACTTGAGATGATTTGGTGGGAGGAGTGGTGGGCATAGGTGAAGAATCGATTATAGCAGCAAAAATTAAAGTTCATTCATGTCTAATCGTGTCACTTTGGCACTTTTAGCAAGGTATTCAGCAATGGTTCTAGCCAAATCCAATGCTAACCCATCATCAATCAACCTATCTAAAATTACATTAAGTAAGGGGCTAGTAAACTTAAAGCGGATTTTCTCTCAGCTTTTTAAGCA
>CAYUQY010000025.1:0-12468 GCA_964447075.1 uncultured Pseudomonadales bacterium | reverse complement strand
TCTGACTGCGAGACAGGACTTACTTGCAACAGATTGCGACAATGTATGGTAGACACTAGCTATGTAGCACCAATAACTGTCATTCTCGAACCCATCATAATCAATATTCAACTTTCAGATGAAGCTCAAAGAGGTGCTTCTTTGGCCGATTGTGTCAAAACATCTAGCGGAGAAAAATATTGCGAGGAAGACGTCAGGAATGCCGCAGCCAAAGCCTGCGCCTCCGTTGCAGATGACAAGAAGGCTAGTTGCATCCAAGATGCACTTAATAATGGTGCAATAATAGCTAACCCAATCGCCACAGTTGCAAGAACTATAACTGGCGGAGCCAACGGAAGGAGGACTTCCTACACCGGTAATGGTACAAGATCATGTGGAGTCGTCACTTATTATGAGTATAGGCTCGCCTGTGCCAATGATGTCTGCGCCTTATCTCCAAATAAAGATGCTTGTGTTAAAAATGAGAGCCAGCTTAATGTCACTCAAATATTGGCCGCTAGCGCTGTTGTCACTGCTACTAATAGATTAGCCACAAGAAATGACTGCAATCGTAATCGTGACTCAGAAGAAAAAGATAAATGCTTAAGGATCTTCCTCACAAGCGCTGAGTTATTATGTGACACACTGGCCAAAAATGATCCAGGAGTTTCAGCCTCTCGATGTTTGACCCTAGTTGGTGAAAATGGACTGTTCTGGGGTCCCTTCATGACAGTTAAAGAAGCTTCTAGAGAACCAGCCAGCAAAGTGCCACGCAGCACGGACATCATAATCAATAAGCCAATGCAGAAAAAGGCTAAACCTTCAGGCGCTCCTGCAAGTCAGCCACCCTCAGATAACAATGATTCTAATTTCAATCCATCTGTTAGTGAAATACTGGAGAATAATCCCTATCATGGCCAAGGACAACAAGCGCTCATGATCGGTGATAGCGTTTGCGCAGCAGGCTATTTCAATCCTGTTAACCTTGTAAAAGTTTGTGCCAAAAATAAAACCTTGGCATATTGGGCATCGCCAGAGGGATTAGCTATCATTAATCAAATTTATGCTCAAACACAAGCAAATGCCGCAGGCGATCCTAAAAGAGGTCTTTCGTCATGCATCATTGCCCTTGGTATCAACGATTCTAAAGGACTGTCATGCACAAATACAGAAAGAACTGCTATTAAAACCAACTTAGCGAGGATCGTGGCAAATTGTGAAAAAAATACTTTAGTCCCAGTTGTTCATCTCACTACACCAGTAAATGATCCTGAATTTAATACCAAATGTGTAAATGAAACTCTCACTGAATATGCAGAGGATAACGACTTATATCTTGGAAAAACTAGTCTTACTGAACTTTCAGGTGACAATGATGGAGTTCACCCGATAGTATACGATTACAATACAACCCTTATACCTGATACTGAAGCGCTTATTATGTCTATAAATAACGATATTTCAGGTCGATCAAATAATTAGCTATCCCTAACCCTCACAAGTTTCCTCTCACATAGCTTAATCCCCTCTTCAAGCGATCCACTTCAGCCCATTACTTCAGCCCACTTCCCCTTGCCTTCTTGCCTATCTTTCACTCATAATACTCTCATGCTTGCCGCTACTCCTACACCTTCTCCTTTCTCACCTACATCGTCTCAGCCAAGATCTTCTTCCCCTATTGGCTCTACGCTTGGTTCCTCAGCAACAGCTCAAGGGTTTCCGTCTGCTAATTCGCAACCCTCCGCACCAGCTCAAAGTTCCTCCGCACTAGCTCAAGGCTCTTCGTCTGCTAGCTCGCAGTCCTCCACCACGTCTTCGCCTACTCCTGTGAGTAACTATGCGCCCTTGGGCTCTCCACCCACTCAAGGCTTTTCTAGAAATCGTACTGGCCCCATCCCTTCTTCGTCACAAAAATCCACTAACTCACCTAAAGGAGGGTCTATGTTTCTCTCTCGCGTTGTAGCTCTTGTACTGCTCATTTGTGGCCTAGCATTTGCTTGGTCTATGGTGTTTAAGCCATCTGTGCTCACTGTCATCGGTGAGGGTAAAATCAATGTCCCAGCTGAGAAGTTCACATTGATCGTGACTCGAGTAGCTAGCGGACCTGACATCACCGCCGCCCTCAAGGCTGGCGAGGATGGTATCAAGCTTCTCAAAGAAACTGCTAAGACTGTAGCTGGATCAGATATCGAGATTCAAGAATCTTTTTATCAAGTCCAACCCAACACTGTTCCTCAAGGGGCGTCCTACACGACTGTGTATCAGGTGGCTTATGCTTTTCAAGTGACATCAAAGAACCCCACTCAGGCTAGCGAGCTGATCAAGTCACTCTACCTCGATGGTGCCACGACTGTTAGCAGTGTCTCTTTCTCTAGTGCCGACCAGAAGAAGACAGATCAAGAAGCTAGAGTCGAGGCTGTCAAAGATGCCAAAGAACGAGCCAACAACATAGCTAGAGCGGCTGGCAAAAATCTTGGCAGACTAGTCTCTATCAGCGATGACAACATGGAGTCCACAAGTACTGTCGGACAAAAGGGTGAGAATAATAGTTCCTTAGGCAAGATCGACATCACCAAAAGAGTCTCAGCTGTGTACGAGATCTGGTAATCTCCAGCCGGAAACCATCAACGTCAGCCGGAAACCATAAAAACAGCCTCTGATCTGGATCACTATGTCATTTTAATAGTAATTTGTATAACGCCACTATACAAATTAACAGTAATTTGATATAGTTGTAGACATGCTAATCAGAAATATTGAACCAGAGCTTGATAAGTATCTTGAGAGCTCAAACTACAAAATCACCTTCATCTGGGGCCCTCGTCGCTCTGGCAAAACTACCCTCCTGAAAAAGTACTCTCGATCATGTAAAGCACGAATCTTTAACTTTGATGAAATAGCGGATAGAGAGAACTTTGTGGCCAATAGAGAAGTGCTTAAAGAGCTAGTTGCGAGCAATCCAATAATTCTCATAGATGAAGTGCAAACATACCCAGAGGCTACTGTAGCGCTCAAAATACTTCATGATGAGTTCAAGGTCAAGATCGTCGCAACTGGTAGTAGTGAGCTGCGAGCCACTACCCAGGATTTTGACACCTTAGCAGGTAGATATGTTGAAGTTTTTTGTCTACCACTCTCTGTATTCGAGATTTTTGATAACACATCGCTTACTAAAGGAGAACAAAAGAATTTCTTTCTAAAAATTCAGGAAGAGCTGCAGCTCTTTGGTGGCTACCCTGAGGTCTTTGCAAAAGGTGAGACAGAGAACCAAAAAATATCACTCTTACAAAATATTTTAGATGCCTATGTTCTCAAAGACATCATTGAAATCTACAACTTAAAAAACACCAAGCTAGCTAAAGATATCTTGACCAAGATCGCACTGCAGATCGGTAGCGAGGTCTCTGTACGCGAAATCGCCAGTAGTCTTCAGGCAAATGTGAGCACAGTTACAAACTACATCGAGATTTTTATCAAAAATTATGTACTGATTCCACTACCCTCTTTCAAGACTAACTTACGACGCGCGGTCTCTGAAAATCGCAAGCTATACTTTGCTGACCTAGGTATACGTAACATACTAGTGCGAGACTTTAGACCACTTCAGCTTCGACCAGATCGTGGTAGCCTCTTTGAGAATTTTATCGTCTCTGAGCTGGAAAAAAGACGTCGCGCTCTCCATATTTTGCGCAACTTTTATTTCTATAGAGAGTATGGTGGTAAAGAGGTTGACATCATTATAGAGGACTACCACAAGCAGTACTGCGCTCTTGAAATTAAGCTCACTGTTCAAAAAGCAGAATCAATTTTTCCACTCGAACACAACTTGAGCGTGCTGAATGCCAAGAATTATCAGGAGGTGATTCTCAAGGTTTTAGATAAATAGTGGACAAGCAACTAGACTGAAGGTTAAGTACTTTGCTGAAGATCATGTGTGTCAGAATTGATAATAAATAACAGGTTACTTCGCAAACTGTATCTCCACCCTCGAGCCTACCCGCAGTCCCATCACAGCCGCCTGTCCAAGTGGCACCTCGATCACCATGTCAGCAGGTACGCGTGGCGTGTAGGTTTTGAGATCTGGGCAGGTAGAACACTTCTCTAGTTGTGCTGTAGTCACATCGACAACCTTGCCCTCACTCAGCCAAACTATATCGATCGGAAAAAGCATGTCTTTCATCCAAAAAACGTGGCGACTGGGTCGTGGCATGATAAACATCATGCCATCACTACCTATCTCTCGCCTACTACTTAGGCCTTGCGCTCGCGATGCATCTGAGTTGACCAGCTCCATCTTGAAAACTTTTGGAGCTAAATCAGAACTCTTATTAAGATTAACTGACTCACTACCAAATTGGCTGTCAGGTAAGTCAGCCAGCCAACTCTCTCCCACCACCCTTACCTCCACCATACTTCTGTCAGGAGCAGATAGCAAAGCTTGATGACGCAAGTTTTTAAAACCAAGTATTACCCAAAGACAAAGACCAACAAAAAGCGACAGAAAAAGAACAAACTGTGCTAAAAACTTTTTATTAGTAAACATTTTTAATCCACTTTTGCTAAAAAACACCTAAGACTTACGGGTCGTAGACAGTAAATTATAGCGAAGAAAAAGACAGCTAACTGAACCAGTCGCAAGCAGCACGATTTGGTTAAAGCCCAAACCGACGAACACAGCAGGCCTGTCAATTCTTAAGAAATCTAAGCCAAACCTGCCCCAACTGTACAAAAATATGTAAAGTAAAAAGGTGCTACCGATAGGCACTAAATTGCTACTTCTGAGATTTTTTTTGACCTGAAATAAAGTCTCACCAAAGTTAGTTGCTCGCTTGTCAAACCAGATGAGAACAAGCCAGAGCAAAATCAGAAAAATCATCTCATAGGCAAAGAGTGGATGGTAAGTCGCAAACTCTTGCCAACCCGAAAATCGGTGAGCCGGGTCGATCGTCACAGCCCAAGGTAGTGAAGTCGGCCAACCATAAAGTTCTTGGTTAAAAAAATTGCCCAGTCGGCCGATGGCTTGGGAGATGGGAAGACTCAGAGCAGCTAAATCCAGTAGCCCAAGAAATAAGTTGTTACTACTTAAATGAGTTTTACAAAGGAACTTATTAAGAATTGAGCTAACACTTAAGTTGTGGAAAGAATTATTCTCGCAGTAATAATTGGAGTTACTTATATTAATGTTCTTAAAGTTCTTGCGGGAAGCACCAACGTGAGCGGTGTCCTGCGTAGATTTTTTCAAACAAAATAAATACAGCCCCACTACTCCCCCCAACACTCCTCCCAAAACACTTAAGCCTCCCTGCCAGATGGCCAAAGCCGACCAGGGTACATCCACATACAGCTGCCAGTCCGTCATCACGTGCCAAGCACGGGCGCCTAGAACACCGCCAATCAAAGCCCACCAATATGCAGATCTCAAGATATCCAAATCCAGATGTTTGGCTCGCGCATTTATCTCTGCCAACCAGACACCGAGCCAGATAGATAGGCCAAGAATTAGACCATAGACATGGAACTGCAGTGAGAAAAAGTTAAAAGACATTAATTTTGCCAATCGCCATTATTTGCCAATCGCCATTACTTTCCAATCTGTATCTTGCCAACCTTTTTTAGCTCTTTGAGCTTCCACATAAATAACTTGGCCTTGCTCTTTGCCTGATGAGCGTCTTTGACAAAAGATAGCGCTGACTCGAGCATGCCCCGATCCACACTCTTGGCCATCTTCATGTAGAGACTCTTGTGAGCAGGATCACCAAGCTCCATTGTTAATCTATAGCCGAAATCTTGAAACTCCTGAGTGATAAAGCCACCCTTATCATTCAGCTGATAGTCTTGGAAAAGTGTCGAAGCTGGACTAAAGCTAGGTTTTTTAGTCATAACTCTCACTTTTTTTATAGATCTATACTTTGCATGATTATCTAGGTCAAGATCTTCAGCTTCAACTCTGCCCCAGCCGCCAAAATTACATCTTGAAGTATCTGCCACTCGTCGAGACTAAAAGGCTGCAGAACATAGTCCTTTCCAGGAATAGATCTATCTCCAGCTCGCCCATCCACACCGATGCGCACATGCCAAAACTCTTTGCTCCCTAGGCTCTCGTAGATAGATGACAGGCCGTTATGAACTTTAGGACCTTTGCCAAACTGTAACTTATAACTTCCTAAGGGAATGTCCAAGTCATCATGGCAAACATAAAGCTGGTCAAAACCATCTAAATTATGATTCTTAACGACCATCTGAACTGCGGTGCCTGACTCATTCATGAAAGTAAGGGGCTTGACGCACATCACATCTCTCTTGGATCCCCCAGCATCGACAATATCTGCAATCTCTGATTTGAATTTTTTTCTCTCGACAAACTTCTGGGGCGATCGTGGCAAGCTCAAAACACGACACACTTCTTCTGCCATCAGAAAACCAACATTATGCTTAGTCTTGGCGTATTCTTTGCCTGGGTTGCCCAAACCGATGAGTATGGTCATATACGTGATTGTAGCGCATGCATGAAGTCGTAGCGAATGCAGCAGCACCCCCAACTTGAGTTTTCTGACTACAACCGTAGGTAGGCCGACAAGCACTTGATCAAAGGGTATAATGGCCACTGCCATGCTCAAAAAAATTACTCCGCTCAAAAAGATCCCTCCTCTTAAAGACCTTAGGCTTACTGTCGCTATTTTCTCCTCTGATCAAGGTCACTTGAGTATTGCTAAAGGCATCCAAGAAGCACTTGAGCCAGAATACAAGACTGTACTTTTCTTCGAGCGCGACACCCTCTTGGATCTCTACATGCCTACTTATCGATTCTTTCCAGCTCTGAACAACACCTTGATCCGTATGGCCATTGTCATAACCCCAATCATCGACACAGTTTTCGCTCTTGCTAAAAGCAAGTATTTGACTAAGTTTGCCCAAGTAGTCAAAAAAAATAAGGCTGATCTCTGCATCTGCACCTACGCTATTTTTAATCCCGCCCTTGAATCAGTGGTGGCCAAAAACAAAATCCCATTTCTAAACGTCATCACCGATCCAATCACTTTTTACTCTCACACTATTTCTGAGCCTGCTCAATCTAACTTGGTTTTTAATGAAAATACTGCTGCTGGGGTTATCAGATATTTACCTAATGCTCACACCGACATCACTGGTTGGTTTGTGCGCAAAGAGTTTTCAGAGCCTTACCTTAAGTCTGAAGTTCGTAAAGAGTTTCAGCTTCCTACGAAAAGTTTTGTAATCACCGTTGCCTCTGGATCCGATGGTACTAATCATATCCTGAAGCTCTTACCCACAATTCTAAACACAGCTCGTCCAGTCACAATATTTGTCCTGACAGGCAGCAACAAGCA
Organism: uncultured Pseudomonadales bacterium; assembly: GCA_964447075.1. Lineage (GTDB taxonomy): Bacteria > Patescibacteriota > Microgenomatia > UBA1400 > PJMF01 > CAYUQY01. Next base: position 5,143 of record CAYUQY010000025.1, on the reverse strand, counting down.
GCTGCTAGATACCATCAAAGCTCTCAACTTAGCTCTGCGCCACACTCACCCTCATCTCACCATCACGCCAGTTGGTTTCACCACAGAAATACACAAGTACTTTCAAGTCGCTGACCTAGTCGTAGGCAAGGCTGGACCAAACTCTATCTTTGAGTGCGTGGCTACCCTGACACCTTTTTTCGCCATCACTCACGTATCTGGACAAGAAGATGGCAACTTGGAAATGATACGTTTCTACAAGTTAGGCTATGTAGAGGAAGATGCCTTCAAAGCCTCCAAAATTCTGCAGAGAATAATCGAGCATCCTGAAGAGCTCAAAGCATTTCAGCCACACCTCAAAAAAATGGCAGAGTACAACCAAGGCGCTGGTGAGAGATTACGCGAAGTGGTCAGACGATTAATCAAAAAATAAGATATCAATAGATCTAAAAACCTGAAATACTATTTTTCTGACAAGATTGCACAAGAGGTTTCTCACCAAGCTATAGATACAAATTCCCTCATTTTAAATTTTACTTAATCCTAATCTCCCCCAACTCTTTGACCGTCGTCGCGTCTTGCCAGCTCTTGTCGTCGCGAAACTTAACTAAGCGGGGAAAACGAAGTGCTACGCCTGCCGTGTGCACAGGCGAGTTAGTAATCTCATCAGCCGCCACTTCCACTACTAGTCCTGGCAGAATGTATGAGTCAGGCACGAGCATTTTATGAATCGAGTATGTAACTGGCTGGCTGGCTGTCCGGAGTGCGTCACAGCGTGACTTCAGCTCATGGAACTGCTCATCGGTCAGACCTGTGCCGATTTTGGCTAAAGTTACCACTCGTCCATCATCTGTCAGCACACCTATCAGAAAAGCTCCCACGCCAAACTTAACCCGCTTGCCTCTGCCTGCGTAGTAGCCCATCACCACCCCGTCCACTGTGTCAGTCAGCTTACCACTCTGACCTTCCTCTTCTTTGATTTTGACCCAACTCCAGCCTTTGCGGCCACTCTGGTACGCGCCGTCCCTCGACTTCACCACCATGCCTTCTAGACCTTCAGCCAAGCATTTTTCATGAAAAGTCTTGAGCTCCTGGGCATCTGAGGTTTCGATCTGAGTAGTTTGACGAATGATTTGAGCAGAAGTTTTGCCGATGACTTTCTTTAAAATTAGCTTACGTTCTTGCAGAGGCAAGCTTATAAGCGATTTACCATCTAGTGAAAGTATGTCAAAAACAAAAAAGATCAAAGGCACTTCAAGAGATTTTTCTGCCACGTCGTGCTTACGCTTGCGCGTGATGGTCTGTTGAAATGGTAAAAACTCATCAGTCTCTCTGTCATAACCGATAGCTTCAGCATCTAGAATACATGAGTCACAGTCCAGCTCACTAACTGCCGCAACAAGCTCAGGGAACATGTGAGTGGTCTCTTCTAGGTTGCGTGTGAAAGTACGAACTGTCCAGTCATTATTACTTGAAAGTAAATTACTTGATTTAGTTGGAAAGTCTGCGGCTCGCTCGAATTTTTTTCTGACATGTATCTGTACTCGCAGGCCATCATACTTCGGCTCAGCGTAGACATGAGACATTTTCTCGATCATCTCTGTCGTGGAGTTCAGGCGCTGACAGAGAGCGCTCATGACTGGTACGCCTACGCTCACTTCAGTTTTTTGTAAAAGCGCAATTCTGAGCGCAGCATCTTTTTCTTGCAAGTACGTGGCAGCCAACCAGCCTATGTCTGATCTTTTCTGATAAGCATCTTCTAAGGCATCATGTTCTGACTTACCACCTGTCATCGCCCATGAGAGAGCATCAAGCATCGTCATGTCTGAAAAACCTAGACGTAAGCGACCTAAAATTATTCGCACTACATACTTACCGGACAAGCCATCCAGTGACTTCAGCAGCTCAACCAAGGCCACTAGCTTGCGATCTTGTGAGCCATCACCACCGTCTTGGGCGATTGCTGTTAATTGTTGAAAAACATCGAGAACCGAGAGCTGGTCGTGACGCAGTGACTGGGAAAAAAACTCTTGAGGAGCCTGCTGTGTCAACTCATCAATCTGTCTGTTTGTTTGGATATTTGCTGAAGTAGACTGCGAACCACGGCTAGATCCATCAGAGCTCAGACAAGCTCGACTCAATTCATGAAAATCATCTACAGATTGTTGTGTCACCTCTCCCAAATCACCAATTTTTTTATATAAGTTCTCAACAAGTTGTAACGCCTGACTATCATCACTCTCACCAAACATATTTATTGATGCTGAGCTTGCTCCTTGAGCCTGAGATGAAGACTTGATGCGCGCTAGCGCGCGCAGAATCATTTTGATAGAAAGCTGAAACTCGAGAGATTCGTAGAGGGGCGTGAGTCGACCTTGGAGAAGATAGCAGCTAGGCTTAATTTCTTCTTGAGCCAAGGCGGATAACAGCTCCGCCAAGTGATGAGTGATTTCTAGACGCTTGGTGGTGTGAGATAGAACTTCGAGATGATGGGCGAATTGACTAAACTGCATCTGGGCATATACTAACTCACTTTATCTTATACGTCACTCCCTTTGTCACGCCCGCTTTCTCGATCACGCCTTTGTGAATTAAGTCCTTCAAATCACGCAAGATAGTGTCCACTGAGACGCTAGGTAAGATCTTCTGTGCCTCCTGAGAAGAGATCATGCCCTGAGCTTGGATAAGCTCGAGCAAAAGGATCTGGCGCTCTGAAAGAGCTACCTGCATACCCAGTGACTCCTTTAGCTTCAAGTCTTTGGATAGCTTGAGGACCTGACTTTTGATTTTTTCTGTCTCGATAGCTAATCCATAACAGAAGTACTCGAGCCAATAAGTAGCATCTTGGTCGAGCGACTTTTGGACAGATTGAAGTGCCTGATAGTACTTGTCGACGTCGTCATCAAAGTACTTTTCCAGAGAGAAGAAGCGCTTGAAGTCATACCCTCCGGTGTAGAGAACTAAAGTCGCCATAGCTCGGGCCGTGCGACCATTTCCCTCTATAAAAGGATGTATATACACTAACTGATAGTGAGTGAGAGCTGCTCTAAAAATTGGATGAATAGTCCGAGTCGCAGGTAAGTTCAGCCACTCAAAGAACTCCTCTACTAAGTACGTGATCTCAGCCGCAATTGGCGGACGAAAGACGATACTCTCATCCATGGCGCTTTTGACGATCACCTGTTTATCGCGATAGTTACCCACATACTTGTCCTCTATCAAACGCGTCATCGTCAAGGTGTGAAGAGTCTTGAGAATATCCTCGGAAAGCATCACTTCACCTGAAGGTTGGTGTATAAACTGCTGCCACTCATCGATCCACTTGATTACATTGCGATAGTTGATGACTTCTTGGATGTCTCGCTCTCGAGCGATGATGCCAGCCTTTTGTGAAACAGACTGAGTGTCAACCAAGTTGTCTAGAGCTACAATCTGATTGGACTGCTCTTGAGTCAGGTCATTGCCCTCGATCTTCGTACCATAGTGGACCGTCCTGCCCATAGCGTCATCACGGAACTTCGACTCCCAAGCTGGCACGAGTGGGGCATTATCAATCAATGCTTTAGCTGACTCGATGCGAGAGATGTAAGTTAGTAAGTTATTGGTGATGGAAAATTTTGGGTCGTACATACATTTGGAAAATTATTAATCCAACAGACGGCTACACTCCAACTGAAAGCTAGAGCTTGCTAATTATACTCGCATTTTATGCAGGAATGAACTACAAATAGCTTGGAGGTTGAAGCACTAAAATTGTTCTATTTTCCAAAATAATAAAGAAAAGTCATGATGAAGATGATTGTGCCAAAAACAATCATTCTCTTGCCAATTGTCTCTGCTTTTTGGCCATGAACCACAGGACGATGCCATCTATAAGCATACTTAGTCTTGTAAGTAATGACTCCAATACAAACACAAAGTGTGGCAAGAAAATAAGCAGCATATCTGTGGTCGTCAAAAGTGATACTTGGTGGTCGTATTATCGAGAGAAAAGTTAGGAGCAAAAGTAAGATACCGATTAATGAAACGAAGAGCTTCCAGTAGGTCTCGCCCTTGATCAATCCTGCTACTAGATCGCCAAATCCTCTGATATACATTAGCTTAAGTATATTTGACTTTGTTGCTTAATCAAGAAGCTAATGTTGGTTGTTAGCCTCAACCGAAAATGTCCCCTTTTCGTTACGTAGAAATGTCCCCTCAACATGAAGTCCTTCATACTACTTAAGTTACTTGACTAAAGCAGCCTGTATCAAAACAAACCTCGCGTCAACCAACGCTCTCCGTATGCTGCTTGCGCTTTATAAAGAGCTGCCATATTATCAAAGTGGCTTTTTCTTAAATTTACTCATCGTTGGGGTTGAAAAAGTTTGAAAAGACATATGCAACATCCACATGAATCTGCTAATGATGGTAAGGAACAAATTGCTTCTTCAGTTTTGCAGGCTTGGGTAAAAAAAATAGAAGCTGCAAATACTGCTCAAAATCTCCTTCGGATAGCTGCCGACTTCATCATACCTGTAAATGGAGCAATACTGAAGGAAAATGGCCAGGAAGCGAAGCTCGCTATTTTTAGAAAATCTTTTTTGAAGAAGTATTTACAGATTTTCAGTACCAACAGTCAGTCATACCTAGACACAGCGAGCTCACTTGAGGATCTGACTGATCAGATTCCTTTTACTAAAGCTAATAATGAACTTCTTACTTTCTTTAGTTCTTTTAAAGATCAGCTGCCTCAGCTTATAACCGATCTAAGACAAGAGCAAGCTGCTAATACTGTCCAACCTATGGCTGAGTTCCAGTTGAAAGCCAGAGAAGCTCTTCAAAAGAACGTCTTACATCTAGTAAGTCAACAGTCTACTGCTACTGTAGATGTAGAAAATAATCAAGTGATCGGCATAAATGCAACTGGCAAATCTGTCTCAACTAAGCTTAGTGATTTATACCGAGAGGCAATTCTCATCAATGGAGATAGCACCAATATCAGCGATCAAGCCATCAAAGAATTCCTATGGACACATTTTCCTGGCTCGGTAGTGGAAAAACTAGTAAACACATTGAACGCTCCTGATAAAAGCATCGAGCTATCAGTCGCTCTAGCGCATCTAGGAAGCCTTTTAACACAACCTTACGACGAGCTAAAGCTTCAGGTCACACTAATTGGTCT
>CAYUQY010000024.1:0-12905 GCA_964447075.1 uncultured Pseudomonadales bacterium | reverse complement strand
TAAAATATTATTGATTTTCTTACCTTCCTCTGAGCCTGTGCTTTGCAAGCCACTCATGTGTTGGACAACATTGTCTCCACCAGCTGCAGAGTTACTAACTATAGAATTATCCGCGTCATAAGCATTATCATTATTTTGACTTCCAGCGTAAATAAGTGCTGGAACGTTTGTATTCATAGATTTGTCAGCGGACACATTCCGCAAATCAAGTTGTAATGATGTTAAAACTACTATTGCTACTGAAAATAGTCCAACAGCTGACCAGGCCAATTGTTCTGAAAACTCTAGGTTCGGCAACTTTGCTTCCTTAAGTGCGTTGGCAAATCTGCTAACTGGATTTTGGACTGACTCTGGACTTACCCTAAGTAAGTTCTTAACTCTAGAAAAAAGTGATATTCTAGGTTTCTCTAATTCCTTTTTAGACCTAAGAAATTCTGGTAGTTTTACGACAAGTTGGCTTAAATTACTGTGAACCTTTCTTGCATATGAATCAAGCACATTTTGAAATGCCTTCAAATTAATACCAAGGTTTTGTGCCTGTTCTATAATTTCTGGAGGCGGTGTAGAAACTGAAAGTTGGTCAGGATTCTCAGCTTCGACTTTGTCAGTTGCATGTGTTTCTAACTCAGCGGATATTGCCAGTGCAGTCGGAAGTTTATTACTCTCTAATTTTGGTAGACTCAATTGTGTAGATAGTGCACCGGTCAATAATGGTGGCAAACCAGATGTTATTGAAGCCAATGGTAGTGCGTCTAGGCTTAATTCAGTAGTCACTAGCTTAGGCCATGGTAGACTTGCTCCATGTCGTTCTTCTCTGATAAATGGAACGGAGTTCAGTAGTCTGATTTGTGACTCACAATAATCTTGTAGCGCTAAAATTAACTGTTTGTTTCTGTACTCCGCCAATTGAGTTTCTTTTAGCTTCAAACTCTTTACTACATCTGAGGCAGACAACCTAATCGGCTCAGCTCTTTTAGCACCTTCGCCCAGAGGAGCTGAAGGGAGTGCTTGATCAAGTTCACCAATCAAATGATATTGATAAGAATAACGAGCCTTGCCCACCACACTTTTGTACACGGCTAGTTGTGCACGCAATTGCCACTCCTCATCAGTGATTTCATCAGCTGATCGCTTGATCTGTTTTAATCTGCTACTAAGAGAGGAAACTTTTTCCTGTGACTCGTCTAGAACTCTTTTGTAGACATTAACCCAATCGATATTTTCGAATGTCTCAATTCCTGGATGATTTTTGTTAAGTCTAAACTCTGGATTAGATGCAAACTTTGTGATGATAAGATCGAATACCTTCGAGGCAACTTCTTTTCCATATTTTGTGACTCTAAATGATTCCCTTCCGGATCCAGTAATATTTTGATCTACGCATTCAGAAGTGATCTCAATATTAGTTGTGTCATCAAACAATTGTAGATGAGCTTCTTGTGGACTAACTACAACGAAAGATGGATGTTCTGTAGGCATTCTTTTGTACTTCATTTGACTTCTAAATTATCTAAGGAATCTATTTCTTGTAGTATCTTCTCAACTTCTGATAAATTTTCTTCATTAATAGCTTGTACTAGCTTCGATTTCTGCTTAGAAGTAGCCCTTTCCAGCGCTAACTCGAAAATCTTGAGGGTGACGTTATGGGCAAAGACTGACTCGTCTTGTTCAAGATCTTCGTAAATATCCTGTAGGGTGTTGCTCATCAGAATTAATTCTAGCATTATCCATGCTCGAGATCTACAATACCCTCATGTCTCTCGACTTTTCTCATCCACCCAACTTTAACGAACTTGAGGAGAAAGTGCTTGAGTTCTGGGACAAGGATAGCACTTTCCAAAAATCCATAGATCAGCGTCCTGCCGATAAGTCATATGTTTTCTATGATGGTCCTCCTTTTGCCACTGGTTTGCCTCACTATGGTCATCTGCTGGCATCCACGATCAAGGATGTGATTCCTCGCTATAAGACTATGAAGGGTTATAGGGTAGAGAGGCGTTGGGGTTGGGACTGTCACGGATTGCCGATAGAAAACATGATCGAGGGTGAGCTGAAGCTCAAGGGTGGCAAAAAAGGGATTGAAGAGCTTGGTATTGGGAACTTCAATGATAGCTGTCGATCCGCTATTCTTCGTTTTGATAAGGAGTGGGAAAAAATCATCAGGCGCATCGGTCGCTGGGTGGACTTTAAGAACTCCTACAAAACCATGGATAAAAACTACATGGAGTCTGTCTGGTGGGGTTTTGGTCAGATGTATCAAAAAAATCTCATCTATCAGGGTCGCAAAATAGTTCTCTACTGTCCACGCTGCGCCACGCCTCTTTCTAACTTCGAGATCGCCATGGATAACTCCTACAAAGATGTCGAGGATAACTCTGTTTATGTGAAGTTTAAGCTTAAAAAAAGCACAGTTCAAAATAGCAACTCTCCAGAGTCAGATTCTTCCTCAAGCAGCACTTCTTCAGAAGTTGCTCTTAACGATAAGTCTGAGTATCTTCTTGCCTGGACCACAACCCCCTGGACTCTGCCTGGTAATGTCGGCCTAGCAGTCCAAGCAGATGCAGATTACAGTCTTTTTGAGTCTGGTGATCAGCTTTTTTGGGCTGCCAAGGATCGCCTGGCGCACCTGGCCACTCTCATCAACATTAAAAAGCCAAACATACTCAAAACTGTAAAGGGCAGTGAATTAGTCGGCTTAGAGTATGAATCCCTTTACCAGTACATGCCTTTGGATGGTAAAAAAGCTCATTATGTACTTGCCGCTGACTTTGTCTCTCTTGAAGATGGCACAGGTATAGTGCACACAGCTGCCATATATGGCGAAGACGACTACGCTCTAGCTGTCAAAGCTGATTTGCCCTGTGTACCTACGCTAGATGACGAAGGCAAATTTCTAAAGTTCGTCACCCCCTTGGCAGGAGTTTTTTACAAAAAGAGCGAGGACTGGATAGTATCCGACCTTCAGGAGCGCGATTTGCTTTTCCATAAAGAAAAATATACTCACTCCTATCCATTCTGCTACCGCTGCTCCACGCCCCTTTACTACAGTGCTGTACCAGCCTGGTTTATCAACATCGCCAAGCTAAAGTCAGAGCTCATCAAAGCTAACCAAAGTATCAACTGGTTCCCAGAACACCTCAAGCACGGTCGTTTCGGTAAAGGCTTGGAGACTGCTCCTGACTGGAACATCTCGCGTTCTCGCTACTGGGGTACACCTATGCCTATCTGGAGCGATGGGGAGAAAGTGCGCATCATCACCTCAATTGATGAACTGAAAAAATGGGCCGTAGATCCATCCAAAGTAGCAGCTTTATCAGATATTCACCGCGAAAATATCGATGAAATAGAAGTCTGGATCGATGACAGTAAAAAAATAAAAGGCAAAAGAATCAAAGAAGTCTTCGACTGCTGGGTAGAAAGCGCCAGCATGCCCTTTGCAGCCATGCACTATCCATTTGAGAACAAGGAAGTTTTTGAAAAAAACTATCCTGCTCAGTTCATTAGCGAGTACATAGCACAAACTCGAGCTTGGTTCTACTGCATGCACGTCATCTCGGTAGGTATTTTCGACCGACCAGCTTACCAGAACGCTCTAACCACCGGCACCATCTTGGCAGAAGACGGCACTAAGATGAGCAAATCCAAGAAAAACTACCCAGACCCCATGCTCTTAGTTCAAAAACACGGTGTGGACAGCCTGCGTCTCTACCTCATGAGCTCAATTGTGATGAAAGGTGACAACCTCAACTTCAGTGAGAAAGAAGTAGGGGAGCTACGCAAAAATGTCTTTATGATCTGGTGGAACGTACTTAGTTTCTATCACCAATACGCTCTTAAACCCCAAGACCCTTTGCAACAACCCACAGGCGTCACCAACATTCTTGATAAGTGGATCTTAAGTCGTCTCACACAAACAACTATTGAGGTAACAAAAAATCTAGATAACTACGATGTTGTCCGTAGCTCTAGATCTTTGATGGAGTTTCTCTCAGAGCTCTCGACATGGTACTTGCGAAGTAGTCGTGAAAGAATTAAAAGCATTGACGAGGTAGATGGTAGAGAAGAGGAGACTGCTCAACTTGCCGCTATCAGTGGCCACGTCCTTGGTTTTGTACTCTCCACCCTCTCCCAGCTTTTCGCCCCGCTCACGCCATTTTTTGCTGAGGCGTCCACGCACTCTCTATGCGGAGACGGTGAGTCCGTGCACCTCTCCTCCTGGCCAGTTTTACCAAAAGAATGGAGAGATGAGGTACTCGAAAAAGAAATGACTCTCGTGCGCAACATGGCTGAAGTTGGACACTCCCAGCGCAAAGAAAAAGGCATCAAGGTTCGTCAACCCTTAGCTAGCATCACTGTCACTGCCTCACTTGGACTCTCGTCAGAGTCACAACAAGTTTTACAGAAGGAGCTGAATCTCCACCAAGTTATCTCTGTCGTTAAAACCATTGATACACCAACTGTGGTTCTAGATTTTGCCCTCACTGACGAGCTTAAACAGGAGGGTGAAGCCAGAGAAATCATAAGATCTATCCAAAGTCTCCGCCGTGAAAAACTCGTTGATGTTCAAGCTATTATCAATATTGCACTGCCTTCTTGGCCATCCAAGTGGGAGTCCATGATCAAGAAAAAAACCAAAGTAGGCATAATTTCAAAAGGTGAAGTTCTAAAGATTGTTTAAGATAGTTGCTCAAATGTCACGATTCTTGATTCCAGCCGTCCTTCTTACTCTAGCACTTCTAAGCCTGGTAGTACTGAAAAGCATTGCTCCAGAACTAGTCATTCGCCAACTGCTCTTTTTTTTACTGGGAGTAGTAATTTTTATCACATCAGCAAGGCTACCTTTTAGTTTTTGGCGCACAATGGCTGTCTCCATTTATGTCGTTATTACCATTGGCCTCTGTACAACCCAAGTCATCGGTCGCATTACCAGAGGCACTAGAAGTTGGATCCCAGTCGGCGCATTTAACATTCAACCATCGCAGCTAGCTGTAGTTGGAACCGGCTTGTTAATATCACAAGTCATACTTAAAAAAAAGAAACCCTCTCTCAAGAATCAAGGCTTAATTTATGTCCTTGTCTTGATCCCTGCAGCCCTCATCTTCACCGAGCCAGACTTAGGTTCGACTCTAGTGTACCTCTGCAGCTTAGCTGGGATGCTTTTTTTGGGTCCTATCAACTCCAAGCAACTTCTTATGACTGGAATTTTCCTTGCTGTTGTGGGTGTGATAGCTTGGCAAAATGTGGTTACAGCTGATCAAAAAATTCGGATAACCTCATACCTCAACTCAACTCAAGATCTTCAAGGAGCTGGATACAATGCTTGGCAGTCTCTCATAGCAGTGGGCTCTGGAGGTATTTTTGGTCGCGGAGTTGGCCAAGGAGTTCAGTCCCAACTACGATTTTTACCAGAAAGACAAACTGACTTTATCTTCGCCTCACTGACTGAAGAAATGGGATTGGTGGCTGGAGGACTGATAATTATGCTGTACGCTACCTTAAGTCTTTTTTGTTTTAGTTCTGGACTGCGGTCCTATGATCTGGACAAATCTCTTATCTGTTACTTAAGCTCTATTTTTCTGACTGTCCAAGTAGGTGTTAACATCGGCATGAACATGGGACTTTTGCCAATTACAGGCATCACTCTCCCATTCCTCTCGTATGGAGGTAGCTCCATCCTCTCGCTCTCGCTTCAGCTTGGCATAGTCCAAAACATCGTCTGGCACCACTCTCCACGTCTAGCCCTCTATATCCGTTGAGATTTCGTGTATAATCACTTCTCTAGATTAGCACTGTAAGGGTCTTTATATATGAAGTACGCCGTCATCCAAGTCAAGGGAAAGCAGTATCGTGTCGAGGAAGGTAGTAAGCTCACCCTTCCCAACATCGAGCACACCACAGACACTTTGGTCATAGAAGATGTCTTGTTGGCTGTCGATGGAGACAAAGTAACCATCGGTACACCTCTGGTTAGCACTGCCAAAGTTACCCTCAAGATCATCAGTGAACAGAGAAGTAAAAAAATTCGTGTTGCCAAGTACAAGTCCAAGTCCCGTTATAGACGTGTCTATGGCCACAGACAGCCTGAGACTTCAGTCGAGATAACTACCCTTAGTTTCTAACCTCTACTCTTATTCCTTTTTCGCCTTCATTTTCATAAAATTTAGCAAAAGTATAGGGCGAAGCAGTCAGAACTACATAATTTTGAGCTAACTCTTTCCTATAGAATAGAATCTTCACTTATGCAGTACTTTTTTCTGCTTGGCACTACACCCGAACTCTCGTTATCTGAACTAAAAGCCGTTGCTCCTGAGGCGAATCTCTCCCTGATCTTACCTAGAGTCGTGTCTCTTGAGCTCAGCTCAGATGAGGAAGCCCTCAAGATTTTTAACACTCTAGGAGGATGTGTCAAGTTACTCCGATCTGAAGGTGCGTTTAGTGAGTTATCTCAAGATGGACTTCTACAACACGTAGTGGCATACCTGGCTCAATTTGATCGTCCTACCTTCAACATCTGTTGGCTTGGCGAAACTTCTCAAGACTCAAAGCTAGACTTAACTACAGTCAAAAAAGCCCTCAAAGAAAAGAATGTCTCCTCTAGATTTAGAGAAGGGGATAAAGATGGACTTTCCGCAGCTGTCTTACTTCATCACCCAGACACAGTTGAGCTAAATGTGCTCCGACTAGATGAAAGCAGCTACTTTGCCAGAACCATCTCAGTCCAAGACATAGATGACTGGACTCGCCGCGACCGCCAGAAACCTTTTGCCAATCATGCTAAAGGCATGTTGCCACCCAAAATAGCTAGAGTTATGGTAAACCTAGCTGGACTACTTGGTCAGGATCCAAAAGTGCTCTACGACCCTTTTTGCGGAACCGGAACCATTCTTTTGGAAGGCATGCACACTGGTTGGCAAGTACTTGGTTCAGACCTAGACCCAAGCTCAGCTTCTGGAGCACAAAAAAACTGCGAGTGGTACTCAAACACATATCCCACTGAGCCTGCACCTACTTTTACAGTCTTCCACTCTGATGTCCACCTAGCTTCAACACCACTCAAACAAAACTTAAAGCTTCTTGGTCAACTCCAAGTAGATGCGATTGTGACGGAGCCATTTTTAGGCCGTCAAACTCCTCGTGCCCAAGAGCTAGACAATGTCTTTAAAGGCCTAGAAAAACTCTACTTAGGAGCCTTTAAGGTCTGGCAGAGTATCTTGAAAACTGATGGCAAAGTCGTCATAGTTCTACCTAGGTCCAAGGCTTCGCCACACACTTGGCTAAATCTGGTTGACAGGCTAAGTAGTTTTGGCTATACTCCCGTATCTGATCCTCTCGTCTATGCACGGCCTGGAGCTGTGATAGAAAGAGAAATCTGGATTTTTAAAAAAGGTTAATATGGCACATGTCAAAGCTGGAGGCGCAACTAGACAACATCACCAAAGAGCGGGGAAACGCCTTGGAGTCAAGCGTTTTGGATCTGAAAAAGTCATTGCTGGCAATATTATCGTGAGACAGCGTGGTGCTACTTTCAAGGCTGGTGTCGGTGTGGAGATGGGACGAGATCACACCATTTTTGCTGTTACAGATGGAGTAGTTTTATTTACCACCAAGTTTGGTAAAAAAGTCATCAACGTAGTAACCGCTTAAGTTCCTCACAGTTCCTATTTTCAATATTTCACTGTAGTCATCCTTCAGACTCTTTGCTAAGATGGTCTCTATAATGGCAGACGTCATCCACCCTCAGAAACTTCCTATCAATCAACTGGAGCCAAATCCCCTCCAGCCCCGTGGCCTAGTTCATAAGGGTGACTTAGATGAGATGGTCACATCTATTCTCACTTATGGAATTCTGGAGCCCCTAGTTGTCGCTCACACGCCAGCAGGGTATCAGATTATTGCTGGAGAGAGACGCTGGCGAGCAGCTCAGGCAGCTGGTCTTAAAGAGGTTCCTGTAGTAGTAAGAGAGACCACCCCAAAGGGCATGCTGGAGATGGCTATCATCGAGAATGTCCAACGCGTTGAACTCACTCCTATCGAGAGAGCTCAAGCATTTTCGCAGTTAGTCCGAGACTTTTCTTTTTCCTATGAGCAGATTGCCACTAGAATTGGCAAGTCCAATCCCTATGTCATCAACACTATTCACCTCCTTCGCTTGCCTGATGCCGTCAAAGACGGACTTATAAGTGGGGCCATTACTGAAGGTCATGCTAGAGCTCTGCAGATGATTCAGGATCCTAGGGCTACGGTGGAGTGTTTCAAGCTAGTTCTCAAGGGCAACTACTCTGTTCGACGCACTGAGGATCTTGCTAGAAGAACCAAAATAGCGATGGGTAAAATCCCAGCAACCAGAAATACTGGTGTCCATGTCATAGTCTCTGATGAGATTGATGTCTGGCAAAAATCACTTTTAAACTCTTTCCGACCCAAAAGTGAAGTACTTCTAGCTAGATCTGCTAGGCAGACCAAAATAACTATCATGCTCAAAGGAAATCCAAAAGAAACCCAGGCTGATCTTAATAAAGTTCTTCAAATCGCAAAAATTAACTCCTCCAAGTAACGAGTAGGATCTACCAGGTTCATTCTTTTTCGTTTGGATACTCAGCTTTATTAATCCATCCAGATACTTTTAGGGGCCAGTAGCGGAAAAAAGCCCTTCCAACAATGTTCGACTTATTGATGGGTCCCCACTGACGAGAGTCGCTAGAGTAAGGGCGATTGTCTCCACTTACAAAGAACTGGCCATCAGGAACTGTGACTGGTCCATTTTTGGTAAAATTACCTGGTAATATTTTATAACTTTCTGGAATGTAGTCTTCGGAAAGCTGGACATTATTGACAAAAAAATGATTATTTTTAACTTCAACTGTATCGCCAGGTAATCCTATTACGCGTTTAATGAAGTCGCAGCCAGTTCCTTCAGGACAATCTGCAGCTGGGGGAGCATGGAAAACTACTACTTCACCACGCAGCGGATCTCGACTTCGGTAGCTAACTTTATCAGAAAGCAAGTACTCGCCACTCTGAAAGTTTGGCACCATTGACTGTCCATTAACTTGATGTGGTTGGACAGCAAAGAGATACACCACCAGAAAGATCGAGAGAGCTATGACCATCGTCTCGATCATGTCAAGGAAAAAATGACTAACAGTTCGGACTATGAACATGAACCACTTATTATCTCTTAAAACTGGATATTGTGCAGTCTCAAAACGAAGAATACAATAAAAACATGCCTGATAGTACAGAACTTACTCCATTAAGTAGCACTCCTGAAACATCTAATACCATATCAGAAGGATCATCTATGTCAGTCACAAACAAGTCCTCATCAAGTAGTTCTTCCAAAGACTTCGCTACTATTTTCACCCAAGACAAGGTAAGCATTGGCCTAGCAGCTGGCGCTGTAGTATCACTCCTGCTCAGTCAAGTACTGGTGATGATCATCCTAGTAGTTATTCTCTTTATCAGACTCAAGAATGTCCACGGCAAAGACCCCCTGAACGATGCCAAAAAAGAACTGATGGAGAAGAAGTAGTTTTTCTCTAAGGTCTCCAAGGCGACGACTACATTTATGAGAACATTTGTAGCTTGTAAAGGAACTACAGTCGAGACCTCCCCTATCTGGAATGATCGAAGAGAAAACCCCTTTAACTCAATTCCAGCCCATTGCGGCTTTCATCATCATCCTGGCTGCGTCGATAGTTCTTAATGCTTGGAGAAACTAGTTTTACCCAATTTAGAATGGGCCCACTTAGGTATCATCTCCAAGACAGTGCTAGTGGTGGCACTCGAGACTACGGTAGCTATCCAGAGACTATAAAAAATTTGAGTCAGGTACTCAACCCTGTCACCAAAAATTTGATATCCAACAGTTATAGTTGTGGCTACTACTGCCAGGAAAATCGGAAAACCTACAAAATCACTAACAGTCCCATAAAAAATCTTCTTTGCTACTTTAGCAAATATCAAAACTCTCAATGATGAGCTACTACCAGACTTAGAACTCTGCGCAGTGACCAGAATCCTGCCAAAGTCCAGTAGCCTTCCCACAAAGGCCGAAAAACTAAAACCAAAAAAATATGAGAAAGGATTTGACTGAGGATTTTGATAGAAAACTAAGGCACTGGGCAAGGTAGCAAGAGTAAAAAAAAGGAGTTTAGAGAGGAATATTTTAAGCATAACCTACATGATACATCATAAATTTTTGTATCTATTAATGAGCTCTGTTATCCTTGTATCTCGGCTAAAACTACCTGAGACAATTTTATCTGAGGATTGACAAGTAAACCCGAGTTACCTAGTTTTCGTCGGGAACGAATCGGAGAGCCACAGAGTTCATACAGTACCTTTTGCCAGTCGGCTGTGGACCATCATCAAATACGTGACCTAAGTGTCCTCCACAGGTATCCAGCACTTCAGTTCGATCATCATCTAATCCATTCCCTTTCCGAAGAACCACTATTTTTGAGTGTATAGCCTTCGCCAGTAATGTGAGTTGTTTCATATGATTTAGCCAAAAGTAAAAGCAAATAGTTCTGCATTGTTATCTTCAAATTCAAGTCTTAGGATATGTTTTCCAGCTGAGGGGAGGTTAATTAGCCTGTAGAGCGTGTCTTTATCTACAGTTACAACACCATTTATATTATCCTCTCCAAAATTTTGCATTTTGTTATCCAAGAATACTTTTACTTTTGCTGTAGCGCCTTTGGTGCGCATAACTAAAAACACCTCTTTTGATTCAAAATTAAGTGTAAGAGTTGACCCTTTTTGAGGATTGGCATACTCTTCCATTACACTCCATGCACCTCCATATGCAACTTCGTTACTCCCTACATTTTTTGGTGTCGAGTATGTCCCAACTGCGTCTTTTTTAATGGTTTCGGGGGAGGCAAAATGCTCAAATCTGCCATATCCTAGATAGATTTCAGGGGTTTTGGCATGAATTTGATATGTTGGATTGTTAATTTTTGAAGATACATCTGTTGCTCCAGCTTCTTTTAATAGCTCCTGAATTACTTCCTCACTCTCATCGTATGCACCCTCTCCAAAGTGGGAGTAGCGAACATAGCCTTCTTTGTCTATAAAGTACTTTGCAGGCCAATAGCGGTTGTTGTAGGCTCTCCAAGTAGCAAAATCATTGTCCTGAACAACTGGATATGGAAGCTTGAAGTCTTTGATCGCTTGGGCAACATTTTTCTCACTCTTTTCAAACTCAAACTCAGGTGCATGAACACCAATGATGACTAGGCCCTTGTCCTTATACTTCTCATTCCAGTCTCTAAGGTAGGGCATGGTGCGTTGGCAGTTAATACATGAATAGGTCCAGAAATCGATGATAACAACCTTCCCCCTTAATTCTGCAAGCGTTAGTGGTTCACTGTTAAACCAAACACCACCTGGAATAATTTCAACTGCTTTTATACCTTTTGGTTCTATGAGATCAAACATCGGTTTCCCCATATCATCTTTCTTCATCTCAGTACCGGACTTTTTATCTAATTGGTTTCGGATTAGCTCGTTGTCCTCAAACTTGGTAAGACCAGTGCCATATTGAGGAAATGTATCAAGAATATATGTTTGAAACTTTCTATCTAAATTAAAAAATATTCCAATGGCAGTTAAAATCATCAACACACCAAATAGTTTTTGGATATGTCCTAGATTTGAGAGTAACCATGGAACACGTCTGAGGGCATTCTGTCCTCCAAGCATTATGAGGAACATTGGGATGGCAGTGCCAAGCGAATATGCGAGTGTAATTAAGAATGCATCAAATGTAACGGTGCCAGTAATAGCAAGAGATATAACGGAGGCGAGAATAGGACCAACACAAGGTGTCCAGAGAAGCCCTACTGAAAAACCAATAAGTAACCCTCCACTAAATCCAGTACGGTTTTGGCTTGTTGGCATGAAGCCAGCCAGTTTAGAAAACAATCGCTCTACAAGTGCTTGAAACTGAGGAACAAGAAGCGATACTCCAAACCCTGCAACAACAAACACTGACACAAATCGAAGTGTTTCAGCTGGAATGCCACTAAGTCTTACTATCGTTGAAAGAAAAAGCGTGAAGAAGGTAAAACTAAGAATGAAACCTATGACTACTCCCATCGGTCTGGATTTCCCTGTATTCACCCCACCGATACTTGAAGTAAGAATGATTGGAAGGATAGGAAGAATACATGGCGAAAGTACAGTTATAACCCCAGCTAAAAATGCGAATACTATTAGTAATATCATAATCTAGTTAGTCAACCTTTGATGCTGGTTTTGGATTAAATCAAAAACCAACTCCAGAGACTACTTAATGTTAGAAAGTAGTTCGTCTATCTTTCCACCATTCCATTTGGAAATTTCTTTACCAGCACCATCTATCTGGACATATGTGTGTTGGTAGGTAATACCATATTTTTTTGCAAGCTCCTTTTCTTCTTGATCTGTTTCAGGGTCATTGTAGTTAACCCTAATGAGGGTTACATCCTCAGGAATCTTACTCGTATTTTCCTTAAAGCTTGCATCAGCTGGTCGACATGTTGGACACCAGGAAGCATAGAAGAACAACACTCGACGATTGCTAGCTGCTTTTTCTAAAGCTGCCTTTGAATACTCAACGTAGCGAGAGTCTGACGTAATCTTGTCATCTGTCTTTTTGATCATCGCTTCGCCTTCTTTTTTCTCCATAAACTCTTGTTCTGGAGTTTCAGTTTTCTCCATAGAGTTCTGTCTATCCTTCTGCAGTACAATTTCATCCTTATCCATCATGGAATCAGATTTTGAAGAGTTTTGAGCAAGAGTGAATGCAGCTACACCAAGGACTGCAACAACAGCAACTATAATGAGGATTGTCATTGGACTTTTCATAAACTTACTTCGCCTCCTATTTATATATACATTGTAGTAAATAAAAAGTT
>CAYUQY010000023.1:0-14033 GCA_964447075.1 uncultured Pseudomonadales bacterium | reverse complement strand
AAAACTCAAGAAAGACTGATATAATTCACGTTCTAAAATATGGCTACCAAAGCAAAAATTGCTAAAGACCACCGCTTGCTGCTCAAACGAGAGCTGTTACGCCTTTCAGGAGTATCAAAGCCAAACAAAGTTTCTACCAGGGGTAGAAACCGTTGTCGTATCACAGGAAGACCTAGAGGCTTCATGCGTTACTTTGGTTTGAGTCGTCTGACTTTTCGTGAGTTAGCTGCTAGAGGTGAGTTGCCGGGTGTAGTCAAGGCCAGTAAGTAGGAAATTATTATGACCGATCCAATTGCAGACATGTTGATCCGTATTAAGAATGCTTTGCTTGCGCGCAAGGACGATGTGAACGTACCTCACTCCAAGATGAAAGAACGATTAGCATTTATCCTCAAAAATAATGGCTACATCAAGGAATACTCTGTCAAGAAAGAGGGCGCTCGTATCACTATCGTAGTCATTTTGAAGTACGTCGGTCGCACCCCAGCTATTACTGATGTTAAGCGCATCTCTAAGCCAGGTTGCAGACTTTATTTTTCAACCCAAAAAATTCCTCGCTCATTGGGAGGATATGGAATTACGATCATCTCCACACCCAAAGGTGTAATTACTGACAAAGAAGCTCGCAAGGAACACGTGGGTGGCGAGGTGCTCTGTCAAGTTTGGTAAGATAATAAAATTTTGGTCAAAATATGTCAAAAATTGGACGCAAAGCTATCGCTCTACCTACAGGGGTCACTCTCGAAGTGAGTGCTGAAACGATTTCTGTGACAGGTCCCAAAGGCAAGCTGTCTGCTGTACTTTTGGCAGGCATAGAAGTCAAAGTTGTCGACAGTCAAGCCTTGGTGACACGTCTCAATGAAGAGCGTCAAACTAGAGCTTTTCATGGTTTGATCCGCTCTTTGGTCAACAACATGGTTATAGGTGTGACTACTGGTTACAAAAAAACACTTAAGTTATTAGGTACAGGTTATAGAGTTACAGCCAAAGGTAAGGGCATCTCGCTCGCGGTGGGTTTTTCCCATCCGGTGGAGATCATGCCCTCATCCGATCTACTTTCTCTCAAGGTGGAAGGCAACGACACTATCCATATCGAAGGTATTGATAAACAAGCAGTGGGCCAATTGGCCGCTCAGATAAGGCAAGTCAAGCCACCTGAAGTCTACAAAGGTAAAGGTATCAGATACGAAAACGAAGTAGTCAAGCTCAAGCCAGGCAAGACAGCAGGTAAATAATTTTTTAAAAGAAATGCTTAAGAAAATTTAAACAAAAAAAACATGCAAGTTTCACATCTACAGTCAAAAGCCACCAAGAGAGCAAATCGAGTGAGAGCCAAAATAACTGGCACTCAGGAGAGACCAAGAGTTAGTATTTTGCGCTCCAACCGTTTCACATCTGCTCAAGTTATCGATGACGTAAATGGGGTGACGATTACATCAGTACACAGTAGGTCACTCAAGCTAGACTCTAGCCCCAAGCTTACCAAGACCCAAGTAGCCGCTGTAGTGGGTGAGACTATTGCCAAAAACCTTAAGCAAAAAAGTCTCTCCAAGGTAGTTTTTGATCGAGGTAGCTACAAGTATCACGGGCGAGTCAAAGCAGTCGCCGAGAGTATGCGTAAAGCAGGAATTGTGCTCTAATTTTAGAGAGAAAGTAGACTCAAAAAAAGTCTGCAAAAAAATATGGCTAACTACGATCCATCATCATCACACAACAAGCAAGATCGAGAGTTCGATGAAAAAGTTGTGCAGGTCTCACGTGTTTCTAAGAAGACCAAGGGTGGAAACAAAATGGGCTTTTCAGTCCTAGTCGTAGTGGGAGATCGTAAGGGAAAAGTAGGAGTTGGACTAGGTAAATCAAAAGATGTGCAGTCCTCTGTGCGCAAAGCTGTTAAGAAAGCCAAGAAACACTTAATAACGGTTCCTATGAATGGAACTACGATACCATTCTCAGTTAGGGTTAAGCGTGGTGCTGGTCAAGTACTACTTAAGCCAGCCCCAAAGGGTTCAGGAGTTATAGCTGGCGGACCTGTCAGAGCCGTAGTTGAGGCAGCCGGTATTCGCGATATTTCTAGTAAAATTCTTGGTTCATCCAACCAATCAGTCAACGTCTACGCTACCTTCAAAGCGCTTCAACAGATAGAGAGAATTGTCATGCTCAAAGGTATTCGTCTCAAGTCAGTAGCTGATACCGAGAGAGAAGAGTCCAAGAAAATCGAAGAAATCGAGCAACGCGTCAAGACTTCGCATCAACACTCAGCAAAGCCTGGCAGGCAAGCTACGCCTTCTTCAAACAATACTTCTTCGAGAAGCTCTTCAGCGTCACGTCCAGACAGAAACACTCAGAGAAATCAATCTCCAGGGCCAGCCATGCTTTCTAACAAACCAGTAATCAAAATTAAAGTTACCAAACCAAAAGTAAAATAGAAGCCAAAATACTTACATACCAAAACAAAAAGTCATCATGTCTTTACTTAACTCACTCAAACCTATAGTTCGCAAGCCAAAGAAGCGGATTGGTCGTGGTTTTGGATCTGGCGTAGGTGGTCACACTGTCGGTCGTGGTACCAAGGGTCAGAAGGCTCGTAAGAGCGGTAATGTACCACTTTGGTTCGAGGGTGGCGCTTTGGCTTTGATTAAGAGAATGCCTATGCAGCGTGGTAAATCTCGCTTCAATGTAGTTGTGCCTACCGCTCAAGTTAGTTTGACCCAACTGCAGAAAATGACAGCAGCTATTGTGACTCTGGAGACACTCAAGCTAGAGAGAGTGATTCACTCCCGATATAGTAAGGCTAAAGTTATCGCTACTGGAACACTGACTCGCTCTTTGAGCCTAAAAGGTGTTAGAGTATCAGCTCAGGCTCGCCTCTCTATTGAGAAGGCAGGTGGATCCATCGACACGGACTAAATTCCCATGAAACTCATCCTTAGTACCCTCGAGCGAATGTTCAAAACTCCAGAGGTCAGGAAGAAGTTACTTTTTACTGCCTTCATTTTCTTTGTCTTTAGATTTTTTGCTTTTATTCCAGTTCCGGCCGTGGACTTGGTTAAGGTTAAATTACTTTTTGCCGACAATCAGGCCTTGAGTCTTCTCAATATTTTTTCTGGTAACACTCTTTCCAACTTTTCAGTCATGGCAGTAGGCATCAACCCCTTCATCACTGCGTCGATCGTGATGCAGCTGGCGAGCATGGTTTTTCCGGCTCTCAAAGAGCTTCAAAAAGATGGCGAGTCTGGCCGCGAGAGAGTCAATCAGTACACTCGTCTGCTTTCTGTGCCCGTAGGCGTGATACAGAGTGTCTCTGTGTTGGCGCTCCTTCGGTCAGCAGAGTTACTAGTAGCTTCAGATCCTCTAACTCTGGTGACTATGATTACAACCTTAGTGGCAGGCTCTCTTATTTTGATGTGGCTGGGCGAGTTGGTTAGTCAGTACGGTATAGGCAATGGTATCTCGATGGTGCTGTTTGCTGGTATTGTCAGTCAAGTTCCCCAAGCAGCCGCTCAGATGCTAGCTATAGTTACGCCTCAGGAGTACATCCGTGTGAGTATTGTGGCTATCGTGTTTTTACTCGTCATTGCGATCATGGTTTACATGAACGAAGCAGTCCGCAAGGTAGCTATTCAGTATGCCCGACGTATGCGAGGTGCTCAGGCTTATGGTGGTCAGACAAGTCACTATCCTATCAAGGTCAACGTAACTGGAGTTTTACCAATTATCTTTGCAGTTTCGATTCTTTTGGTGCCACCGTTTGTGGGTAATTTGCTTGTCTCATCAGGCAAAACAGAGCTGGTGAGCTTTGGACGTAATCTAGAAGTCTGGTTTGGAGCTACCTCTCCCATCTACATGACTTCGTATTTTTTGATAGTTTTTGTGTTTTCATTTTTGTCAGCTATGATTTTTTTCAATGCTCAAGATATCTCTGACGAGCTCAAGAAAAGTGGCGCTATTGTGCCAGGTATTCGACCTGGAGGTCCGACCAAGGTCTTTTTGGAGTATGTCGTTCTGAGAGTGACTTGCATTGGGGCTATTTTCTTAAGTTTTGTAGCTGTCCTACCATCCATAGTTCAGTCTCTGACACACATCCAGTCTCTAGCAGTGGGCGGTACTAGTATGTTGATTGTGGTCTCGGTAGTTTTGGAGACGACCAAGCAGATAGAAAGTTTGATGGTTGGTCAGCACTACGATAAGTATATTTAATTTATTATTAACTAATAAAATTAAGGACAATCATGAAGTTCGTCATTGTCGGAATCCAAGGGGCAGGTAAGTCAACACAGGGCAATAAGCTTTCAGAGGCACTAAAAATTCCCTACCTTTCTTCAGGGCACATATTCCGAGAGATGGCCAAAGAAAAAACTTCAACAGGTCGTTATGTCAAAGAGACAATCAACTCCGGTTCTCTCATGCCAGATGATCAAACCATCAAGGTGATTAGAGAGTACCTCTCCAAGCCTGAGTATGCCAAGGGATATATTCTAGACGGCTTTCCTCGCACTGTGCCTCAAGCAGAGGCATTCAGCGGTGATGTCGACAAAGTGATTTTTCTAGACGTGAGCGATCGAGAAGCCCTCTGGAGAATTTCTGGTAGAGCAGCTGATAGAGAAGACGAGACACTTCAGGCTATTCGCAAGAGAATTAGTTCGTTCCACCAATTTACAGAGCCAGTAATCGAGTACTACCGCGATCGCAATATGCTACTTCAGGTCAATGGTGAGAAAGAAGTCGATGAAATTTTTACAGAAATCATGAAGTATGTCGCATGATCTGCATGGTGGTCAGAAACTAGAGCCTAGATTAGCAGAAAAATTAGCTGCCATGCGCGAGGGTGGTGCGCGCCTGCGCATCGTCAAGCACGGCCTAGCTTCCATAGTTCGACCTGGTGTGACTTTCGAAGCGATTGAGGCCAAGGCTCAAGAACTAATTGCGGCTCAGTCAGCCACACCCAACTTCTCTTTAGTCCCCAACTACAACTGGGCCACTTGCATCATGCGCAATGACGAGATGTGCCATGGCATTCCTGTGGGCAAAAGAGTCGAAGAGAGCGATCTCATCAAGGTCGATGTCGGTTTGTTGTGGCAAAAATATAATCTAGACACGACCATCACCGTCAAAGTTGGCAAGATGAAGCCAGAAGTAGATGAGTTCGTGGATACATCGCGCAAGGCACTGGAAAAAGCGATCTCCAAGGCGGTAGTGGGCAACAGCATCTTTGACATCAGCTACGCCATGCAGTCGGTGATGGAGTCTGCAGGCTACGGAATGGTGTACCAACTCACCGGCCACGGCATAGGACTCAAACTCCATGAAGAGCCATATGTGCCCTGTATTGCTCAGGAATCAGATAAACACAAAAAGCTCTACGCAGGACAGACCTTGGCTATCGAAGTCATGGCAGCTATGGGTGACGCCTCACTTATCTTAGACAAAGATGGCTGGACCTACCGCACGCGCGATGGATCTTGGGCAGTCATGATGGAGGAAACAGTGGAAGTGGGGGAGAAGGTGAGGATTTTGACTTAACTATTGGCCCAGTGAGATATCAAGTGGGACGATCATTAATACACCAGTCTTACTCAATTTATCTGTATTCGTTAGTTCTGGAATGACTGAGAGCGACACAGTTGGATTGGTCATGTAGTCTCCATCAACATATACGATCATATAGAGTTGCCCCTTATCATCAATAGTAAGAATAAACTCAGAAGTCTTAGCACTGGCGACGTTTTCTGCATGTGATAGTAACGCATCAATGCCGAGCGTATTATGTAATTCTTGTAATCTGGACTTGATTAGGTTGACTTTATCAGTCGGTGTAGGTACTAAGCTATCCATGTTCCTAGTTCTGACAAAGTTGTCTAGCACAATCGTACCATCTGGACAAGTGCGGGGCATCTGGAAATTAATCGTAGCCGTATTACTCACAACATCGAGCTGAGACAAGCCAAATGAAAAGTTCCGAGCTGCTAAATCATCCTGACTCAGCCCTCTCTTTAGTATATCCCCATTATAAGTAGGTCCAATCCCTGGACTAAGGAAGTTGGCAATGCCTATTCTCGTTCCCAGTATTCCCCTTGGATATATCGCATTAACTGCTGATAGCGGAACGGGGTATGCATTGGGTGAAGCTTCCGAGTACTGACCTGTACTATCTTGAAGTCTTGCTCTCCATTCGTAAGAGATTTCGAATCTGCCATTCAAGTAAAAATCATAGATCTCCCAACCCAAGAATGCGCCATCTAGCGCTGCACCGAAAATATCAAGCCCCCTGAGTATTTTATTCATCATCTCAGCTGATATTAATTTTTTGGGATTGCCTGGACTTACTGCTTTGATTGTACTCTCTACAATATCTGAATCTACAGAGATGCGTGGAGTGCCTTGATCATCTATAGTTAAAACACCATCTACGGTCTGCGAGCCATCAGGACTTTCTATCTGGACCGGATAATTAGTTGATCTCATATCGTCAGGAAGCATCTCTAAAATATCTCCGAAGTACTTCAGCTTTATGCGCATAGTTGCTTCATCAATTGCCAAATTAACATCTTCAGAAGTCCCAGAACCTCGCATGGCATTAATTTGAGCTACGATCATCTTCATTTGATCATCGTGCACTATTTGTGCATGGGTTAGCCCCTCGATGGATTGCAATGTGCTAGCTTGTGACCACTCTGCATCAATAATAAAAATTCTGCCTTCAGTCCCTTGACCAAGTACGATAGTGTTGCCACCATTCAAGTCATGATAGACCTGAGCTACGCCATTTCCTTCCATAGCACTTACCATCTCGCCACTGTAAAAATCAGAAACTGTAGTAGCCAGCTTTTCAAGTGAAGTTACAGTGGCTAGTCTCTGACTAGGTGAGTAGGCATCTACAATATCAGGGAGTAACTCAAGGTCGTCGGGAGTGAAGCCAGACATTGCTTTAGCTATTTGCACGCCAAAGCCCTTAGCTTGGTGAGGAATAAGGCCTGAAATCAATTGATCGCCAGTGGGAGTAGCAAAAACTGCTGGTAGAACTTCGATTCCTTGACTTGATAATGTTTGAAGTGCTTTACTAGTATTTTCTAATCTAAATAGATCTTGAATCTTGAGGTAATAGACTTGATTAGTACCGCTATCCATGACTTGAAGAATATAGGATGGGGCTGGCGTGCCAGGGAAGTTTGACCCTGGAATTACAGAAATTAGTTGAAAGGGTGAATTGCCATTATCTAGTCCTTTTTGACTTATTTTATCGAGTACCCCTAAAAGCTCTTGTGTCAAACTATCTCCAGAACCAGCGATCTCAGTGGAAAGATTTGGTAGTAGTTTCCATGCCGATTCTCCAGTAGTGGCGCCTCCACTGACAAGTGATTTAACAAATTCAGTTCTAGCAGTCCACAAGCTTTCCCAATTTTGATTAGCTAATGTTCCAAATTGAGCAGTTGGCTGAGAAGCCTCAATTTGCCTCCGCAAGCTATCGACAATAAGATCGCTATTAGGTGTACCTGGGGGGGCTATCAAGATATTCTGAGAATTTTCGGCGACTGAGAAGCCATATCTAGCAAAAGCCTGCACACCTGCAGGAGTTATGTTCACTGGAAGTGTTGAATTTTGATTTAGTAGGCTTTGGCTGGCGTCATGACCTATGCAGGCGTCTGGACCAGGTTTATCCCAGTCAAATTTTCTTTCAGGAGTGGGGTTTGGGCTACTGCAAGCAGCTAGTCCTAGAGCAGTGGCTCCAAGTAGACCCGATTGCACAGCGTATCTGTGAGCAGATGCGCGTCTCATCAATTCTTGGATACGAATACTTTCAATTCTACCTTTGGCAAAAACTATCCAGTCAAGTATTACATTTTCACTTAGACCAACCACAACCTGAGTTGGAAACTTTCTTCTGAGCTTATCTAGGAAGTTGATTACAGCCTGCAATTTTTCTATTCTATTTGCAAAAGGATTTTGGAGATTAACTAATTTAAGTGCATCAGATCGTGGTAGACAGGCCTCGATAAAGAGATTTAACACTTGATCATCGAAGCCAATATTTAATTCATTTTTGCCATCACTGTTTTGAGTTAGGTCACGTACTAGTATCTCTAGGGCACTTGAAATTTTTTGCCAACTCAAACTGGGATTATGCTCAATATATAAGACCGGCAATATCCAGACAGGAAGCTTTGCATGCTTAGGCAAAACAGGAGTAACTTCATTAGTAGAAGGTCTGGTCAATGCCTCACCTGGAGTGTGATTAGTAGCTTGCAGTGGGCGAAATTGTATCAGTTCTGTCACAGGTTTTGGAGACATATTAATATAGACCAAAACAACTTATACTCAATAGATGTGTATCATAACATCCTATAACCTTATTGGCAAGTGATTGGGCAGTATTGATTTTGCTATATTTGGTTAAGCCTTATCTCACCTCTCCATCCCCATCCCTGCTATAATCCACTCTTATGGGTAAAGTCCAAGAACACAAGCGAGCAGCTAAGGCCAAGCGTCAGAGTACTGCTCCTACGCAGTTGCGTGAGAAGGAAGACTCTTTTGATGTCGAGGGGACTGTGGCCGAGTGCTTACCCAACACCATGTTTCGTATCATCGTCTCTTCCTCAAGTGCTCCACCTCTAGTGGGCCAGAAGCTTTTGGCAACTTTGGCTGGTAAGATGAGGCTTTTTCGGATCCGTGTACTTCCAGGCGATATAGTCCGAGGCTACGTCTCTAAGTATGACCTCAAAAAGTGTAAAATCATGTATAGATCCACCCAAAAGACCTCGCAGTCAATTTAGCTCTTTTCAAAAATCAGTTCTTGAGGTATATTCCTCCCCTGGTTAAATCGATTCGCATTTTGGACATCTTTTAGCCAAGAACTAATTGAGCAGGGTCAAAATTATATGAAAGTTCGTGTCTCAGTCAAAACAGTCTGCAGAGGCTGCAAGCATATTCGCCGCAAGGGTGTCTTGTTTGTGATCTGCTCGACGAACCCTAAACATAAGCAACGTCAAGGATAATCTATGATTCGTTTGGCCGGTATCGATCTTCCCAGTGAGAAAAAAGTCCGCATTGCCTTGCGTTATCTTTATGGTATTGGAGCAACCAATGCTGAGGAAATCTTGAGTCAAACCCGCATTGATCCAGACAAGAGGGCTCATGATCTGACCGGTGACGAGATCAATCGTCTTCAGCGCGAGCTAGAGAAGTACACTATAGAAGGCAACTTACGACGTGTCGTGAGAGATAACATCGACAGACTTAAGCGTGTAGGCACTTATCGAGGCCTACGCCACAAGATGAGTTTGCCAACTAGAGGTCAGAGAACTAGATCAAACGCCCGTACCCGCAAGGGACACCAGCGCAAGACAGTAGGCTCCATGACCAAAGAGATGGCAGCCAAAGTAGTAACCCAAAAAGCCAAGTAACTTTATGAGACCACCAGCAGCTCCTACTACCAAAAAACCATCACGACTTGTACCCAAGGGCAGACTTTACGTGACTGCTACCTTCAACAACACCTTGGTGAGTGTGACTGACGAGCAGGGCAGAGTCCTGTGTTGGGCATCTACTGGCGGTTCAGGTTTTTCTGGCTCACGCAAGTCGTCACCATATGCAGCTACAGTTACAGTCGAGAATGCTATCAACAAAGCTAGAGCTTTTGGCATGAACGAGATGGATGTTTTTCTCAAAGGACCTGGACCAGGTAGAGATGCAGCTTTACGAGTAGTCAAGGCACAGCGCATCAGGGTAGGTTTGATTGCTGATATGACACCTATGCCACATAACGGTACCAAGGCGAGAAAGTCCAAACACAACTAGTAATCTCTGCAAACTGCAGAGAAGGTAAAACTTATGTCACGTTACACAGGATCAAAACTAAAGCTTAGTCGTAAAATTGGTGAAGACCTCGGTCTCAAGACCAATGCTGCCAAAGTGGCCAAAGTTATGGCTCATCGTCCTGGACAACACGGGGCAAAGGGTAGACGTAAGCTCTCTGACTACGGTGTGCAGCTTCGTGAAAAACAGAAGCTAAAGTTTATCTATGGTGTCTCTGAGAGCCAGCTGCGCAAAGTCTACGAAGTAGCTACCAAAGATCCTACTGCTACAGGCGCAGCCATGTTGACCCTTCTAGAGAGAAGACTTGACAATGTCATCTTTCGCCTGGGCTGGGCCCCTACTCGAGCAGCAGCTCGCCAAATGGTGAGTCACGATCATCTGCAGGTCAACGCCAAGAAGATGAACGTGCCTTCCTATGTGGTTCAGGTGGACGACGTCATTATTTTAGCTCCTCACTCACTAGGTAGCAGTACTTTTACAGAACGCATCAAGCAAGCCGTAGGTGATCTACCAGTTTGGCTCGAGCGCAAGGGTGGTGCAGCCAAGGTGGCTGCTTTCCCACGACGTAGTGAGATCAAAGAAGCCATAGAAGAACAGCTAATTGTGGAGTTTTACACTAGATAATAATTATTAACCCATGAAACGGAGCTCTTCAAAAATACAAGAGCGATGAAACACAAAGGAGCAGTATGCTAAACGAAATAATCAACGACATTCCCCTAATGCACCCAAAGTTTGGTGTCACTGTGGTCTCTGGCGACAGTATGACAGCTACTCTGGCTGTCGAGCCACTAGATCAAGGTTTTGGTCACACTCTGGGCAATGCCTTGAGACGCGTCATGCTTTCATCCCTGCCAGGATGTGCTATCACCAAGGTCAAGATCACAGGTGCTGATCACCAGTTCACTACTTTGGAAGGTCTTAAAGAAGATTTGGTAGATTTTGTGCTTAACCTCAAGAACTTGCGCATTAGCTCTGCTAGTGGTGCTCCTGGGGTTCTAAAGCTTGATGTCAAAGGTGCCAAAGAAGTTAAGGGTAGTGATGTTACCTGCGAAGGTGGCTTCGAAGTAGTCAATAAAGATCTAGTTTTGGCCAATCTCTCTGCAGGAGCCAAGCTCAAGGCCGAGATGATAGTCGAGACAGGCGTAGGCTACTCTCTGAGTGCTGAGCGCAAGAACTTGAGCTTAGGCGAGATACCTATGGATGCTCTTTTCTCACCAGTATTGAGTGTTTCTTACAAAGTCGAGACCACTCGTGTCGGCAGACGGACTGATTTTGACAAAATTCTCTTCACTATCCACACCGATGGCACTATCGCTCCTGCCGAGGTCTTGAGTATTTCTGCTCGTATTTTGGCCAAACAAGCTATGCAAGTTTTTGAGCCAGTTCTGCAGCAAGTTCCAGAAGTGACGACCTCACTTTCACCTGGAGAGGCTGAAGTTATGCGTCTCACGGTCGAAGAGCTGGATCTTCCTACTCGCATCGCCAATGCTCTGCGTAAGGGCGGATTTAAGACTGTAGGCGACATGATTGGTATCTCCAAGTCATCTGTTTCTAAAGTAAAAAATCTTGGTGGCAAAAGTGTAGATTTGATAGATGAAGCCCTGCAGAAAAAAGGCGTAAGTCTGATGGAGTAATATGAGACATAGAATTAAAGATAAAAAATTCAATCGATCTTCCAACCAGCGTAAAAGCTTGTTGCATGCCCTGTTACAGTCACTGATCCAAGAGCTGGAGATCGTCACAACTGTGTCGAAGGCCAAAGTTCTCAAGAGATTGATGGAAAGACTGGTACATCGTGCTAAAGATAACACTATAGCTACGCGCCGTCTCTTGGCTACAGATTTAGGCAATCGTCAGTTAGTCAACACCTTGGTAGACTACATCGCTCCTCAGATGAAAGATCGCGTCGGTGGCTACGTCACGACTGAAGATGTGGGCAAGAGGCGTGGCGACAACGTCATGATGACTAGAGTCAAGTTCATGTCTGTTTCAGAAAAAGCAGAAAAACCACTTGATAAAGTGAGCCAGATTAGAGCTCTCAAAACTACGACCAAAGCAAAGTCGGCCCAGATTGTGAAAAGTACGACAACCAATGCTAAAGTACCAGCACTCAAGAAGGACTCCTCAAGTAAGGAAAAGCCTTCAGAGCTTAAAAAGCAGATTAAGAAACTCAAAGTATGAAGACCACCACCTACTCCCAGCGCAACGAAGATGTCAAAAGAGTTTGGCAACTTCTAGATGTTGATGGAAAGATCTTAGGTAAAATGGCTACCCAAATAGCCGAGCACCTGATTGGCAAGCACAAAGTGACCTACACGCCTCACATCGATGGTGGCGACTATGTAGTCGTGATAAACGCTGCCAAGATCGCAGTGACAGGTCGCAAAGCCACTAACAAGATCTATCGTCACCACTCACTTTACCCTGGCGGTTTGCGTGAGCAGACCTTTACTGAAGTTTTGGCAAAGCAGCCTGAGAAAATTATCGAGACAGCCGTCCACAACATGATACCCAAGAATAAGTTACGTGATGCTCGTATGGCCAGACTTAAAGTCTACCCAGGAGCAGAGCACCCACATCAAAGTCAGATCACGAGTACCAAATAGGATAACTATGGCCAATAAGCTTCTTAAAAAGAAAACCAGCATCCAAAAAGTCGTCAAAAAACAGAAGACAGAGACTGTCTCGGGAAGTAGCTCCAAGGTAGCGACTGCTAGTAAAGTTCTGCACAATCCTGGTGGCGAGTACGTGACTGCTGTAGGTCGTCGCAAGACTGCTACTGCTAGAGTTAGACTTTACAAAGCCGCCGGTGATTTTTCCGTCAACGACAAATTGGTCAGCATTTACTTCCAAGGTATTCTCAAGGCTCCAGCTTACTACATGAAGCCTTTTACAGTTACCGGTACCCAAGGCAAGTATGCGGTTACTGCCAAGGTTTCTGGCTCAGGTATTAGGGCTCAGATAGAAGCCATCATGCATGCTACCTCAAGAGCTCTACTCAAGATCACCCCTGAACATCGTGCACTTCTCAAGCCAGAGGGCTTGCTAGAGCGAGACGATCGCATGAAGGAAACCCGCAAAATTGGTCGCGGTGGCAAGGCTCGACGTACCAAGCAGTCACCGAAGCGCTGATTTTTCAGGCAGATCCCTTTTCTTGTTTTCCTATTTTCAAAAATCTCGATAGTTTCGTGGTGCTCAGATCCAAGTTATAATGATTTTATGACTGATATTCAAACGGTGTACCTCAACGATCCTGCCAGGTATCGACAGTTAGTTTGGGACTATCAGCTCACCGCAGTTGAGTTTTTTGCAATCCTCAATGGTGAGATAGAACGAGGTTGGTTCGATCAAAAATGGGCGGTTACTCGAGTTCTAGAGCACGCTCCCTACTATGATGCGATCAGATTAGTTCCTATGGATTTACTAGCTAAGTCTTGGCCAAATGTGAAAGATAAAATATTTAATGAAAGTATAAAAAAAGGCTATGAATTCGTACTACACAGATACGCTTTATCCACTGCAAGATAAGATCCTAGCAGTTTTAGATGAGATGGATTCTCCATTTTACTTGACGGGGGGTACTGCGCTTGCGAGATGCTATTTGAATCATCGTTACTCAGATGATCTGGATTTCTTTGTCAACAGCTGTCCAAATTTTAGAGATCTGGTAGATGCGACTGTAAACAGACTATCTACTTTGGAGATTAAATTATCGACTAGAACTGAATCCTACGTTGCGTGCGAAGTGGCACAGAAGCTTAAGGTAGAGTTTGTTCATGATGCAGGCGCTCAATTCGGTAATTCAGTTAGGAACAAGATCTATTCAAAAGTTGATAACAAAGAAAATATTTTAGCCAACAAATTAACAGCACTCTTGGGAAGGGATGAGCCAAAAGATGTGGTGGATATTTGGGCCTTAAGTTTGAAATATGATTTCAATTGGGAGGGCATTTTTACAGCAGCGAACTCAAAAGCTGTTGGCGTCTTTCCACCTGAAGTAGCTCAAAAACTTGCCTCTTTTCCTAGAGAACTCTTGAATGTGATTAAGTGGACTGAGCACAGTGAGCCGCAGATTCAAGTATTTAATCAGCAACTTGAGCACTTAATTTCAAAAATACTGAG
This sequence comes from uncultured Pseudomonadales bacterium, assembly GCA_964447075.1. Classification (GTDB taxonomy): domain Bacteria; phylum Patescibacteriota; class Microgenomatia; order UBA1400; family PJMF01; genus CAYUQY01. The sequence continues at coordinate 98 of CAYUQY010000023.1, read as the reverse complement.
AGTTTAGATTTTCACCTTATTCTTTTTTACAGATCAAATCATGAAGGGGCTAGTAAACTTAAAGCGGTATAATAAACCGCAATGTCTTCTTCTATCAA
>CAYUQY010000022.1:0-15649 GCA_964447075.1 uncultured Pseudomonadales bacterium | reverse complement strand
ACACAATGATGCTCAAAAAGCTGAGAGAAAACCCGCTTTAACTTCACTAGCCCCTCATGAATTATCAACCTGCAGAGTTAAATAGCCAAAGAGAGTCAAATAGATTCAAGCAAAATGCTCAGCTTTTTACAATTGAACCTGCAGCACCTACTCCAGAATTACGTCTTAATCTGCAAAAGAATGCTGACAATGCCTTGAATACCCTATTAGCTATTCTTCTCAACGATCATTCTGCACTTTATCAATACTTGACTCTTTCCTACGGACCTAGGCGTAATCCAGAGGCAATTAAAATTAAAGCTCAAGCTACGCTTCACAAAATATTACGTATTTTATATGGTTCGCAGTCACCAAGCTCAAGCTTATTTACCAACATCGAAATGCATAAAATAAGTGTAGCTTGGCTTAAAAGACTCAAGGATTCCGAGAGAGATAGTGGATTCATAGGTATTCAGCAAATGCAGGCACATTCTTCTGCAACAGTGGAAACTTTAGCTTCTATTTTTATTGAGATTATTATCAATCCACTTGAGAAGAGACTTGAAGAAATTAGTCCAGAGAAACCACTTTTTTTGAGAGAGTTGAATAAAGATAAGAGAAATAACAAGAGCTTAGGAAGATTAATTAGGGAGAATCTACTTACTCTTACCTTGGTAGCTTCTATGGCAGGATCTGGTATAGGATATGGTCTTTGGGCCAAAGGACACCGTGGAGAAGCTGCCCAACATCTGAGACGCGTTCTTCAGCTTGCTGGACCACTCATAGGTTTTGATCGTAGCACAATGATTTATGATGCATTTAATCTGGCAATAACAGCTAAGGGTGATGAGGGATTTGGCGATTTTCAGAAAGTGTCAGGATATATCCTATCTGGAGACCAACAGGGCTTAAGGTTGTACTGGGGTGAAATAAGGTCCGAAAATCAACGAGCAAGAATTTTTGATACTGCAGTGTCTGACAGAAATTTTAGTAGACCTGTCAGAGAGAAACAAGATTATACTGAATATTATAAATGGTTGGACAACTACTCAAAGCAAATAGTAGATGAAAGTAATGGTCAAATTCCACTCTCATTTGCCAGAACATTTGTTGAATCCAGGATCCCTAAAGACACAGCAGGTTATTGGGAATATTTTGTTTCAAGCGAAGTCATTTTACAGACAATTGACTCGCTGAATGATTCACAGAATGAGCATCAAGGTCCGCTGCAGTACCACGCAATGATTGCAAGTAATCTTAATCTTAGCCAAGATCAGTACCTAATCTATATTTCCACCATACTTAGTTTAGATGGGACCGGTCTGTATCGCAGTGAACGTTTTTCACCTTGGGAGAGCGTGGTGTCACTTGCTCTTGCTCTAAATATTCAGGATCCTGCAGAGTTAGCAGTGTTGGTGAGGTATCTAGATAGTCACACAAACTTTACTCCAAGTCAGAGTGAGATAGCAAATTTTTTGTCTACATATGCAGCTTTAAAAATTGAGCTACCCATGGACGATGCGAGAACTATATTCAACCTAGCCATGAGCGCTAAAGAGTATCCTGATATTAATGCATATACGCAAAGAATTAAAACATTAGTTGAGACACTCTATGTTGGTATGCATAGACAAGATAGCCTCCATGATGCATCTCTTTTTGTAAAATACTCCGAAGAGTATGGGGTAGATCCGCTTGAGCAACAAAATAGATTTGTATTTCTTCCAAAATCACTTCAAAATGCTAGAGGCTGGCATATGGTTATGGAAACATATCTGAAATTGTCAGGAGAAAAACCACTAAGCCTCGAATCTGCTTGGCAATACACTCAATCCTATGCAGAAGAGTGGAACTTGACCCAAGAAGATGCATTCTATGTTTTATATTATTTCTCGAGATCTACTATCCCAGCAGATCAGTTTATTAATGTTGCTTTTGAAGTAGGCTTACAGAACTCCGACACGGTAGCAATTGATCCAAGAGTTAGGGTAGCGCTTTTTACTGCCGTTGCTACCAATTCAACGTCAATCAGGTCTTGGGAGAACTCTAAATCTAGATATGAAGAGTTGCTTAGAAATAACACAACAAGATTGGGTAGGGATTACTCATCACTTAATATGTATTCTTTGATAAGCAGCTTTCAAATCTTAGATAGAGTATCTACCGGCGTAGTGAATATATCTCTGGAAAATATGGTAACAGAATTTGAGAATATAGTTTTGCCTATCAATGATGATGAGGGGAGGCTAGTAGTGGGATTGGTTAAACTTGATAGTGGTACAGATTTAAAAAATCCTACAATTGGAGATCTTAATGGTCCGAGATCATACTTGGCTATTCCTCTTGTTGTGCTTGATGATTTTGGTGATCCGTTAAGCAATATGTATGTGCGAAATATAGGTGGGCAAATAAATTTAATACCAGTTTCAAAATACGACACCTATCCCCTACAAATAGACTCACCATTAATAATTCAGTCGCCAACAAACATTAGTGTGATTGCAGCTAATAATTTGGGAGGTAACGATGATGAGAGGAAAAGACGCTTGGCAGAAATGGGAGCTACACATGCACTAGAGCCTTCAATTTGGGTAAAAAATCCAACTCAAGAGGGTCAATTAGATCAGAGTACTGCTGACTATGCTCGAGCATTAAATTTTCTCATAAGCACTGCAGATGGCAAAATTTATTACGTCATTCAAAAACTTGGAGATGATATGTATGATGCTGAGCCATCTATTGCCAAACTTACAAACACCTTGATGAAAATAGAACAACGGCTAGGCGTTAAAATACTCTATTTTATGGTTCAGGATAACGCTCAGTCATCTTTAATTGCATCCACTAATGTAGACGGTGAATTTTTAATTCTAGATCCTGGAATGGAGGGAGGTCCTGTGTTAGATAAGCCATTAGAAGATCGTTACTTAATTTCAATAATTGCAGAGAAATAGTAGAGTAGGACATTTAAGAGTATCCGCTGCAAGATAAAATTACACCAATGTGGCACGACTTTGGCACAATTAACTTGACCAAAAAAAGCCTCACCCCCCAGCACTCGTATATCTTTTGACGCTCCACTTCCAGAGACAGAGGCTGCCGATGGTGGATGCTATGCCAACTCCACAAGCTGTCAGGAGTGAGACTGTGGGCTGCTGGGAGATCAAGAACTGGGCTGGGACTGTGTTCATGATGCCAACAGGTATCAGAAAGAAAAGAATGCCGCGCAGAGGCTCACGGTAGACATCGACAGGGAATCGCGCCATGGTATTTATATCTCGGTAGAGCATGATGGCGTTATCGACTTCCGTGGTAAGTACTCCCAGACAGATAACTACGATGTGCAGGCTCATGGCGATGAGTAAGCCATTGATCAGCAGCAAGAAGTAGCTCATGAGCTGCTCAGCCGTGACATTCTGCAAAATAGGCAGTGCTAACCAGAGACTGATGAGCGTCGTAGGGACCAAGAAAATAGCATCGATGATGTCTGGCTTACCTGTCAGTATGCGAAAGAGGGGGTGGATCGGTTTAGCCAGATAAAAATCTAGCTCTCCAGACTTCACTTGCCAGCTAAAAAAGTAAACTCCTCTAAATAAGATCTGAGTAATAGTATCTAAGAATTGGTAGGTCAGGAAAAATACTACGACTTGGTCAGTTGTGTAGCTTCCAAATGTGGCTGTGGCTTGGCGGATGGTCAAGATAAAAATGAGACTGATGCCAAAACGTAGAGCTTTACCTACAAAGAAAAGCACGCTCGTACCTCGATTCACAAAGACTTCCATCACTGCGTACGAGGCAAGCTTGAGCCAGATGGAGAGGTAGAGCTGGAATCTTTTGAGTAAATGTTTCATCTAGACTTCTTAAGTTATCTCTGTGTTATTGATGTAATCCCTGCCTAGGCAGGAATCTAGTCACTGGCATCTTACTTTTACCAGTAATATATGTAAATTTGACTAATGTCCCAGAGCCCCATACTCTTTCAAACCCTTATTCCAGAAAAATTTATAAATACTGTACAAAAATACAATCCAAAAAAGCATCAGTCCAATGGATCTAAAAGTTTCTTCGATGGAGTAGTGTTGAAGATATATTTGAGTTTGGGCATAGGTCAAGTAAGGGAAAAAAGTGTAGGAAAGAATCTGCTGAAGCCACTGCGGCAGGATACTTAAAGGAAACATCTTGCCGGCAGTGATTTCTAAGAACATAAAGAATAAAAATCTAGGCCCCCAGGTCTCCTGACTCCAAAATCCTACACAACCAAAAATAAGCATGACGATAAATAAAATGGCAGCGCCCAGCAGACACGAGACTACAAAAAGTGCAAAAAAGGGTAGGGTTGGAAAAAAGAGGGCTGGCTTAAATATCCAGTAAAGTAAAAAAGCCTCGAGAATAGTGAAAGCAATATTCATCGACTTATCCGCCATTTCCTGAGATATGAAGAGCAGAACTGGCTTAAAGGGCTGTAAAAATACTTTGCTAATCTGGCCTGTGTAGATATTTTCAGCTAGACCATTAAGCGATGTGGCCAGGATGACACTCTGCAGAAAGGCAGCTAGAAAAACATATGAATTCATTTCACCTGCCGAAAAGTTAAATAGAGTCTGTGACGACTGGAATAAAACTTGCCAGACCGTCATGGCTGAAAGCGTGCTTAGGAATTGGCGAAGTCTCCAGAAAAAGAAACTAGTAGGATAAGTTAGGCTGCTTTGCCAGTGAAGAAGAAATAACTTGAAGTACTTGAGCATGTTTATTTAGTGAGTAGTTTTCGATAAGTAACATCAGAGAGCTTGTGAGCCGATTTTCTAGAAGCATTTTTTTAAGATTTGAAGATAGCTTATATGCTATGCCGTTGGTTAAAGTGGAGCTATCTTCGATAACTCACTAATTTACTTTTTTCCTTGGCTTTCAAAGAGCTCTCGAATAATCACCTCGATCGAGGGCTCTTCAATGTTGACGTCGGCGATGGGCAGAGTCGTCAAGAGTTGGCCAGCCACTTTGGCAGCCGAGCCTCGCTCCACCAAGAGTGTCGCCTTGGGATACTCAAACTCCTTGAGCTGACCGTATTTTTCCAGAGATGCTTTGGTGACTTTCTCAGACAAGATCAGTGAGAGTATTTTCTGACGAGCGTACTTATCGACAATATCTTGCAGAGGGCCATCGAAAATCTTGTGACCGTGGTCGATGATGATGGCACGCTTACAGAGCTCCTTGACGTCGCCCATGTAGTGACTAGTGAGGATGATAGTGGCTCCAAACTCTCGATTATAATCTTTGATAAAGTCACGCAGGACTTTCTGCATGACTACGTCTAGCCCAATAGTAGGTTCATCTAAGAAAAGAACTTTAGGATTGTGCAAGAGGGCGGCGATCAGCTCGCACTTCATGCGCTGACCCAGCGACAGCTTGCGTACTTGGATGTTGACGATGTCGCGCACTTCGAGAAGATCCATGAGCTTGTCCAGAGTTTTTTTGAACTGAGCATCGGGAACTTCGTAGATGGCTTTGTTCAGTAAGAAGCTTTCCATGGCTGGCAGGTCCCACCAAAGCTGATTTTTTTGTCCCATGACTAGCGCGAACTGCTTTTGAAACTCTGATTTGCGATCCCAAGGATTGAAGCCCAGAACACGTGCCTCACCACTTGTAGGGTAGAGTAAGCCTGAAAGCATCTTGAGCGTGGTGGTTTTACCAGCGCCATTTTGACCTATGAATCCGACTATTTCGCCTGGATTGATCGTAAATGAGACGTCATCGACAGCCTTAACTTCTTCGTACTGACGATCCCAAAGGGATTTGATAGAACCCCACAGACCGGCTTGTTTTTTATAGACTTTGAAGTATTTCTTCAGATGCGAGATGGAGATGATGGGTGTAGAGGATTTGGACATATTTTAACTCTGGGAGTGTATTGTAACTGATAGCTTAACATTAAGGTGTGTAGGGGCAAACATTACTTGATAGATCTAATCCATCGATTAAACTATCCTCCAGCAGATTGGTATTTTTTTAATCCAAATTTGAGTAGTCGCCGCGAAAGGTAGAGCGCGACAGCTGTGTAGATGCAAAAGTAGCCTAAGTTAATCCAGCTTGCCCTACCAAGTAAGGCTTCAGCAGGTAATGAGGTTATCATACCAAAGGGGGCAATGACGTTTAAAACTATGGCGGCTGAGCCAGAGTAAAAGCTTCTAGGGAACTGCCAGAGCGCGCGTAGGTTCGGGAGCAGGAAGTGACTCGACTCAAAGTGCTCTATCCAGAACGAGAGTGTAGAGATCATGAACCACAAAGAGTAAAGAAAAAGAATGGAGCAAGCTATGGCTATCAGACAGTAGGCGAGGTTAAAAATGCTGAAGGTAAGCCCTAAATTGACTGAAGCTACAGCCACCATAATGACACCCAAGAGCGAGCGAAAGAGATTATGGAAGTTATTGTACTGAGTCATGAGAGTGAACTGCAGATCGATCGGTTTGGTCAGGTAGTTACTGAGTTCTCCTGAGTAGACGGCCGTAGTGTAGAGGCGCATGTTGCCATCAAATACACCCCAAGTAAAAAAGTCCATGATGTTAAAAATACCAAACAGCAGCATCATCTCGTAGTATCCCCAGCCTTGGATGTTGCCTGTGACTTTGACGATCGCATGCATGAAGAAGAGCTGGAAGATGGTCCACATCACATTGACTACCAGCCAGAAAGAAGTGTCAGTGCGGTACTCCAACATGCGCAAAAATCTCAAGCGCCGGTAGAGGCAGAAGACTTGCCAGTATTTTTTTAAGTTTATTTTATTTATTTCCATTAGAAATTAACTTATATGGTTATCATGCGATTTGTGTCATTTCGTCACTCCAGTCTGAGTTATCCTTGCCGCAGTTGTGATAATCCATCTCACCCCGAGGAGCTATATTTTTCCAGTGACTTACGCCAAAACCAAATTGTAAAGTATAGAAGTCCTGACCCGGACAGAAAAATAAGTGCGTAATCTGACCAAAGGCACGTGTATTTTCCTTGTATAACTTCGATGGGCACAAGATACATGTACTTGAAGGGCAGAAGCTGCATTAGGCTTTTGAGACCTTCTGGCAAAAACTCCTTGGGTAGCCAGCCACCACCCAGAGTTACGATGATCAGCCACTTAAAGTGCTGCAGACCCACGGCATTATCCACCCAGAAAGAGCAGCAGATAATTATAATGGAGAAAAGTGACTCGACCAGATAGCCAAAAGAGACAAGAGCGACAAATTGAGCTACCTGCCCCAGTGAGATGCTGGGCCCAGTCAGTTGGTAGAGCCAAAGCCAGAGAGAGTAGATGATGAAGATAAAGGGCAGGCTGAGCACTGCTTTTAACAAAAGTCTGGATAGGTCAGAGATAAGAATGTGGGCAAAGAACGAAAAAGGATGTGTCAGGTGATGATCGATAGCGCCTGAGATGATCTGTTGGGTGCGGAACTCCTCGAAGTAAGTCGTCGTCAGGCTTCTGATGAGCATACTGATGAAGGTGAACTGGACGAGAGCGGCCAGAGTCACCGAGGCCAGAGTTGTTCGAACAGCGTAGATTTGGGAGAAAACAAAAAGCTGTACGAGCAGTGGCAGACAGCTTAGAAAGATACCCAGCAAGAGGTCAGTCTTGAACTCTAGACTCAGGCGCAGGCCGGATTTGAAGACTACCCAGTACTTGGTGAGGTGGGACATGGAATCATTATACTCGGGAGATATAAGGTTCTTTGACACTCCAAAATTTCTATGGGGCAAAACACTTCAACAGTTGAGATTCTGGATCCGAGAAACTACCACACTAACTTCTTGAGTGGTTTGCCGGTGCGGAAATTAATCACTTTGTGGCCTTTGATGGTCTGGCGTTTCTTCTCGTTACCAAATGGTACTACTTGCTTGTCTTTGACTTTACCTAGATAGAAAGTGCCGAAGCCTGAGAGAACTACTTTGTCACCTTTCTTGAGAGCTTGGATAACCTCTGTCAGTAGAGCGTCGATAGTCTCTTCACAGGCTTTTTTGGTGAGATGAGCTTTTTTGGCTATGATGGTGGCGAGTTGTGATTTTGTCATAAAAACCTCCATGTGGGGCTGTAAATAGTGATTTAAGCCAGTAACGTGCTAAATATAGCGATGAATACGCAAAAAAGCAATACTCATCCCAAGTGTATCGTAGAGAATATCTCTGGCCGAAGGCGTGCGGTAAGGTGTGAAGCTCTGGTGCCACTCATCGCTCAGGGCATAGAGAATGCAGATGAAAAGTGGAAGAAAGGAACGCACTTTGCTGGCATTATTTGGGATGACAAAACTACCATTGATGCTCCTAAAGACCAGAGCATACAAGACAGCATAGACGAACATATGTGACGACTTTTTAAAAATGAAGTCGTAGAGTGAGATTTCTAAAGATGGTAAGACACTTTGTGAGGAAAGGACGAAAATAACTCCAGCCCAAAGTATAGGGGGCAGATATAACCAGGTAAAATTCTTGAGGCGAACTAACACTCTCTCTAGTATACCATTGGTGGATGAGACCCCCAAGACCTGTGGCTAGGATGAGAACTCCACAGATGAAAATCAGGAGTAGCTGGAGTGGATGTGCAGACTCAACTGGAGCGTCTCTGAGACTTTTAGAATCAAATGAGTCTAGGCCAGGGACTGAGCCAGAGGAAGCTCCAGAACTGGAGGCAGAATCAGAGTTTGAATCTGTGTCAGTTGCAATCATTCTACTTTCACCTAAAACTATGCCTCCGGCATGACCAACTCGACTGCCAACCAGACTTAAGTAGGCCAGCTTGTCGCTTCCACTCAAAAATGGAAAGAAATAGTCTTCAGATATTTTTGATGACGAGCTTGGGTTAAGACTTTGCGACTTTGAGAAACTAGATTCTTCGAAAGGGCTTATGTTCGACGATAGTAGCGATGAATTATTGGAGAAGTTGGGACTAGAGTAACTCCAAGGGGATGGAGTGATGCTCGGGAAGGTGACGTAAGCTGATGGTAGGGAAGGTGATCCAGCTGGAGTTGGCGATGGCGATGGAGATGGGGAGGGTGAGCTAGTCGCTGCAACTATAGTCACAAGACTAGAAGACCCCGGCGTAGGTGTAGACGACTCAAGCCAAGACCCATTGACCAGAACAAAGCTACTGCCCTTACTGCTGCACTCACCAAACTGGGCTTTCTGGATAACTACGCCATCAGGCCTTTCCAGTGACAACTTATCGCCATCATTATTGAGTAATCCACTTGCCCAGTAGGCCACGCCCCAGCTGCGAGGCGAGATCTGAAGATCAAAGCTGCGACTAGACCCACCCTCATCACGCACTTTCCAGCCAGAGAGAGTAAGAGTCAGGTCACTGGAGTTGTAGATTTCTGCCCACTCGGAGTCTGAGCTGGGGCAGGACATAATTTCCGAGAGAAAGAGAAAAGACGAATAAGTGTAGGAAAGTGGCGTGGGCGACGCTGAAGGTGATGGTGTAGAAGAAGAGCTGGACGTTGGCGTGGGGGAAAGAGTTGGAGTGGTACTTGGCGAAGCTGATGGTGCAGGAGTGGATGTAGTAGCAGGTGAAGAAGAAGCGGATGGTGATGAACTGGGGGTTGGATTCACTGAGGGTGATGCTGAAGCTGTAGGTAGAGGTGAAGAAGTGGAAGTTGGAGTAGGCGATGGCGTGGACGAGTTGTTTGGTGACGAGCTGGGTAGCGGTGATGTCGAGGGTGAAGGAAGTGGCGAAGGTGCAGTTGAAGCCACTGGCGTGGGAGAAGTTGATAGAAAATTGACAGCACCTCTCGTAGGAGCTGCGCTCACAAAACCATCCAGATAATTGAGCGAGCGTGACCAGCTTAGATCGGGAGTGACTGTCGTGTACGACATCTGGTCGACCACGACGCCAGCTGAGTTTCTCAAAATAACAGAATCACTTGAATTATTGAGACGATTACTGACCTCCAGAACAACTATATCGCTGGAGTTGAGGTAAATACTGCTCAGTGACGGTAGCGACGACATCGCAGAACTACTGTCTTCTATCGACCAACCACTCAAGCTAATTGATGAAGATGAAGTATTGATCACCTCCACCCAGTCAGAGCCAGAACTGGGAGCAGGGTGGACCTCGGAGATGATCACCTGAGCCTGAATGAGTGAAGGAATGCATAAGCACATCAAGCAGACCAGACAGGCCGACGTGACATTAGAAAATGCTTTGAGAACTGCGGAGCCTGTAGTATTTGCCTGGAGATTGGAAGGCTGGCCACCCCACCTCATTTTTTCACACAGCACCTTCCTGGCATAGGCGATTAGCCACTTGCCTCGTAACTCCGACTGAGGATTCAGGCGCAAATTAGAAAACTCAAAGCTACTAGGAAAAAACTCCTGCATGCCCCAGAGCTTAGCAAAAGATTCTTTAAAATAGATTTAAAATTTGGGTTTGGTGGTGGGAGAACGATCCAAAGTCTTAACTACTTGGCGATTGGATGATCAGCAGCTTTTTTCATTGCTCTAAACATGTCGATGGTTGTCAATTTCTTCTTTTTTTCTGGTCGAGATTTATAAAATTTAGTAATGAATATAATTAGAATGAGTAATAGTAAGATATAAGAGATCCAGACTATTAATTGTGGCCAGAATAACAGTATTACTAAATTATCTCCAGGCGGAATTTGCCAAGCATTGGCCCAGCTATTCAGTTGAGAATGCTCAAAGATCTGCAATGGCTTTTCTAGTGAAAAGGCAATCCAATAAGGGTTATAACCATACTCAAGCTTCAAAATTTGAGACTTATCATTAGGGTTGCTAATCTTCGCAGCAAATACTCCAGATCCGAACTGCCAAACATTGCTTACATTGAGCTCGTTCGCGGTAGCGGGCTTATTAGATTCTAATCTTAAATTTGTTAAAAATTTAACAGGGAAAGTTAGAACTTTGACTCGCTCGAGCACATTTTGAGAAAGTTCTCTCCCAAAAGATCTATTTTCAAAATAAATACCAATGTCTTCATCAAACTGAGTTGTGGGCATAAGACTAAAGAACTTTTGGTATGCTCCATTTGGAAGTTGATACTCTACTTCATTATGAGATAGACTTTGATTAATAATGGTTATTTTTCCAGTTCTTCCATTCTTATTGGAGCCTTGGAGGTAGACCAAGTTTCCTGGTCTCCAAGAGATATTTTTGAAGTTGAAGAAGTCACATATAGCTCCTCTATCTGATGCACTGTATTGTAGTGATTCGTTCTCCTTAGTCATCTCAATTTTACCTTCGCTATTGCCGGTGCATCTCATGGCTGTTTTGAAGCCAGCATTATTTAAATTCAAAGTTATTCCTTGCAGAGGTAGAACAGCTTCGAATGATAACTTGTCAGAATTTTCTAGTGTTACTTTTTTCTCATCAAAAATTTTCCAGTATTCGTCTTCTACTTTGTCTTGCCATTCGCTCACTTTTTGACCAGAGATGTCTTGAGCGCTAAGCGTGATAGGTTCTTGATATTTGGTAATAAGTGAACCTAGATATCGAAGTTCTTGGGGTGGCAAATCCTGGGGAAGTGAATAAATAACTTTATTGATTAAAATACTTGAAAAATTGCCTTTTGGTAAAATAGTTGAGCTAGGTGGGTAAGATAAAATCATCTCTTTATTCACTACAATTTCTGGCATGATTGGTTCAAGCAAAATGCTGGCATCATCGATATTCTTTTTGTAGTACACATTAAAAGAAATAGCATCATCTTTATGAAACTTAGGAGTGATTATGCTCCATTTCTGATCCAGATTAACTTCCTGAGTGTGTCTCAATCTTAATGATTCATTAAGAACTTCAATGTTTTCGGGAGACTCATCGCTCATGAAACCAAATGGGTAGTATACCTCATTTCCAGATGTATAATCGCCAAGTTGTGTAAAGGTTTGATCAAATCTAGCATTATTTGAAATTTTGCTAGAAACTCTGGAAATTTTTATTGGAGCAGTTACCAAGTTTTGTTCGACATCGCTGATCTGGTATAGAGATAAATTATCGCCAAATTTTTTGACTTTTGTAACACCACTTATACTATCGAGTAAATTTATTATTTTTTGACTGTCTGTAGAACTACTTGGTAGCGTTGGTACTACTATAGATGTGTCTACCAAAACATATTTGATTCCATACTTGGAAAAAATACTCTGGAGTTGAGCTGAATCCTGACGATAGACAGCAGTCATAAGCTCGCCACGGTAGTTCTCGTTATAGGTACTCCACACATCAAAAGATCGATGAAAAATAGCTTGGGGAATCATGTACCAGAGAAATCCTGATCCGGTGAATCCTGGCACACCTTTCCACTGGTGCATGTCCCAGCCTGTATAGGTCAAAATGGGCAAGACTGCTACCTTAGAGTTGGTATTTTGCTCGAGCATGTACTTAGATAATTCTTTATATGACTCTGGTAGCGACACTCTTAGACCTGGATAAAGGAAGTAGCCATGAAAACTTGGCCAGCTTAGATACATTATGGCAATAAATGATGTGAGCAAAATTGATCCAACAGTAAAATGCAGCGCCTGTTGATAGTTTTTCAACAATTTTTCTATCAATAAAAATAAGGCAAAAAAACTAACTCCCAGTCCCAAGCTGATATAAAGACTTGCTGACATGGATAGTTTGGAAAAGGGAATTCGGAACGCTTGTTGTAAAAAGGGCACAGACCCTAAGAGTTTGCCAACCTCACTTAAAATAGGTGTGCCAGTAGCCAAGATCACAAAACAGCTGAGCGACATAAGCCCGATGGACCAAGTGGCTTCTTGAGTCATGATTAGTCTAAAAAGCATGATACACCAGCCTATTACGGCCAAAACAAATACGCTGTAGCCAATAAATAAAACATTATTATTTCGAAAGTGCTCCAGCCAAGGTTTTAAAATTAGTGATAGTGGCTCTTTCCCACCAAATCTATTTTGATCTAGAGAATCTGAGTAGAAGCTTTTAAGTAGCGCTACATTGGCTGGCTCTCCATACCAGCGATTTGTTAAAACGTAATCTTGAGTCGTGATCTGATTGAGTCGTGAGTTAAGATAAACATTCGATTGAGATGCTGTAAATAGCAAAACTGGGACTATCCAGTATAAATTGACGACCACAAGAGTAGTGATGATTTTGAGAACAAATAGGACTGATTTCCAAGTATGATTCCCAAGCCAATAACAAGCTAGCGCAATGCTTATAAATATCGCATATGAGACAAAGATGGGTGGGACGAAACCGACTCCAGAGATGGCAAAATTGACCAACAGAAATAGCAGCCATTTTTTAGGATTTGGAGACTTTAAAAGTCTAAAAAGTGATAATAAGCTCCATGGAAAAAGCGCATACATCAAGATAAAAGCTTCTAGTTGCACATAAAAAGTCTGAACAGTGCCGTAGTGAAGTAGGTATGTGGCACTAGCTAGTACTCCCGATGCAGCCAGAATGAGAGAATGGCTTTTCTTCCAGCTCTTTAAAAGGTGAAGCGTCAGAAAGAAAGTCCCTACTGCGCCACTCAAGTGTGCCAGGGAACTAAAGGCATATCTTATTAAGTGGTGTGGTAGGAAGAGGCTCAAGACTAAGTTCAGAAGAGCGTGTGGCAGAATAGCGTTGTAGCCATGCCCACCCATGACTCCTACTCCTTGGAAACTTTGCCAGGTCTCAAAAAAAGTTCGGTAGATAAGTAGTAGAGGATTGAATGAGGCATCCGTCACATCCCAGCCTAGAAGTGATGTTCCGGGCACAAAGTTGGCTACAGTCACCCAAACCCAGATTAAAATCAGGAACACCAGACCTATTTTTTCCCAACTCATTTTAGGCATGACAATCATTATATGAGAAAGTCACCCACTTGTGACGATGCAAGGTTAATTTATATGCGACTCTTGAGCGCTGGTAAGAATTTAATCATGTTGAAGCTCTGAGCTTCTGTAGGAGCAGAGTAAATTCCATGATAATCGCGCATGCTCACAGCGTTAATTTTTCTTGTCGCAGCGATATCACCTGAGACTTGCTTGAGTTTTTTGAGTAATACTGGATTTTTTAGCGTTTTTCCTACTTTCGCAAGCGACTGAGAAGTTAGAGTAAAAGTTAAGTCTCTCTTGCTGATTTTATTATTGGCTATAACATCTGCTACATCTGGACTGTTCAGTAACTTGCGCATCTGAGTGCTGATGACGAAGGGTAATTTATATGATAGTGCATGGGTAAGGCAGCCAGATGCTCCCATAAGAGTGCGATAAGGTAAAACCATGAGGTCTGAGGCTGCAAAGTAGCTACCCACTTCAGACTCAGGTATAAAGCCAGATATAACGATGTGATTATTGCTAGCTGCTTTTTTAAGTAGTTTTTGATAGTAGCTGCGATAGTGAGGTTCGTTCTCTAGTGAAGGCGTTGGTCCGCCAGCTACTAACAAAGTTGTTTTGCGTAACTTTCCCGACTTTGTGAGGGTGTCAAAAGTATTGATAATCCAATCGGCTCCTTTGTACCAGCTAACAAAGCCAAAATTGATCATGACTTTGTGATCGGCTGGTATGCCTAGTAATTTTTTAGCTTTATTTTTACTCAGAGTTTTTAATTTATTGGCAACGGGGATGGTGGTCTGGAGAATCTTAGACTCTGGCATGAACTTTTTGAGAATCATGGCGAGAGTTTGATCCAAGACGACGATTTTGTGACAGATCAAAGCTAAGCTCAGATAGTACAACCTTAAGCCAAAATTTATGATCTTGGCCCTAGTTGAGTTAGCATGAATATTGAGATGTCCAGATAGCTGTCCAATGTCGGCTATGACGTTGTGCGAAAAAAAGGTAATTGATCTTCCAGCTAACCTAATTAGACCTAAGAATGGGATAAGTAGTGCGTACTGCCAAAGTTTGCCTTTGCTGCAAAACTCACTATGCACTACGACTTTTTTGATCTGTGAAAAGAAGTGCAGCCACTCAAGAATTTGAGGATAGAGATGAATCTTGGTTTTATCAAAAATACGCAGGACTAATATTCTGCCTCCAGAGCGTAGCTGTGGTCTATTGTCGCAGTTCACATCAGCCAGGACGACAAATTTTTGTCCAGTTCTGGTAGCAATCGGTTCTAGAACGGTCTTGGTGTACCAATCTACGCCATGACTTGTGCCATTCTTTTTGCGAGATGGGTAACCCGATATAACGAGAATGGTCTCAGAGGTATTAAAACGCTGAAGAAGTTTGTTAGAGATAGTCAGCTTGTTCTTATTTTTCATATGACTCTAGTTAGATCAATCTTTTTCTGACTACCTCGCAAATGGATTACTGCAAGTGAGCTAGATTACTCGCTGACAGTCAGACCCTTGTCCTTCATACACATGGTGTAGTACATCTTGATAGGCTCATTGAGCAAGCGTTGCTTGTCTTCAGACATTTTTTCGGTAGTCTGGACATGACCGCTATTTCTCAAACACTCGTCAACTGCGTTGTAGGTCAATCGGTCAGACTCGATACTCAGATACTGCTGAAGCTGTATAAAGCCCAGAGTAGCAGCTACCACAATAGCTAGAGCCAATGCCACCTGACCTATTACTCCAACTAAAGTATTTGATTGAGTCATAAAGTCCTTCTTATTTTGTATTTTTATTATAAAAAGTCCCTTTATCAGAAAATTCTGGATAAAGAGGCTTCTTCTTGAGATATCGTCCTTGTTTATTGGTGGCATTGCACCAATT
>CAYUQY010000021.1:0-17148 GCA_964447075.1 uncultured Pseudomonadales bacterium | reverse complement strand
GGGGGGGGGGGGGGGGGGGTGGGGGGGGGGGGGGGGGGGGGGGGGGGGGGGGGGGTGGGGGGGGGGTTGGGCTGAGATAGAAATACATCAAACTGACTCTTGATCTAGAAAGTTATAGGCTATATAATACACAACTTGTGTGTATATTTAGGAACTTACTTGGTTTCATTACTAGATATTTTGGATAAATATGGCAAGAACTGGACATTTAGAGACTGAAGGAGGAAAGGCTAGAAGAGCTGGCGATGCCCCTACTCTTAGTCGCAATGCATCCACTGAAAGTTTTGATCAAGCTTTAGGCTTCATCGGTAATCAAGACGTTCACGAACAAGAGCCAGATGGCAGAAAACAGTTTGCTACTCTCCTCACATATGCCCAAACCGCTCTCAAATCCTGGATAACTGAGAACGAGCTGGCTTCTAAAAAGATTGAAGATCTACTAGCTCAGGCGGTCATCAGTCACAAAGAAAGGCGGGGAAAAACCAAGCAAACTAAAAGAAGACATATACCAGTAAGTGCATCTGAGGCTCCCTCAGATAACCAAAGGTCATGGGGTGTAGGAACAGGTGAAATCAATGATTCTTTACTTGGCTATGATGAAACTGCAGTTCAAAACCTTCTGATTCAGTTTGCCTCGACTCATCCAGATCATCCACTTACAAGTCGGATTGCAGCTCTTCTTGAGATATCTAAGAGAACTATTCCTGAAGTCATCTCTTTCCAGACCCCAAAAGTATTATATGAACTTGAGACTGGTGAAACAGTCGAAACTATAGACCATTTCCTCTACAAAGCAGATAAGCTTGACTGCCTGATCGAAATCTTGAATCTAACTCTACAAACTCTGCAGAGTGATTACCTCAATCTTCCAGTCGCCAACCAGCTGTCCCAACTACTCACTCTCACCATCTTTGCCTACCAAAACATTCTGGCAGACCAAAGACAGAGTATGGTAGATGCTGAGAGAAGGCTCCGAGTGCTCGCTCTGCTCAGCCTCCTCTCTACCGCAGCCATGCTCACTGGGGCGTGTGGACCTTCTACACCCACTCCAGTTTCATCTTTAGATTTGGCCGGTAGACTTGGACCTGGAGTAAGTGGATGTAGTGTATTTGATGCTCCGCCCACCACTCATCCAGATTTAGCTGTTAGATACATTAATACTCCAACAACTCCTTATGCGCTATTAAATAATGGCCAACCTTTGGGTGAAGATAATTTTCCTGTGCTTCTTGCTGCACTTCAAGCTATGAAAGTTCCAGCTGGTACGCTTGATGACGCAGCATTTGAAGAAGTTTCTTTGAATGCTGCAAAAATTTTGATAAAAGCCAGGTTGAATACTGCTCTCGAGGCGCATTTGCTAGCTGCCCCATTTTCTGCAGAAGGTGCTGCTGTGACTTGGGCCGAGAATGCCCGCCTGAATGGCGATGCTCTAATAGATGCTCTTACTAATGGCGACAAAATGGCCACTTTGCAATTCTTAGATTACTCAGGCGATGTAGTTGATCTGCAGGCTGCATTCGGAGCCATGATAAACAATGGTATGGCTAGAACACAGTCACCCATCTTAGCGGTTCTTAATGGCAACTATCCAGGGACATATAGTGTGGTAGCAGTCGACACAGCCTCATCAGTGCCTTCCATGATTCTCCAAGTAGTTACAGGTATAGGTGAGAATGAGAAAGTCCTGTTTATCAAAATTGAAGCCTTAGACAGGGCTTTGAATACTGCGGAAGCCATGAAGTGGGCGACTCGAAATGGCCTAAGGGTATCTAGAAACACTACAGGAACTCTCATCCTTAAGAATGGGGCGACATTTGGAGTCTCCGTAGGTGAGGCTGTGCCAGGCATTCCGGCTACGACACTACTAGATACTCATTTAGGTAGTAGCCTAACCTTGTCGCAACTTCAAAGCATTGCAGATCAGCTAAGAGATATTACTAAGGTAATCAGAAGTGATGCGGCGTCCCAATTAAGGACAAATAGCGCTGGAGTAGCCACAGTAGTAAGAGACTTGCATGGAGGCAACTTGATCATCAACTTGCAAGGTGACAATGCAGTAGTCACTATTGTGGACATGAATTTCAGAGAGGTACGCTTAAATGGTGGTGGAGAGTTTTATGGAGCCGCACAAGTCATGAGGCGGATGGGTGATGACTTTCTATACTTGTTGCAGGATTTAGCACAGCCAATGATTGATGGCGCTACAAATCCTGCTGAGAAAGCTCAGTTCATTCAGGTTCTAAAAACTTTATCTGCTCAGCTGCGAGAGTCACAGCTCGGCCTGGTAATTGATCTAGAAGATTTAAAAGCTGGAAAACCTATACAGATTATTCTAGAAGGCCAAAATGAAGTGAAGCTTGGAACAATTGATATAGAGCCGGGGGGAAAAGCTATCATTAATCCTGGACCAACCGCTGGAGTCGCTGATGATATTACAGCAAATGCGGCGTCCTCGGCTACAAAATCTGTATATAGGGTAGGAGTATTTTCTGCACAAGAGTTAGCTTTTTTTATGAAAGCTCTCGAATTTGCCGGCATTGCTTGGAATTTTTATGATGCTTATAAAATTTATGAAAAATTTAGGTATGGCCAACCAGAAACCGATACAAATTATTATCTATTAAGACGTGATGCTCTCACCAGAGATGGCGGCATTCAAGGTGCAAAATTCTTAATTGGTCAAAGTACCATTAATCTTAACCACTTAAACGCTACAATCTATGGTGTCAGCTCCACAGCTGCTATGACAGTAAATCCTGATGGTACAGTATCTTTAGCAACCCACGACTTTCAGCTCTGCGATGATGGTACCCTAGTCGCCGGTCCAGCATTTGTTGAAGTAGTGGGCAGGAATTTTACCCTACTAGGAGATTTCACTCCAGATGAGAGTGTCCTAAAACTTAAATCCCCATATGAGGTGATGACTATAATTGATCAAGTCAGAAGCTATATCGACTCAGGAGACATCGCAGGTTTGCTTAGGATGAGCGATAGGCGCTCACAAAAAGATTTCAGACTTGCGTTTACTGCAGACGGTCAAGTCTGGGTGCTGGCAGGTGTCAAACAAGTATTCAGAAATCTTGCAACCTTACAACCTTTGGACGCATCACTTCAATATATTGTACTACCAGGAGAAATTCCTTTTGAACCTGGAGCATTTGCTAATCATCCTCATCAAGAGGATCATGGATTCTATATGTTTGGAATTGGCATGACAGTGACAGCTGCAGATTTATTTATACACGGCCCATAACAATAACATTGTAATTGATCATGTTTTGTGAAAGCTTTGCATTCATCAACTTGCTGAATAGTTCTAGTTACTTGCTTTGTCGGATACTTCCTTAGGGTCTGCAACTTGATTATTACCACTCTGCTCCTCCTCACCATCCTCCAAGAATGCATAGCCAAAGCCTCGTACTATGAGCGCCAGCACTGCTGCCACTATCCAGTACCACTCACATAGCCAGATGAGAATGGGCCAGGCGGTGCCACTTAGACAGGCGCACTGTCGCAGTAAGTAGAAGAGTATTGTAAGGATGAGCGCCACCAGAACTATCGAGACGTACTTCAGCCAACCTACTTTGTCTTTCCACATGTACTCGATAGCAGAGTGGATCAAGAGCTGGATAACCAGTAAGATCCACCAGACGTGCAGGTTCCAAGGTGTACAAGTACTGTCGCCTAGGATCACCCCAGGTGTGGGCGAAGCAGATGGCGCAGGTGATGATGATGGCTCTGGACTTAGGACTATAGTCTCACCAAGCACATCTCCTCCTGGTGAAAAACCGCCGCCTTCTCCACCTGCCAGTAGTGAGTTGGGCGCGCCAAATCCTAAGAAACCCGAGTTTCCTCCGCCCGAACCAGATGAACTGGAGCTACTTGAGCCACTAGAGCTTGAGCCTGATCCAGAGCCTGAGCCACTTCCAGAACCACCACCTCCAGTGGTAGAGCTCCCAGAACAGCTTAAGCTTAGAGCAAACTTGAAAACCGTACTTAATCCCTGATACTCATTACCTGCGGCTGGGTCAAAGGTAGCGTACCAAGTGTAAACTCTGCTAGAGATAGGACTCAAACTTCCCAATGAAATATTGGAGGTTGTAAAAAGAGTCTGGTAAGAAGCGAGTGAAGTAGCGTTACTTCCTCCCACTGCGCCGAAGTATGTTGATGAGCCAGAAGTGATCGCAGAAAACATTCGAGAAGCAAGGTTGACGGTCTGTACAGGCGAAGTATCTGTGGTGTTGAGAGTTAAGAAACAAGTATCATCACTGTCATTATTGATAACTGTGAGAGTCTGGGTGCGGGTGTCCCCTGGCTTGAGATTCAGCTCGTAGAAAAGCGGCGTAAGTGGAGCTGGCGAGAGCGTACATGGGCCGTTATTAGCACAGGTAGCAGTCAAGTTAGTGCCGGCTGATACTGGAAAAGTAGCCAAAGTAAAGAATGCCACTAGGTGAAGCGATGTGAGGAGCAACTTAAACCACTTTGGTGTAGTGAGTGTGATGCGATTATTCAACTGGATCTCCTGCTGGTGCTACTGATGAAGCTGGGTCTACTGATGGAGCTGGGTCTGTCGAACTTGGTGCTGGAGTAGTGGTTAGAGTAGTAGCTGGTGATGTGGTCTCAGGAGATAGGACTGGTAAGTCACCCGAAGAAGGCTGTGTAGGTTGTGGAGTAGCATCAAGTAATTGAGCAGCTGCAGCTGGTGAGGCTACTACTCCTGACTCAAGTCCAGAGCCGATAGTGAGCGAAGCTGCATTTGGTCCTGTCATGACGACTGTGATCTTGAGTCCGGTGACAGGTGCGTGAGATGTGCAAGTACCATTAGATGAACAGGTCCCAAGGTAGAATTTGTCTGAGCCCTGCTCGCGCGTGCTAAGAGGCGAAGTCAATATCCCTTGTAGACCTTCATGTACTGTCTGACCATCCACCTGATGGTCGTACTCTATAGTGTAGGCGTGATTGGTGTAGAGCTGAATGCCTTTTAGAGTGAAACTAACATGATCGGCATCATCTTGTCTCAGCTCAACAGTTGGCACAATTTCTTTTTCACTAAAAGAAAGATTGGCTGCCTCTGGAGTTCCAAAGTCTGATCCTAAAGTGTCGAAGTATAGAACTGCAGCATCGCTACAACTACTTGATTCGCAGTTATGCCAGTTGCCGTCTACCGAGCCTACGCTGGGCACATTATTGCGCTCCATGGATTGGTAGATGGGCGGGGTATTAAGGCCTGATGTCCATGCTCCACTGGTGACTGGAGTCTCATCTATGATCATCAGAGTTGAAGGTGCGTGCAAGATAAGTTGCTCGCCTGTGTTATCCATGTCCATCGATGCATCGACCAAGTTTGTAGTATTTTTTAGGTTAGAGCTGGGATTTGTGGCAGCCAGTTTTGAGATAACGTAGTAACCATTGGCTGGAATGCTGCCTGAGGTGATAGTTAGAGAACTAGAGCCAGTGCTCAAGTTATCGATGCTCCACCCTGTTAGGTCTATGGCTTGATCGGTCATGTTACGCAGCTCGACCCACTCGTCGCTAGCTGAAAGGCTTGAGCCCATCCACATGATCTCGTTGATCACTACATCGCCAGGCAGGCTAGTAGCTACAGGTGTCGTAGCCGCGCCCACGTCGTCGATACTACCTCCATCACTATCCGCACCTGCTGCCGGATCTAATCCTGAAGTATTTCTAGCACTGTCTTTAGCTCGGACTACAAAGTAGTAAGTAGCTGTAGTCACGCCTGGAACATGTACATAGTATGTCTCTGCCCTGCCAGCATATAGAGGTGAGCGCAGTCCACCACCTGGTAAGCCATCGATGTTGCGAATCATTGGAGTAGGTAGTGCGTCTAGCTCAACTTGTGTGGCTGTGGGCAAGATAGCTGAGGTGGAGTAGCGAATGTCGTACTGCGCTGCTTGATTAAGGTTATATGGATTGGAGTCTCCTGGAGCTATCCATTCTAATCTAAAGTCACCGTTCGACTCATCACCCACTTCAAGCCCTGTCACTGCTGACGGAGCTGAGTTATCGATCGAGACGTGGAAGGTTTTATATGCTTCGACGTTGGTGGCCGTGTCGACAGCCCAGTACTTGATGAGACCTGTGTATGATCCCACAGCATCACAAGGTTGAGAGGCTATAGTAAAAGTAAGACCACTAGCTCCTGTGCCAGTTACTTCATCGTCAGCGTCGCAGTCCAAACTATAAGCATAGTTAACAGAAGCGATGCCATCGTTATCAGTCGCATTGAGTGTCAGCGTAGCTGTAGAGCTAGCAGCGGCTTCATTGGTAGTCACGTCATCTAAATAAAGATAGGAGTTAAACTCTAAGTCTCCGTTATTACCACTGTAGAATGCCAAACTAAGCGTGGGGTTAGTGACGCCAGTCACATCTACTGATAAATATCGCCATCCAGTAGAGTCTATAGTGCTACTATTTGAGTCAAATCCAGGGATATCACTCGCCCAAACCTGGTGCACCATCCTGTCTCCCACAAAGACCATCAGTCCTGGCTCATCGAAGCCAGCATCAAACTCATTGGTCATGAAGTTGTACCAGAATCCTACTGAGCGCAAGCCGTCGCCTGACCCTGAGCCATTATTTGTAAATGTCTGGGTCAAGATATTGACGTCGATGCTGTTCCCAGGACCTGCTCCGACCGTGCCCACGCGAGCCATCTTGGCACCAGTGTGTGGAGAGCCTAGCAATGCATCCTGAGTCACTGCTGCTACATCACCTACCGCAGTCCAGCCAGACAGATCTGATTCAAATCCACCATTGGCTACTTTATTTTCTATATCTCTAGTGGGGCTGCTAGTGATAGTAACTGTGGTGACAGGGAATGTGTTGTCCACCGTCACAGACCAAGGTGAGGTATAAGCTGAACAGTTGGACAAAGAGTCACAGACTCGCACTCGCCAGTAGTAAGTGCCATTGGGAACTCCGTTTTGGGTGACACCTGTATTTGAGTTTGTTAGGCCTGTTAATGTAGATACGCCTAACGTGAATCCAACATCGTCTGCCCTCTGGAACTCGTAAGTGACTGGGTTGTGGGCATTGAGCACATCTAGCACGTCGCCCCAATCCATCTGCAAATTAGTACTGTTGGTAGAGGATGCATCGGCTGGTGAGAGATGTGTAGCTAGACCAGGAGGCGTGTTATCCACCTGGAAGTTAGCAATATCGGCTACTGCTGGAACTTCTTCTACATTGCCCCCTACATCTGTAGCTAAAGTGTAAAACTCATAGACGCCATTGCCATTTAGCGGTAGTGAAGAGGTATTAACTGTAAAGTCACCAAGCACTGGCTGAGCATCTACTACATTATCTGTATCAAAAAGCGTGTCAGCTCCAAATGCAGCTGCCCCGTAAGCTTTGTATCGATACCACAGCGCAACCGTATCCACTCCCGTCTGACCGTCTAAAAGATTGGACTCTTGCGCAGTGTATGAGATCAAAAGTGTGGTCGAAGTGGTGGGGCTAGTTATGGCAGTAGTAGCCAGAGAGAGTGGAGCTGTCCAGTCCTTGGTAGCTAGAGTCGAGTTCTCGACATAAGTACTATCCTGATATGAGGCTACTGTACTTAAGAACTGATAAGAACTGATAGAAAGCATCACCACTAATAGAAGTAACAAGCCAAATCGAGGCACTATCTTGGCTAGAATTAGAAGCTTTTGTCTAGAGAACTCAGTCATACTTTAAAAATAGTTTTGTAAATCTTTCTGTTTGATCTTTTTTAATCAAAAACATTTATACACTCTAATTCTTTAGTTTAGATTTAAAATTCGCATCTGCTCACCGATATTGATCACTTTTAATAAATACTGCCTTATGTCTCATCTCTTAAGATCTCACACGTCTTAAATTACTCCACTCAAATTAATCCCCTCGAATTAACTACTCAATTTTTTACTCTCGCTCAACTCTGCTTTCAGAGCAGTAATTTTTTTCTCGTACTCCTGCTGCATGACTTTTTTGACCTTCCAGATCTCATCGGCGATAAGTAGTAAGCCTGGTAGAACCGCCAACAAGAAAAAGCCTTTGGGCGTGCGTGCAAAAGAGACTAGGTAGCCAGCGTAAGGTATCGAAAAACGAACGTGACCAGTGATGTTTTCGTCATTTAGAATCCAAGGATCAGGATCTTGGTTGTTATCACCTTTGGTTGAGTAGAGATTTTTCTTGATCTTCTCGTCGTAAGTGGTGTTGAGAATACGGTGAGTAGTGAGCTGCTTAGTGCGTGGAGTAAAGAAAGTGACGATGTCTCCTTTATTCACTGGTGCTTCTGACTTATCCACCAGAATCATAGAACCAGTCATGATAGTGGGCTCCATCGAACCTGAAAGCACTGTAAAGAACTGATGACTCTTCAGAAATGGAACCTCAGAAACACTACCTATGAATACCAAAGCAATCAGAGCGCAGAAGACTAAAGCCTCTACCAGAAGACGTACTACAGGATGAAAAATAACTTTAAAAATTTTACTAAAAACTCCGCCTATACCACTTTTTTTATTAGAAACTACTGAAGCTGAAGCTTTCTCTGCTGTTGAAGCTGACATCTGGACTCTCCTTAAAGTTGAGGCATGTGAATAATCTTTGGGCAGAGACAAAGCTTACTTGCCTTACCCTCCCTCACCCACACAGGGAGAGGGAGAAAAGACAAACAAACTTATTGAGCCGCATCGAATCTGATTTGGTAGTCAATCATTTTACCTTGATAAGTATTGTCCACATCATTTAGACTCCAATTAAATCTTAGGTATGCAACCTGATTTGGATTGAAAGGAGCTACTGTTGTGAATCCTAAGTCAGCTCCTGCAACTAAACCAGCTAGTGTACTGGAGTAAAGAGTTGATATAACAGCCTCACTCGCGTCAACACGCTGAACTGTCACATTAATCTGTGATGCTAATGGAACACTGTAGGCAGTTCCCAAGGATGCCAACCAGTCTGCATCAGTAAGTGGGTCAACTCTGTTACCTCCAGGCACAGTAGCAAGTGTTGCAGCACCATCCAGAGGCTCAGCTAGCTCTACAGCATCTTGAGATTCCAAGGTTGCAACTACATTTACATCACTTATTGGCAAACTTCCAGCATTGCCCAATGAAATTAAATCACCTTCACCTGCAACTGGGGATGTTACAGCCGCTGCAGTTGTCTTCCAACCAGGGTAAATATTTGTCCAGTCCATAGGAGAGCTAAGACCATCGTACCAGTTATTAGCAGCAGTCCAGCGAGTTGGAAATGCTTCCAAGTTATAAATATCCATACCTACTAATGATGCTCCATCGTTGAGCAGGGGAGTTATATTCTGTGTATACGCAAGAGCTTCTCTTTCACCTAGCCCATTGCCACTCACTGTAGTTCCACATTTTACTTTGGCCCCTACTTGAGGTGTGAGAACCATAGAGCCGACAACGGTTCCAGAATTATAAGTTTGTGTAACAAGATCTGAGGCATTAGCTCCAGATACTGTTCTACAATCATAGAACAACTTCAGCTGAAGTGATCCGGTCGTAAAGGTGTTGTTTTCAGAGTAAACAGTGTCTGTGAAGAGAGCATTAGCGCCAGCTATTGTTGTAGTGCCAGCTACCAAGCCCACCACGAACAATGCTCTAAGCATTTGTCGTTTCATGTTACCAACCTCTCCCTGAAGAAACTTCAGGATAATAATAAATAAATATGCGTGAGATATGTCACGCTGCTTGCTTTTTATCGCACACTAGGACGAACTGTGTCAATAAATCAGACTAGATCAAATTATGGCAATGTTGGAGACGTCAAATTTAGATTGATTGGTCTGTCTTTTTTTCTAGGGCAAAACTGAGTTCTAGACTGCAAATCCACTCCCAAGCCAAGAATTCTCAATGTTACAATACGTGAGCCAACATCGGCCCCATCGTCTAGCGGCCTAGGACGTCAGGTTCTCATCCTGAAGATCTCCGGTTCGAATCCGGATGGGGTCACAAATCAACAGGTTTTACCCCGAACTCTTCTTTGAGGTCGGGGTTTTCAAATAAATGCGTAAGTATTTGATGAGGTAGGTGCATTTCAATTTGAATACTTTCAGGTATGTATCGCTGTCTTGTTACCTTACGACCCGCTATTGAGTCATTTTCACCCATAGGTCTTGAATAAATAACTATCTCAGAAATGAGATGTCGAAGCAGTGAAGCCATCTTGACCCTATCACTATAAATTGCATCCATGCTGTTGCCATAACGATTTGAAAACTCTTCAAGCGTCCGAATGTAGTGGCTTGGCATTTCTTTCAGGGTTTTTTCTGCTGTAAGTTTATTTATTTGTTCTTCCAAGTTTGTAGCTCTGCTCTGTGCTGCATCAACTTCTCGATCTAGCTCTTGAATGGTTTTGATATGACCATGCTTATGCTGCTCCCTGAGATTGAAAATGAGGTTGGGTATACCGTTGAATTGTTCCCTGAGACTTTTGAGCTTAGCGTCAAGATGTTCAATGTAGAGCTTGGTTGATTTTTGGTTTAGTTGATATTCAAAAACAGCCGTTGGGTCTTTCAACAGATTTTTTACAAAACCAACTACATACTCTTCAATTTCTTTAGCAGGTATGGGAATGACTGAACAGCCAACCTGTACTTTTACTGTATTTTTTCTACCGCACATGTAGGTATAGGTGTATTGTCCCGAACTTTTGCCAATCTCTTTTTTAGAACCACCCCAAGATCTCAAATTGTATCTTCCTGAATCATCCTTTGTTTTACAGTGGTCGCAACGGAGTAAACCAGATAACAGGTAGACTCGATCATCCTCGTTCTTCTGAGAAAGCTGATGACGTTCAGTACTGATCTTGAGCAAACGCTGTGCCTCTGAAAAAGTTATTTCATCGATAATTGCAGTATGTCTGTAAGGAGACAGCTTCCATTCACTCTGTGGAACTCTTACATTTTTGTATGTTTTACCAAAGTAGTACTTCCCAAGATAAACTTCCTCTCTCAGCAAGCCACGAATTACATCATCTCTCCAAAAATATATTGTTGTTTTCTTTTTTGTATTTTTACCAGCCCTTTTCCCATTGGCTATGGCAGATGCTGAGGGCGAAGGGACTTTATCTTTTTCAAGGTCTTGAGCTATAGCGATGGCAGTTTTACCCAGATGTACATATTCGTAAAAAATACGCTTTACAATTTTTGCCTCAACCTCTAAGACTTCTCTTTTTCCATCTGGATTTTTAGCATAACCATATTCTGCATGTTGTCCCATGACTACGCCCTGTTGCCATGCTTGGTTCCGCCCATCCTCAGTTCTCTGTTTAGTTGTTTCAATTTCTAGCTCAGCTATGACACCTACAATGCCTAAAATTGCCCTGCCAAAGGCAGTAGACGTATCTATGCTCTCATTGGCTGACATCAGCTCTACATTGTGGTCTTTTAGAACATCGAGAACTTTGAGTAGAATCTTCAACTTTCTTGCTAACCTATCAATTTTATAAACAGCGACAACATCAAAGGGTCGTGTGTCTTTAGTGCTTGAGTCAAGGTCTTCTAACAGTCTGGCAAATGCAGGTCTTTCTTCAATAGGGACAGTACCGCTTATTCCGTCTTCAATGTAAACATATTTTTCTCCTGCCAAAACATACTTTTCTCTCTGGTCTTCAAACTTTCCCTTTGATTTGACGAGGCCTTCTAACGCCTCCTTCTGCATATCCAAACCGAACTTCTCAACTTGATCTTCACTAGAAACACGAAGATACAGTGCTACTCGTTTAGTTTGTTGATCTCGTTGGTCACCCATATATCTTTTTAGTTCCTGGTAGGTTGATCTTATTACTAAGCCAACATAAGTGTTAGCTCATTACAACGAAAGTAACAAGTATTTCTACTAGCTAATTTGCGTTGATAAATCGGAGAATAGGACTTCCTGCTGTCGTTGTAGCCCTGCATCAAAAATGATGTGGTAATCGAAGTTTTCATTCACCTTCTGGAAGTCATTGAAGCCCACTTCTTTTGCAAAGACTTCGCTGAATAAGTCATCTGCCTTGCCAGCATATAAATCTTTATTCTTTTCGTATGCCATTTTTTCTTGTGTTGTCTTGACTTCAATCACGATATAGCGACCTGTACTTGTTTCTATGAGCAAGTCAGGGAAATACCGAGCAATACGTTTCTTTTCTGGACTGAAATACTCAAAATAAAAATCATTGTGACTGCTATCAGTCACACCACCAGTGAAATAAATATCCTTGATGACCTCGTTCTCCCTAAGTTGCTTACGAAGGAACTGGAACAGCTCTTTTTCGTCTCGGCTATCGAAGTTATAAGGGTTGATGTGGAAACCAAGCCTATTAGTCGTTTCCGCCTCTTTATAAACGATGAGCGACTTCTTATCTTCACGTACATTGATCTTGAATGGGTAGTTCTTTGTAAGTTCGAGTGTTTCTTCAACCAATTCAGAACTTTCGGTGTACTCGTACACTTGCTGCAAAATTGATTGAATAATAAAGAACAACATGCCAGGTGATTCGTTGATCTGTGTAACCAGCTTTGCAAGTGATGCAGAGTTGTTCGCTAGGATACGCTTCACCATCAATCCAGCGAGATGTGTTTCCTGACTAATGTGATCAATCACTTCATAGAGGGTAAGTGTATTTTTTACACTAATGGTTTGAATTGAACCATCAGCTTCATATTTTGCTTGTGTACCTTCGAGTGAAATGTTGGACGTACGAATGAATGGATCATAAAAATCCGCCAAATAGTCTTTCCAATTGATCTTGATACTTTCTGGCTCACGGGTTACGGCCTGCTCAATTGTCTTGAGGAGCTTTTTGACTTGAACGGAACATTTTTTCTCCACAGTCATGGTACATGGAGCAACCTGTTGTTCTTGGTTTTGCAAGTCGGTGAGTGAGGTAGCAAAATTATTCTTGAGTTCTTTATCTAAAATCTTAGCGTTCTCAGGGGATACAAATACTGATGCTTTGACAGAATTATCACCGATTGATCTCAGACATCGTGTTGCTGACTGCAAGACGAAAATAGCACTCTTTGGTTTGCGGAATAACGCACAAGAGACGAGAGAGCGACAGTTCCACCCCTCCGTACCCTTACCAACCAGTAAAACGAACTGTTTCTGACTATCTGCTGTGTCCAATTTGAGGAACTCATCCTTTTGGTTTTCTGCTTCGGTGTGATATTCCAGTACCTTATCGGTAGAGATACCTTTTTGAGACAAGATTTTACTGATTTCAGGCAGCAGCTCTTGTCTGAGTACAGCAATACTCGGTGCGTAGAAAGCGATCTTGGGCAACTTATCTTCCAATCGTTTTTCACCATATTCTGACCAAAACTTTTCCAGCACATCTGCAATGAACTCTTGTGATTGCACGTTCCCGTATTCGAAGAAACGCACTTGCTTCAAAATACCCATTTCAATCCCTTGCTTGAGACCGAAGTGATAGACCACGTCAGGTAGCATCTTTCCATTCACATATGGCGTACCAGTCAGATTGACCACACCAGTCAAAGGCATCTTTCCTTCTTTGTGGATGTAATCAATGGTCTGACGAGTCTTTTTCAAAGCACCTTCTAGCGTTGTGCCGAAGGAGTGATGTGCCTCATCGACAAAGACGGCCAGGTTTTTCATATCTCGAATAACCAAAAGCCGTTTATTCTCTTTAGCTTTGTATTTGATGAACGTTTCATCCTTGAGCCAGTTGAGTTGTCTGTTTTCAACGTGTTGGCTCTTGAGAATAATCTTCTGTGAATTACTTACCACAATGTTGTAATTGCCGATTGGGTTTAGAGCTGTGTCAGGGCTTTCCAAGTAGTGATATTTGATGTTCAACGAAATGGGGCGGTACTCTTTAGGTAATACTAAATCGTAGTCGAAGTTCTTGATCTCTTTGAGACTTTCGATGATAGTCGTATCTGGTGCAAATACTAAAATATTTTTAGCAAAGCGATTGTCTTCGGGATGATAGAAAGAGAGGACAAAGTCGTACAGAATCATCGTACCCATGAGAACTGTCTTGCCCGATCCCATCGTCAACGCATAAATCTGGTTAGCATAATCTAGCTCACCAAATTGTTCGTACAATTTTTGATTGATCTTTTTTTCCTTATCAGGGTCGAAGGCTAACTCCAATGCTTCACTCTGTGATAACCCTAAAGCCAAAATGAGGTCTTTCTCACTTGAAAAGACTGAACGCATTGCGTGATACGTAGGTTTGTTACCCAAAACTTCTTTGAGGTAAATGTATGTTTCTAACGCCTCTACTTGTGGCTGGTGTAAATATCCAATACTTTTGATGTGCCGTAGGATGTTCTGAGTTTCTGGCAGAATACCAGGATAGGAGTTCGTTCTCCAATCAGCGACACCTTGAGCTAGAGCAGTAAGCAATGGATGCTTCATGCTCCAACCTCCACATCAAAACTTTCAAAGTATTCCTCACCCAGTACGTCAACAATTTTCACTGCAATTCGTTTTTTACCCTTATTAGCATAGGTGTGTTCGTACTTGCCAGAGATGACGGATTTTTTATCAGGCAGATCCATAATTTCTGCATTGAATAGTTCGCCGTTGTAATCAATATCAATGGCAACACTGTCAATGATCTGGTGGAAGTCCTCTACCTTAGCCTGTGATGACTTATCAATCATCTTCTCGTTTTCAAGCTCAAGTCTCCTCATCAGAATAGGTGAATAGAAATCTGCAATCTCAATAGTGAGGGTCTTTCCAGATGAAGTAAGTTTTACTTCTGCTTCTGGTTTCTTTTTGAAGACCAAGTTCTGCTTATCTCTCAAGATGTTTTTGATTGAAATGGGGACGCCCGTCCCGTTTTGTTTTTTCAAGAAATCTTCTGCATCAAGTTCTACTCCAGAACAGATGACAACCACTCCCTGTTCGTACAAATGTTCACCACTAGTAGTGGTTGGTTTGACTGTAAATGCATCCAGCGAGTCATTCACATTCTTGAGCAGCAAAGTAATGTCATGCTTGTTCAGCACACGGTTGAGGGGAAGTACTTTGACAAAGTTGTTATCGAGGATACCGTCAAAATAACTTTGCTTGACTGGCTCTACACCATACACATCCATAACGATCTCTCTGGCTTCCAATTCGTTTTTGAAGATGTCGTAGTTGTTTACATTCAGTACTTTGAAGGCTTTGAGTCCCTTGAAATCACCATCAGTTAGCTTGAGTTGAGTTGATTGTTGTTCTTCAAGAATCTGGTTCAAACGCTTGGTTGTGGTTTGGATAGCACCAATGTTGATATCACAGCCAATCCAGCGTCTGCCCAGTTTCTGGGCAACTGCTAAGGTTGTACCTGAACCAGCAAAGCAGTCGAGAACTAAACCACCCTCATTTGACCCATACTGAATAATTTTTACTAGTAACTCTTCTTTCTTTTGAGTGGGATACTCAGTATATTCGTTTTTTGATATGGTTCGACCAATGTCCCACACATCATCCATTCTTTTATCATTATATTCTGCGTAGATTTTATTTCCGTTTTCATCTAAAAGATTGATTGTTTTACCATCAACCTTTTTTCGTAACGCACGTTTAGTGGTTTCCTCTTTCTCAATTCTTATTTCATTTCCAATAAAGTTTGAAGTTTTTGAATAATGAAGAATTGTGTCATGATTTTTATCTAAAGACTTTCCTCCTGTAGCAAACTTGTCATGGTAGTGCCAAATAATTTCATTTCTAAAATTATCTACACCAAATATCTCATCTAAAATAATTCTAATGTATGCATTCTTATGCCAATCGCAATGAATAAAAATACTGCCTTTTTCAGCAACAAGCTCTTTCATGACCAGAAGTCGTTCGTACAAAAACTGCAAGTATTCATCGTTTTCCCACAAATCAGTATATTGTTTCTCCTCAAGTAGGTTCTGTTGCACACCCTCAACTTTTTCACCCCTTATTTTGACCTTTTTTACATAATCTGCCTTGCTGTCGAATGGAGGGTCTATGTATAAGAGATCGACTTTCCCCCTAAAGTCTTTCAGTAAATGTGAAAGTACTTGCAAATTATCGCCCCAAAAAAGCTGATTGAACTTTTCGGTAGTTAGATCACCATAAACTTCTTTTTCTTGTGCTGGAAAATACTCAATCTTCTCAAGCGATTTTTTTCCCACCCAAGAAAGCATCGGACGACCTTTTGCCTTTGCAATAGTTTGCATATCTTTTTGGTCGCTCATAACTTTTTCCTTTCGGGCTTAGATTCTTCGATAAACGCATCAAGGTCTTCTTGTTTCACTCTATATTGTTTACCAACTTTGAAGGCTGGAAGTTTTCCTGCCTTGATCCAGCGAAAGACAGTGATATACGAGACTTTATATCGGGTACTTATCTCTTTAGCTGTTAGCAAATCATCATTCATAATGTAATAAATCTATGTTAGCATTGATTATCATTAGTAACAATCTATGAAAGCATATATTAGGTATGGCGACAACAGTCAAACAAGCATTTGATGAGTTCTCAACTAGAGTAAATATAACAGATTTACAGGCTAGTTTAGTTTCAACACGGTGGCAAAATGTTGTCGCTGCGATAGATCGAACTCTTTTCCTACATCCTGATAAGCCATCTCTGCTAATTGGCTCGTATAAACGACAAACAATGTTGAAGCCGCTATCACAGAACGATGTGGACTTGATGGTGGTACTCCACTACGACAAAAACAAAAATTGGGATAGCCCCGACGGCACAGTTTATGCTCTCAATAAGTTCAAAGAGATTTTAGATAACTCCTTTCCCCAAGTTACAAAAAAACGTGATAGAAATTGTATTACGATGAGCTATTCAGAGTTCAGGCTTGATGTTGTTCCTGCCTTTTCCATCACTGACACAGGCTATTATCAGATTCCTGATGCGATAAGAAAGCAATGGATTTCTACTGATCCTGAAACCTTCATGAAAAACGTTTCTCAAATAAATAAAAATATGGATTCATGCTACATACCGATGATCAAGATGATGAAAGCATGGAATCAAAACAACGGAAATAGACTTGAGGGTTTTCATATGGAGTGCATGTTGTATTCAAGGTACAAAGGATATTTAGCTAGTTATACATATAGCTCCATGTTTGACGTTTTGTTTACGCTTTGGGGGCAGGTACCCGATAATTTAGACAGTTTGTCTTTTCCTAGAGCATAATGAG
>CAYUQY010000020.1:0-18001 GCA_964447075.1 uncultured Pseudomonadales bacterium | reverse complement strand
ACCTAGATCTGACCTGTATGCTTGTAGAGCAGCTACCCCTATCCTCTTTACTTTAACCCTGTCATTTACTTCAGAATTATTCAAATATTTAGAGATCCTAACTATCATTGTATTTAAAAATCTTTCCTTTTTCATTTCAGCTGCTTCGATCTTTGCCGCACTATTTAACTCTTCTTCTCTCTCAGAAACAAATTTTCTGACCATTCCTTCTAATGCTATATCGGCTGTATTATGAACAGGAGAGTTGTCTTCTACTTCACCTTCTTTATGTTCATCTCCAACTTTTTCTGATTTTACTAATGCAGCTTCCAGCGCAGCATTCAATGTCTGAGAAATGGAATCGACTGACTGAGGAAAATTGGCTGTTGTATCAATCTCAAAAGAAAAAGAGTCATCATGTCCTTGAATATCAAAACCTCCGTATTCAGTATCGGCTAACTCTACCCTAAACTTATTACTACTAGGATTTAAACCAATTACCCTATCAAGTATAAAAGTTATACCATTGGCATCATATCTACCCGGTTGTTGATGAACCCCTAGGCCGGTATTCAGAGATATTATTTTTACTTTCATCAGACCATGGCCAGTTAATTCTTTGGCAGCGGCACAGATTGCTTGCACTGCATTAATTTGGACATCGGCGATACCTTGCTGCCTCATTTTCTCTGTATTTAAACGTTGTTCTGCAGCGGCTGCTGCCGCCGCCCCCCCCCTATCATCTCTAGGCGCATCAAAGTTCGCTATCTGATTAAAAAACGGCATAGCTTTTTCTGTCATTGATAAACTCATACCCACCTCCTCTACTTATTCTCAATAATAATCGTGGTTCTTACCGTAGGCTTTCATTCTATCAATCTTTCCTCTAAGGTGTAAAGCGCCACAAAAAATTGGAGGTCACGGAAGATCAAAGTCTGAAACTAAGGTATCTGCTCTACCGCTGGAGATGGTGTTGGGGATGGAGTGTTACTCTCTTCCACGACCACTGGAGATGTGCCTGCCTTCAAATCTGCGCCTTCTACAGAGACTGGTGATGGGGATGGAGTCATGACTCCTCCGGTGATGACCAAGAAGTTGGCATCTACAGGCTTAGTCTCACCATCAGGGAATGAACCAACTTGCCCACCTAGAAGGGCAGCAATCTGACCAGCTGTTACTTGGTCTTTGCCAGCTAAATCTACTACCAAAGTAGAAGCGTAATCACTGCGGGAGGCTGGGCGATTCTCAGAGATGACTACATTTTTAGCTTTGGTGGTCAGTTCTTTAGAGAGACTATCACCAGAAGTAGGTTCTATAGAGCCGTTATAGAAAGCTACTTTGATCATAGCAGTGGACTTAGCACTGCCTGTAGCAGCTTCGTCCTGAAAGTTCACAGGAGCGACATCAACTATCTTGCCAAGCGAGGGTCTAAAAAGAATTGCTTTGCGATCTTGGATGTAGACGATCATTCTGTCACCATTCTCGGCCTTAGCTAAAAATGGCTGATCCTTGTTGAGCTTATCTTTGTCGACAATTGAGTAAATCGTCGGCTTTTCTGTTTCGGAGAGATAAATAAGCTTACCCACTTGAGTCAACAAGTGCTCAGATTCTTTTTCTGAAAGCAGCTGTGGATTCTGAAGAATATTCTGGTATTGGGCGTAGTAGTAGTAAGCGCTATACCCTAGTCCACCCACTGCTGCCGTAATGACTATAAAGATTAAAAATCGAGGTACGTGCTTTTTTAGAGTTTGTGATAAATGTGACATAAGAAGCTTACTTTACCAACATTAATGGAGATTCACAAGCTGTCTTTGAGGATAGTTGAGCATGGTTAGGACATGATAAAAATTTCAAAACTTAGGTATTCGTAAAGTCACAACTAAGGCAGTGGAGATGGTGTAGGAGTTGGCGATGGCGTAGGAGTGGCTGATGGATCAGGCGTAGGACTTGGATCGACTAATGGACTTGCGATTGGGCTCGCAGATGGAGTGGCAGATGGGTCGGGCGAAACGATAGGCTCCGCAGAGGGTGATGGAGATGGAGTGGCAGATGGGTCAGGAGATGCGGAAGGTGCTGGAGATGAAGTAGGAGTGGCAGAGTCAGTAGCGACTGTCGAAGCCCCCAAGATCACATCGCCCATAGCCGAGAGAGGTGGGTCAAGCTGAGTGATGCCTTGAGTCTTAGCATCTTTGATAGCAAGAGCAGACCAGGCAAACCGCATGTCGGTAGGAGCCAGTGTGTTTAACATTATCATAAAGCCATTTTCATCGACCTTAGTCACGATGTACTTCAAGTCACCTGAAAGTATGGCCTGCTCAGCTAACAAGTCATTTTGATCAGACATCAAGAGACTTGGATTGGCTGTAACTATAGGAGTGGTGGCATAGACTTGGTCAAATGAGACATACACCATCTGCATGTCTTTCTCGATAACTGCAAAACCAGCCGTGTCAGAATTAAAGGTCACACGCGCCTCAAAGAGTGCATCAGCGTGGAAGATGGTTTGACTAAAGAACTGCACAGTACTCATAAAGTAGGCTTCGGCGTCGAAGCGGGCGGTCAGTGTCTGCACCCACTCAGCAAGTGCAGCTTGAGCTTCTGGAGTCAGAGGTGTGACTGAAGGCTCGGCACTTGGAGTGGCTGATGGGTCTGGAGAAACGATAGGCTCCGCAGAAGGTGAAGGAGATGGAGTTAAAGCAGATTGATTTAACACAGCCTGCATTTCTGCAGAAGTGAGCTCTGTTGGATTGACACTTTCTGTAGTTGGTGGATCATCAGACCAGACGCGGATGTAGTCGATTATTGAAGCTCTATTAACAGTGCTTGAAATACCATTGCCGATGTACCAACCAAGATTGGTGGCTGAGGCTGGCAGAGTTGCTGTCTCAGTACGAACAAGTACACCATCAATATAAAATCTAGCTTTTGGCGTACCACCATCTTCAAGCTCCACCCTTAATTTGCGCATTGCGGTTGTAGTACATGGACCACCACCACACTGGGTGGCATTGAGAGGTGTCACGGTTTCGGTACCAGCTGCACTGGTAACGGCGTCCCAATAAGTATTTGCTGCTTGTTTTCGAAAGAACGCTTCATTATTGAGAGAAACATTAGTATCAGTTAAGTCTTTATCAAGAGCAAAGTCAGCAAAACCCACCAACATTCTATGATCAGTGTTGGCTGTGCCTTGAATTCTGACTTCAATAACTGGATTTAGGTTAAGTTCAGTTACTGCCACGCCTCCTGTTCCTATCCACTCATTATCTCCAGCTCCTGGAGTACTGTTCGGATTACTCAAAGAAGCAGTTCCTGAAACAGCATCAGTCATCACCAAATCAAACTGACCTCCTGCAGCTACGTCATTGTCAAAGATCAAACCATAGGCTGCAGTATCAGCTGTTAGAGCTGCAGTCGAGCCACGAACTAAGAAGTCCTGAGTGTACATGTTCCAAGAGTAGTTAATTCTGCCGTTAACGTAGAACTGATCTAGTGTAGTGACTCCTCCTACTGTCACTCTAGCAAAATCTAACTCGCCGACAGTGTCACGACCCACAGAGAATAAATCAGTTGAAGAAGGACCTGTTATTTGTAGGGCTTTTCCTGTGGTTAGTGCCGTTGTGCTCACTTTAATAGCGGTACCCGTGGTTAAGCCATTGGCTGTCACACCTAGCACAGCTCCTGAAGCAGTTGTCATAGATGATGACAGGTCGACTAAGTTACCCGTGAGTGTCGTAGTACCTGTGGATGTGACTTTGAGAGCTGAGCCAGAAGTGACTGAGTTGCCATTAATTTTAAAGATATCTCCAGTAGTAGCAGCTGAATCAGCTAACATACCACCTGGTGTATCAATTACTAACTGCCCTGAGTTATAGGTTCTAAGTGTCAGGTTATTACTCTCAAATGTCTCCCCTGCTTCGAGATAGAGTGATGCATTAGATTTGATGTAGCCTGCGGTCTGATTAGATAAAACAAGGTCATAAGCCATAGAAACATCTCCAGGAGCATTAAAGCTTACTGGGACGTTATAGGCTCCATTTACAGTGTCTAAAGTGAAGATGTCACTACCAGCCGAGTCTTCGACTAAGATTAGATTGGAGGTCTGTGTGGAAAAGCCTTTGATAGCGAACTGGACTTCATCAGCTGTTCCAACAACTGCTAGCTTAGCTCCAGGTAAGGCTGTACCTATACCTACCTTACCATCACCAAGAATTGTAAGGAAGTCTGCTCCTGAGTCACCTACCTGGAATAGCTCATCTAATGCTCCCAAGTTAGTAGTAGCTTTCAGTGAGAGAGCTTCAGTAGTAGTGTTAGCTGCAGCTAGGGCTGAATTAAGGATGATTCTGCCATTAGCTCCTGAGGCAGCTGTGGTAGCTAGGGTAAGGTTAGCATTAGTGATAGTAACTGATGAAGCTGCTCCTGAGGCTAGAGTAAGAGCACCTGATAAAGAGTTTCCAATACTCACTGCTCCAGTAGATGTACCAGTGTTGATACTCGTAGTGAAGTTGGAGGAGGCGTTGATGGAGGCAGCTGCTCCTGTGATGGTGAGACCTGCTTGACCAGTGATTAATCCTGTTGCAGTAGCTGCACCTGCATTGGTGACTACGAATTGATCTACACCTGCTGAGTTTTCAAAGACGACTAGGTTGGAGGTCTGGGTGCCATTACCTCTGATGTTTAACTGAATCTCATCTGTATCACCTACTACTCCTAATTTACCAAAGTTACCTGTTCCAACCACTACATTGCCAGTAGTAGTGTCTAGAGACACTACGCCAGCCGCTTCATTCCATGGTCCAGCAGATGTCGCACAGTTGTCAGATGAGTCACACAAGGTTCGATTTCCCCAATACAGATTACCATTTGGTGCACTACCAGCAGCTGTATTGAGGATGTCATTAGCACCCAGAGCTGCACCCAGACGAACTGCACCTTGGACGTCGAGCTTGGAGGAGGTAGAGGGAGAGGTCGTGCCGATACCCACTCTTCCATCCCCCATGATGGTTAGGAAGTCAGCAGCTGAGTCACCAATCTGAAGAACTTCATCTGAAGCACCTAAATCAGTAGTGGTTTTGAGAGAGAGAGCCTCTGTAGCGGTGTTGCCTGAAGCTAAGCTCGAGTTAAGAATAATTCTACCATTAGCTCCTGAGGCAGCTGTGGTAGCTAGGGTAAGGTTAGCATTAGTGATAGTAACTGATGAAGCTGCTCCTGAGGCTAGAGTAAGAGCACCTGATAAAGAGTTTCCAATACTCACTGCTCCAGTAGATGTACCAGTGTTGATACTCGTAGTGAAGTTGGAGGAGGCGTTGATGGAGGCAGCTGCTCCTGTGATGGTGAGACCTGCTTGACCAGTGATTAATCCTGTTGCAGTAGCTGCACCTGCATTGGTGACTACGAATTGATCTACACCTGCTGAGTTTTCAAAGACGACTAGGTTGGAAGTCTGAGTGGAGTGTCCTTGAACAGTAAGTTGTATGACATCGGTGCTGCCATCCATGAGTGTCCCACCAGCCGCATCCATGATCACTTTTCCAGAGTTATAGGTTTTTAGTCCAAGATCACTACTGCCAAAGACCTCACCGGCCTCCAGGTAAAGTGACGAAGCTGATTTGATGTAACTAGCAGTCGGATTGGTGAAAACAAGGTCATAAGCCATCGAAACATCTCCAGGAGCATTAAAGCTTACTGGGACGTTATAGGCTCCATTTACAGTGTCTAAAGTGAAGATGTCACTACCAGCCGAGTCTTCGACTAAGATTAGATTGGAGGTCTGTGTGGAAAAGCCTTTGATAGCGAACTGGACTTCATCAGCTGTTCCAACAACTGCTAGCTTAGCTCCAGGTAAGGCTGTACCTATACCTACCTTACCATCACCCATGATAGTCAGGAAGTCTCCAGCTGAGTCACCGATTTGAAGTACTTCGTCTGCAGCAGCTAAGTTAGTGGTGGTCTTGAGTGAGAGAGCTTCTGTAGTAGTGTTAGCTGCAGCTAGGGCTGAGTTAAGGATGATTCTGCCATTAGCTCCTGAGGCAGCTGTGGTAGCTAGGGTTAAGTTAGCATTGGTAATG
This sequence comes from uncultured Pseudomonadales bacterium, assembly GCA_964447075.1. Taxonomy (GTDB): domain Bacteria; phylum Patescibacteriota; class Microgenomatia; order UBA1400; family PJMF01; genus CAYUQY01. The sequence continues at coordinate 11,957 of CAYUQY010000020.1, read as the reverse complement.
GTGACTGATGAGGCTGCTCCTGAGGCTAGAGTGAGTGCTCCTGAGAGAGAGTTTCCAATACTCACTGCTCCAGTAGATGTACCAGTATTAATATTAGTAGCAAAGTTGGAGGAGGCGTTGATGGAGGCAGTGCCACCACTTGTAGTGAATGCGCTATTTACAGTTGTAGCAGCACTTGTAACCGAGAAGTAAGTTGTGCTGCCACCGTTATTCTGAATTTCTAAAAGATTCCCACCATTGACTACTATTGGAGTAGCATTATCACGAAGTGTTAGGCCTCCGCGTGTATTATCAAAAACTATTTCAGGAGACGTCGAACCATCATAAGCAGCTTGTAATGTTCCACCACCCACGGCACATGTAATAAGCTTATTTGAAGCATCGATACAAACATCACTGGAAACTGTTCCGGAAGATAATCCACTAAAGACTATATTTCCTGATGAAGTTATTCCTGTTAACCCAGACATTACGCCAGCACTACTTACGTCCCAGTTCGAAGTATTGATCGTAAGTGTATTTGTGCCACTTCCCAGAGTGAGAGCAGTAGCATTAGTTGTCCCAATACTGATCGAGCCATTGGCAGTAGCTCCAGTTCCAGCATCGATAGAGACGTTACCACCATTACGAGTACCTGAGGCACCAGTGGCACTACCACCCAAGAGAGTTAGAGCTCCACCAGTGACAGAGGTAAGGCCTGACCCATCTCCAGCTTTGATGGAAACAGCTCCCCCATTACTACTAGCTCCTGTGGATGTACCAGGCTGCATAACTAGAGCTGCACCTGCTCCACCTGAGACGGCAGTGTTGATGTCTTGAGTTTGACCACCTACTAGGGTGACGACTCCAGTACTTAGGTTCCCAATAGTTCCTGAATCTGCCAGACTCATCAATGTATTCGTCCCATCTGTCCAGCTCATAGTTCCTGCATTGGCCATCACTAGCGATGGTGATGTGCCTGAAAATGTCACTGCTCCCGTACTTGTGTTTACATCCACATAGTTAGTCGAGCCACCATCTTGAGCTAGTCTAAGAATGTTATTGGTTTGATTGGTAATTGCTTCACCATGGGCACCAGTTAGAGCCAGTGACTGGGATGAAGCCGACATCTCCACTGTGCCACTCGATGGAAAGTTTTCCGCTGTGGCAAAAGCATCGTTGTCAGTGTCAAAATCCAAGATGTAGTACAGATTACCTGCAAAAGTTACTCCGCCATTTGTGATGACACAACTAGCATTGTTGCTGACCGTCCAGCCATTGTTGCCACCTCCCACACAAGACGTGTGATAAGTGCCCGACTGATCGTTCACTAAAAGAGAAAAGACGCCATCGCTATTTCCTAGCTCTACATTCGTGTATGTTTCGGTTCTCAAAAGAGTACTACCAGATGAATCGCTATAAATTTTGATCTTCAAGTCACAAGTATCGTTAGCAGCGCCAGCTACCACACAACTTGGAGATCCAGCAGAGAGGTTGGTGCCGTTACTTGAGGTAATTTTTCCTTGAAAAGAAAGTGAAGTGGCGACGGCAAGGGCAGGTGAAACTTTTCCGAAGAATGAAAGTAGTCCTAAACCAAGGAAAAAACTAAATGCCACAGAAAGAACACAAAGACCCCTAGTCCCCACCGATGAAAGGTAGTGAAGTAAACTTTTTGTGTTCAGACAGTATTAGTATAGCCATGTCTCTTGAGAAAAGACAACTATCAAAATGTGTTCAGAATGTTAAAAAGCACCTTTTAATCAATCTGATATGATTTGATATATTTTGATAATATAGTGATAAAATAGTGATAAAATCATTCGTAAAACTCCAAAAAAAATAAATTCTGAAATCTGTGTGGCTTCCCTTTTTACTTTAAAAAACTGAAATGTAGCTAAAGTTCTTGTTTTAAAAGCTATTTTTATGTGATATCAAAATATATAGTAATAAGAGTTAATACTAAGCAATAACACACACAGGTCTACAGAAAGGTAGCTTTAAACCAAGAATTCATAGTCAAACATTGGCGTCACACATTTTTTTGTGTAGAATCTACTCATGATCGCAGAAACAATTGTTATGATCGCAGGCCTAGTTGCGATAGCATCGCTGATGATGTCGCCATGGCTGACGGTACCTTGGTTCTTGAGAAGGTCGCAAATTTCACTTGCTCAGAACAGTATTAAGCTTGTGGTGGTAGTAAGCTGGCTGTCGCACCTAGCAGGCCTATATTGGTTCTTACTACCCAAGGGTATCAGGCTAGGAATGGGTATGGAGCAGGACTTACTCTGGGCCGTAGTGCCGATGATTTTGGTTCAGTGCCTACTACTTCTTAAAATGAAAATTTTACCCAGAACAGCCTTCTTGACAGCCATTCTTACTGGTGTTGCCAGCACTCTTTGGCAGTACGTCGTCTTATTTTGCTTCATCGTCTTGATGATTATGCTCAATAGTTAGGTATCGACTTAAATGTGCCACCTTTGATTGACTCGCAGGGGAAATGTCAAGTTTCCAGACACCAGATTTTGCACTTAAGCCTGGAGTGCTTAACCCCCTACGGACTTCCAGAGCTCGGACCAAACCTAACGGCCGAGTTTTGGTTGTAGAGAAGCTTGATTTGAGTGGCGGTAAGAGGGTAAAAGTAAATTCGAAGATCATCTATTATCGCATCTAGATGGTAAGTATTTCCATCAAAGGCGCTATTTGATCCTCCGGCATAGAATGCTCCACCGTTATAAACGCCACTAGAGTAACTAGTTGAGGCCATCTCAACACCATTTACAAAAATCTTACAGGTGCTTCCATCATATCTACCCACAACATGGTAAAAGACTCCTGTGTTGTATATTGCTGCAGAACTAACAGAACAAGTTGTCGAACCAGCTCCAGTCGCATCTACCATAAATTTGAAGAGAAGATTACTACCTGAGAAGTTGGTACTCAAGTTAAAAGAATTTAGCTGTCCTGCCACAAGCGTTGAACCTGTCGGAAGAGTATTAACTTTTACAAATGTCGAAAGAGTCAACGATGTATTTGGAAGATTGTCAAAAAGTGGATTACCTGCATCATACTCCAAGACATCATCTACCCCATCAAAACCAATGCCAGAGTTAAATTTACCATTTGTGCCATCATTCCACATCTCTGTCGAGATACCAGAACCACAGCTGCCCGTAGCCGTGTTACCTGAAGACCCTTTATTTATCCCTAGCTGGTATGAAAGAGGATATGGAACAATCAGAGTATGTGTAGTTATCGAACTCTTGGCCAAAGTTCCTTGACACTCATCAAACTTAAAGTGAGCTTCTGGTTCTCCCCTGCTGTACTCCCAAGCAATTTGAGCTGGTGAACGAACATAGTTATAGACTCTAACTTGGTCGATTAGATCAGAGTAGTACCACCCAGGAGATCCACCAGACTTAGCACCTAATCGCAAGTTAGACGTAGGTGTGTTGTCGGTCGTAGTAGCTGCAGTAGCAGTTGTGTCTACTTTTGCATCAATGTAAAGCTTTGCAGCATTGGAACCAGTCGTGCCATCCCAAGTAAGAGTCACTAAGTGCCACTTGTCATTATTAAGCTCTGTAGCTCCTACGATACTAAAATTAGGTACCCCTGCCGTACCTTTAGTCAACTGGACTCTCATCTTGTTGTCAAGATCTGTGGACCAAAAACAAAGCCCACTATTACTATCACTACAACTATTATTATTGAGATAAGCTCTGTCGCCCGAGGTTCCAGGGCCATTTATCCAAAAAGAAATAGTTTTCGCCCCCGTAGGTGTAACTGTAGCGGCCGCTGTCAGATAGTCGGAACTGCCGTTAAAATCTCGCCCTTTGCCTGTTTTACCAGAAACAATGGTGGTGCCTGTAGCTGTCAAGGTATAAGCATTAGTTGATGAATCATATATAGAGGAACCAGAGCCTTCATTCATACCCCACTCTGCCACTGGCTCAGCGCATGAAGCCGTGTCACCTGGAACACAGTAAAGCTGATTAGTTGCAGATGCAGCGTAAGTGCTCTTGTCGCCCAGAACGCCCAACTGAGGCGAAGAACCTCGGTTGTACTCCAGCTTCACTTCATCTGGAGTTAAGCCAAAACGATAGACTTTTATCTCATCAATGTCTCCAGAAAACTCATCACCATTATTAACTCCGTCTCGATCACCAACGTAGAGTAAAAGTGAGTTGGCTAGCGTAGCTGTCGTAGTGTCTATATCGCTGTCCAGCTCACGAGCATCGATATAAATATAAGTTTTGTCAGTCGCCGTATCACGCACGGCCACTAAGTGATGCCACAGGCCATCGTAGACATCGGTGGTAGTACATGAAGGAATATCCGGCCCCCAAGAAGTGTCATCATCTATGCCAAAACAAAGATTACCTGAGGTATTTGCATAGATAGCATAGCCAGCAATAGTCGCACTGGCTTTGTTAAAAAGATACTCAGTGGCACCAGGGTTAGCGGCTGAGTCAGACTTATACCAAAGTGAAACTGCATAACTATCAGTGGCTAAAAGATCAAAATCAGCATCATCAGCTCTCGACAACCAAGTAGCATTTGTGCCATTCCAAGCTGTGTTGTACTTGCCAGATTTGATCCAAGAGGCAGCAGAAAGAGTAAGATCATTATCACTAGGTGTCGAGTCGTTGGCAGTGGTGAGCACCCCATCGTCCATCTTCCAGTAAGCTACCTGTGAAGCTATCGGTGAGCCTCCGGCTGGATGTCCACCATTCATGTCTTCGATCACTTGCTTCTGATTACGGGCGTAGTTGTAGATTTTGATGTCATCGAGAGTGCCATAGAATTGATTATTGCCGGTGTTTGATTCTGCTCCTATGCGCAAACTACTTGTACTGTTATATAAGGTATCTGCTGCATCGGGGAGTGTCAAACTTGATGCAGGATTTCTATCACCATTAATGTATAGATAAATGTTACCTTTTTCCCTTACTGCTTGTAAGTGATACCAAGTCTTTTTTTGTATTGGGAAAGCCCCTGATGATGGTGTGCCTGCGGAAGCAACTATTCCTCCTGCATCAATCCACTGAAACTGAAATCTATCAGCTGTCGAGAAATATTGACGAATATTCCAGGATAACCAGGGTGATGAGCCATGCCTTTTTAGTATTATCGTTTGATCACTACCTGTTTCAGATGCCAAACTATTCAGATAAACCCACACGGAAACTGACATATCATATCTAGGCTCGAATAAATCACTTGTCCCAGAGTCAACAAAGTCAGTTGTACTATCATAAGTTAGACCACGTCCATACCTACCACTTGACCTTATCGGAGTACCTGTAATTGTTCCATTTAACTTATTCGAGCCACTATCATTGAGCGTCGCCCCAGAACTTTCTTCGAATGAGTAAGCCGAGATCGGTCCTGGCGCCCAGTTGTAAAGCTGTGCTACTTCTATAGGGCTAAGGGCGCGGCTATAGACACGTAGTTCATCTAGATAGCCCTCAAAAAGGGTGGAGGCATTGTCCTGTCCTGCCACAGCAAGGTTGCGAGCATTAGTAATACTGTCGACAGAAGATAAAGTACCAGTTTGCTGTACATTTCTTTTTATACCATTGATGTAGATATCGCTAGCTGCTACTGAGCTTTTATCTATAACAAAAGCAATGTGGAACCATTGAGTCACAGGAACTGACGTTTGGTCTTGCAGTTCGAATTGATCTACACCATCCGAGATGAGAAAAGTTGGTTTTCCACTACTACCTATATAAGCATAGTACCCTGCATCACCTGCTGCAGAAGTGGCTTTTTTTGCTATAACCACATCGGTAGAAGCTGGTGTAGCCTTATACATCCAGGTACTAATTGTCAGGTTGTCATTAGTAAGATCAACAATGCTTGATGTGGACTCTAGGTAATCATCTATACCATCGAATAATCCCCCCGTCCCATACTTCCCTCCCACACCACCGGTAGCGCCAGTAGTATTTGGACAAGAGGGTAAGTTGTAACTACTTCCAGATGAATCAAGAACTACTGCATCAGTACAATTAGGTATACCCCAAGTGCTTTCATCCATTTTCCAGTAGGCTTTTAAGTTATTGCTTAAAAACTCACCACTCTTGTTACTCCCACCCATAGAGACAGAGGTACCTTTTGAGGTAGAAGCTCTTGCATTGCCTACGTTATAGTCTGTCTTTATCTGATCAGCAGTACGAGCGAAGTTATAGAGCTTCACCTCATCAAAAAAGCCTTGGCCATAGTTAGTGCTGATCTGTCCCAACTTCACAGCTGAGGCTGAGATACCTGTGCCGGTAGTCACTGCCACATAATGCCACTCATTGGCTGTGATCGTGCTCGACACAACACCATCAATGTAGATAGTAGGAGAAGTAAAACCTGTCGCGGAAACTGTACCAGATGAAGCTTGGATGTATGCAGTGCCATTCAGGTCTAGTAGTTGTTCTGAGGTAGTGAGAGGCTTCACCCAGAAAGACACAGACTGAACGCCAGCTACGGTAGAGGCTAGTGTTACTACGTCATTACTCCCATCGAGATATACACACCTCCCGCTCAGACACTGGTCTTCTGACTGCCAGGTGGGTCCACCTGTAAGAGTGCCGTCGTAGTTGCCGACAGTAGAGTCTTGGGCAGAGGTGCCCGCTCCATCATCCAACCTCAAGAAAACGAGTGGGCCTGGCGTTTTTTCTTCTGAGGCTGGTGAGCCAGCCACTGGCACAGCAGAGGAGTTGGCTGATGGGCTGGTGGTACCAGAAGTGGTGGAGTATCGAACGGCGATGCGACCATTGGCGCCGGCTCCGCCGGCGCCAGACACCGTATCAGTACCAGTACAACTCGCCCCACCAGTTCCGCTAGACCCTCCACCTCCTCCGGCTGCAGTGACTAAAGATGAGCCTAAAGTAGTGCTATTACTTGCCAACCAAACAGATCCGCCGGCTCCGCCACCACCACCTCCACTATAGCAATCCGACGCAAAATTTTGAGTACTATTAGAACCAGTATTTCCATTGGCTGTAATAGAGCCACCAGAATTGACTGTCAAAGTACTTGCCGAAATATATGTCATCGCTCCACCAATACCTGCATTGCCACCATTAGCACCACCGGCACCAAAACCAGTAGATCCAGCTCCCCCACTACCTCCAGCACCAAAGAACAACTGAGATAGTAAAGCACTTCCATACAAAGGACCAGCGCTCCCAGTGGTAGAACAAACCTCTGAACCACCCACTGTACCTGCGGCTGAGTAACCTCCACCCACTCCACCAGCCCCGGCATTTGAAGTCACGTCACAGAGCTCTCCAACTTGAGTCAAAGAAGTCGCTCCTCCTCCAGTCAAGGAACCAGATAAAGCACTTGGCCCTTGGCCAACCTTTCCATCGGTGTTAGCCCCCTGACCAGTATAGAAGCCACCCCCAGCGCCACCTGCTCCATTGACGTAGCCTTTGTCCACTACAGAAATTGATCCATTCACCGTCACCGTCCCATTTGCTCTGAAAAACAAAACTCCACCCTTAGTGCCGTTCCAAGCGGTAGCTGTCAAAGTTTGAGAAGTATTCACCGTCACGTCGTTATAGTTGGGTACTCTCTGCACCATGATTTTTTGTGTGACACCGTTGTAAAGATTGGTCAAAGGCCTATCAAGTGTTAAAGTTGCTGATGCCACCGACACCACACGAGCCGTCTCATACTTACCCACATTGGAGTAATCTGCAGAAGTACCCATCAAGTTGATGATCAAAATCTCTGTACCAGCCGCAATACAACTTGCATTGGGTGTAGTAGATAGTGTCACCACACCACTCCCAGCTGGCACCAATGCACTCACCGAGTAGTTAGCTGCATCACCAGCATCGGTACAACTACCGGTAATATCATCAGCATTGATATCTTTATTGGCTGCAATAGTCGCATCACCATCTATGCCTGTACCCATGTGGATACTATTTGGCACAGCGAAGAAAACACTTTCGCTCGCCACAGTCGTGTTGCCGTAGTACATGTATATGTAGGATGTGCCAATTGGAATATTGAGTACCTTCACAAAAACTGAAGTTTTCGCACCTGCGGCAGCAGTGTTGCATCCCGCATCTAAGAAATAGACAAGGCTGGCGTTATTATTACTGCCAAAACGCATGTCGTCACAGTCCGACTGCATCTTGCCAGCATCTATTAGCGTCTTAGTATCCAGCTGAAGCTGAATAGTGTAGCTAGTCTGAGCTGCGCCGTTATTGGTAATCGTAATTTTCTGGCGATATAAAAAAGAATCGTCGAGCCATGAGGCTGCTACGTGATCTCCTGAAAATAGAAGTCGTGCCGTCCACACGCCAGCTACTAGAAAAAAAACACCAAACGCGCCATACCAGGTCACGACCCTAGATAACCACTTTGGCCTGGAAAAAATGCTAAATAGACCTCTCTTGGAACTCATCAACTCATGATGTCATATTTCAGGTGCAACCTCAAGACAAAGTTCGAGTTATAATCAAATAACAGAGTCCCTATAGTTCAACGGATAGAACGGAGGTTTCCTAAACCTTAAATCCAGGTTCGATTCCCGGTGGGGACACTTCAATATTAGCCTAGTCAGCCCTTCATAGGGATGGCTCAATACTTGGGAAATACATATGCTAAATCTCAATACCAATGTCAGCTTGGTGCACAAACTTACGCACGGCTACTTTATTGCGAGTAAGTACTTAAGCGGAAAGCTGCAAAGAGAAGTAGTGCTCACCATTTATGACTCCGTAATTGGACAATCAGCATCAGCTTACATGTTCTTAAGTGACTCAAAGGTTGTATTAGTAATCTCTTCTAATCTTGGAGATCTTCCAAGTAGTCTGTATGAGATAGAAAAGAGCGACAAATTTGAAATTATAGAACAGGCTGATCTAAAAAAAGTCCTAAATAGCCCCGAATCTGAACAAAACTTACTCATCAAAACGAGTCACCCCATCTCTTGGATCAGACTAAACTCTCGGTTCTTACTTCTCACCGACATCAAAGCCGATGCTTTATATGGAACCTATCGCTGGAACATGCTTACTTTTGTCTGGGTAGGCGCCAAGTATAGAGAGGAGCAAAAAAACTTACTTACTATGATTAGCGCTATTTTAAATGAGAAACCCTTCCCTTCAATAAAGCCAGTCTCAGGAATGAGTGGAACTCTGGCAAAAATAAATATTTACGGCATGATACTTATTTTATTGGCTTTTGCTAGCTTTATTGTCTTTGCCATCCTAAACAAGTAGTCTTGATTGGTCCTTAATACTTGTTTAGTCGCTCTCATAGTTCAACGGATAGAACAGGAGTTTCCGAAATTTCAGATGTGGGTTCAATTCCCACTGAGAGCACAGTTTTTAGCTCTGGGCTTCAGAACCACTTGATTGTCTAAGCCTAGTTTTTACCAATTCTAAAAGTTCCTCTGTTGAGAGAGAAAGATGTCCCATAGGTAAAGTACTCATTGTATTGTCATGACTAATATTAATACTCATTAAAAATCTTCCAAATGCTGTAATTTTAACAGCGCTTGTTTCAGCTCCTGTTTTAATAACCTCAACATCAAGCCTTTCATCAAAACCCTTTAAAGCTACTTGGTAAGCAATCTTAATACCTTCTAGACCAGAATACATTCTTTCCTTAGACGGCTGGTTTATAAGCCATCGATCTACACTTGGATCTCTAGGAGGTCCCTTCTCACTCTCTGCCCCCCCTCCAAAGCTTTGACCCACAACTGTTTCAGCTTGAGTGGACGTACCTTTCATCCAGTCAGACATCTCACCTCCATCCCTTTCTCTAATCCCTACAATAGTCGTCATAGATTCCTTTCAAGATTAATTTTACTTCAACTCCTGCTCCGCATAGATCACACTCTCAAGAACGCCAGAGTACTCAAAAATTTCGCCTTTACCAAAGACTATGGCTACTTCTCTCTCCGCATCTGACGAGTTGCCAGAGGCATGGATAAGATTGAGCTGCTGGCTCATGCCGAAGTCTCCTCTGATCGAGCCTGCTTCTGCTTCTCTACCCAAGGTTGTGCCCACGAGCTTACGCACCACCAACACGGCATCGATGCCTGACCAAGCCATAGCTACAATTGGCATAGACGCCATGAAGCTCTTGAGATCACCAAAGAAACTTTTATCCTTATGCTCGACATACCAGGCAGAAAGTTGAGCATCTGTCATCTGTACCATCTTCAGACCGACTAACTTGAGGCCTTTTTTCTCGAAACGAGAAATAATTTCCCCTATCAAGCCACGCTGTAATCCATCTGGCTTTACCAAAACCGCAGTAGTCTGCATGTGCATAGCACTCCTTTTCTTTAATAAAAATCTTAACCCAAACTTTTTAACAAATCTTGAAAGCGACTCTGATCCTCAAACGGCCCGAGAAGCGCAAAGCGCAAGTTATCTGGCTTAATCACCTCTTTAACCACGGCTTCTATCTGCTCAAGCGTAACTTTTTGATACTTGGCCAACACTTCTTCTGGTGTCTGGATCTGACCATGCACCAGCTGACGCATGCCATAAAACTGAGCCACACTCTCACTATCCTCTAGATCTAAAACAAACTTGCCACTGATATAGTCTTTAGCACTTTTTAACTCAGAAGAAGTGATGTTTTTTGACCTATCTAGAATACTGTAAAACTCACTTATAGATACTTTGATAGCTTCATCAACTCTCTTGGGATCCACGCCTGCAGAGGCTCCAAATGTCCCAGAGTCTAGAAAAAGATCTACATCAGAGTGAACGTAGTAGCACAGTCCCCGCTTCTCCCTCACCTCAGAAAAAAGTCTAGAGCTCATGTTGCCGCCCAGAACAGTTCCCAGCAGAGATAACGCATATCGTCGATCATCAAAACAACTAAAGGCTGGAAAACCCAAGATAAAGTGTGCTTGCTCAGTAGCCTTGTTCTGAACATGAAGATTGCTCTCAGTTAGAGGAGAGGTGCCAAGCAACTCTTTAGCTTTTTTTGAGTGCCTTGCGCCATCTCCTTTGGAAAAGTACTCATCCACCAGCTTCAGAGTCTCCTTGTCAGAAACAACTTTCTCATCGCCAGCTAGAACCAAAATTAAGTTCTCATATCCATACCAATCATTCATAAAGTCGACAAAGTCCTGCCTAGACAATGCCGAGACACTCTCTTTAGTCCCAATAATGTCGTGGCCAAGACTTTTTTCATCAAAAACAAGATGCTGAAAGATTTGACCCACGTATCGAGTAGGCGTGTCTACGTACATATTCATCTCTTCGATAATGACACCCTTTTCCCGATCAATATCCTCCTGTTTGAGATTGGGAACCAAGATCATGTCCGAAAGCACATCCAAGCTTAGACCAAGATGAGAACTTGCCGATTTGACGTAGTAGCCAGTGTACTCATGACTGGTAAAGGCATTAAAGTTAGCTCCGACACTATCCACTGCTCCAGCCAGCTTTTGGGCAGTTGGATACTTAGGACTTCCCTTAAAAACCATGTGTTCTAAAAAGTGAGCAATACCCCACCATTTTTTGGACTCAAAACGTGAGCCTGTATTTACAAAAAGTAGAGCCGTCACGGATGACACAGCTGGCATTGGGACTCTGATGAGAGTCAGACCATTGGGTCGTGTAGAAAGATTGTGATTAAACATATAGAACCTTGCAAATTTGGAAGGATTGTAGCATCACATTCGTTCAACTGTCTCTATCCCCAAACATCCCAATCCGTGTTTGAGAGTCTGAGCAACTTTTTTGGTGAGAGTTAACCTCCACTGTTGAAGATCAGGACTGTTTGTCACATTACCAGACCCTGCCGAGCTCTTGAGAATTTGATGCTTGCTATAGAAAAGATTGAATAAAGAGGCCAGCTCAAACAAGTAGCTACACAAAAAATGAGGTGCGGACTCACTTACACATCTCTCTACTACCTCAGGAAAGAAGAAGAGGGCGTGAAGAAGTTGCCTTTCTTCGACGCTCACTGTCCCCTCCTGACTTGTGCTTTCCCCT
>CAYUQY010000019.1:0-19552 GCA_964447075.1 uncultured Pseudomonadales bacterium | reverse complement strand
TTCGACTACTCTCAATCTTGCGATTGAGATAGCCTCACATCTCATCCACTGCACAAAATGAGCTGTGTCCTGAGAGTTGGTCGAGGTGACCACGTCAGAAGTCAGTCTGTTTTGTACAGCTGAGTGGGCACTTTTTAGGGATTTTGGTAGGGAGGTGAGCTGGGCGTCTAGTAGCCATTACCTCGAGGCAAAGTGCACAATCGGCTGGCCAAAATACGTATCAAGTATATCAAACTAGAGCTATTTTGTCAATGTTATGGGACGGTGTCTTGAGGTGGAGGATTTTTTGTGGTCTTCAGCAGTTTTTACTACTTTGTCCGATTGGCCACAAAGAGCTCTGGCAATTCTAGGTTGGATACCAAATCGCTATTTTAAATCTATTTTAAAGAATCCTTTGCTAGGCTCTGCCCCATGTGGGCCGGGCATCTGGTATGCGAGATAGTTTATCAAACAATCAGCTGCGGGTTCGACTCCCGTCCGGTCCACATGGGTAATACCAAAGAATTGATTGATAAATAGCAACATAACCAAGTATTGACAGATGACTGTTTGAGATTAGAATGTTATTTGTTTGATAGACTATCATGCATCCATCCAACCGGATGTAGCTGCAATAAAATCCTCCCTCGTGGAGGATTTTTTGTGTCAAAAAAGAAGTGTTGAGATTACTTACTCTTACGAAGTGTCACGAAGCCAGCGGTCATCAAACCGACACTGGTCAGTCCTGAGGCCAAGAGGGTCAAAGGATCGACACCAGCATTTACTGTGTCGTGAGCGTACATACAGCTGCCATCTTTGCGGCAGATGAGCTTGCGAGTTTTATCTAAGGCCAAGTACTGTGATTGACTACCTGACTGAGTTCCCTCAGCGGTACATGTGGAAGACTGGCCATAAGCACCAGTGGTACAGTTGACCTTGACGTTCTGGTCGAGCTGTTGTTCTTGACTAGCTACTTGAGCGAAAACACTAGATACTGAAGACAGTAAAAGGCCGGTACTTAAGATACTTGAGGTGATGAGTTTCTTCATAATGATGTCCTATGAATGGATAAGATCTATTTATAGGTAAGCGGCACTATACTATATGGACATCACTTTGTCAACAGTTATGGGACACCAGATCTATTCTGGCTTGATCCAGGGGGCAGATTAGACGGGCTTTCTTCAAGAGAAGCTTCAAGATTGGTTGCAGAGTTATCTAATGCAGTCTAAAGTTCACATGAATCTGGACAGTCATGACATGGGTAAGGAGTAATGGAGCCTAGTAGTTCACATGTAGATAGTAGGTGCTCAGCCCATCCGCCTTGTGCTCGACCTTGACGTAGCGCAAGAGGCCTTTACCACACTTGATGGTGCCTTGGTAAAGTGTACCGGGCTGGACGGCTTTGACGATGTAGTCGCCAGGAGATTTACTCTTGATGTCGAGACCGGTGTGAGGCGCGCCGCCATAGGCGCGCCGAGTGGCAGCATACCAAGTCATACCGTAGCCTTGAGTGAGACTAGCAGGGTTATTGACCGGCCACTCCCAGCCACCGGAGAAACCAAACGGTCCATCAGGTGAGTTGCGCCAGGTGATGTCAGCAGATTTTAGATAACCTGAAGGATCACGGTTACTTTTATCTTTTACCACCTCAAAGTGAAGATGAGCTCCAGTGGAGCAGGCTGAAGCTCCAGGTATGATCGAGGCGATGGCGTCACCCGCACCCACATCTCGCACGCGAGCCTCGTTGCCAAAACCAGAAACTATGCTCTGAATAGCCTTCAGCTCACTGAGAGTCTTGGCCAACTCTTGTTGATACTGAGCCTCATCGCTCTTGGTCTGTGAGAGCAGAGCTTGCTGAGATTTTTTCTGCTTGTCGAGTTGAAGCTGTTGTGACTGTAGAGCTGATCTTTTTTGATCTAACTCAGTCGTTTTTTGTTCCTTAACTTCTTTTTGAGAGGTATAAGAGAGTCGTGTCAGCTCTGACTGCTCCATCAAGCTGACTAAGTGGCTCTGGACGTACTTTTGGTAGGTTTGTTCGATCAAGTATTGATCAAGTGACTGTGATGAGAGAAGCAGTTCTAGGGAGTTGCGGTAGCCTTTTTTGTAGCTAAACTGGACGTGATTGATCAACGAGCCTGTTAGCTCATCCAACGAGGCATTCAAACCTGAGATTCTGTTAGAAAGCTCTTCGATATCAGCCTCCAGAGTGGTAATATCCAAGCGAGTGCGGGTAATAGTCAGCTCTTGAATCTGGATCTGACCACTCATGATTGAAATGGTGTTCTGTAGAGAAGAAGCTTCCTTCTGTTTTTGGCCAATCTTTTCTTGAAGACACTTGAGCTTACTCTCGTTGCAAGCTCTTTCATCCATTTCAGATGGACAGCTACAAGTTTCTAGAGCTTTTATTTGAGTGATGGGGCTGCTACTTAAGATAGAAAAAAAGCTACTTAAAACACAGCTTAAGGTGAAAAGAACCAATCGTCGTGGTGTAAAAAAAGCACGTAGCATACATATTTTTTGCCTAACCAGCCTTCCTCATCATGCGTCCCACAGCAAATGAGCTCGCAGTAGCCCCGAGTAGGACACTGATCGCAGTGCCAACGGCAAATTGGCCTAGAAAAAGACGATGATCGATAGGGAAAAGTGGCACTTTACTCAGGAACTCGCTCAACCAGGGAAATAAGTAGAGGTAGCCGACATACATCATTCCCCAACCGATTAGAGAGCCTGTGAAACCATACATCGCTCCCTCATAAACGAAGGGAGCTTTGACGTACCAACGTGTCGCGCCTAAGATTCTCATGATGTAGATGCTTTTTTTGCGCATGGCTACTTTCATGCCAGTGATGATGACGATTACACCAAATGTGGACATGGTGAGCAGCGTAATGCAGACAAATCCTACCAATCTAATAGAGGCAGTCCAGTTGAGCAGAGAAATTGTCAGATCACCCTGGAAGATAACATCTTCAACACCTGGAGTTTTCTCGAGCTCAGACTTGATGCTTGGAAGGAGTGCTGGATCGTTAGTCGAGACTCCGATCGTAGCTGGCAACATCTCAGCAGTCACCAACTGTAGCAGTAAAGAATTTTTTTGTAGATTCTCTTGATAGAGCTTCAGACCTGATTCTTTTGAGATCAGAGTTACATCTTTGACACCTGGCATAGCTCGATACTTGGCAGTGATACTGTCGACGAGCTGTTGTGAGGCGTTTAGACTAAAAAAAGCTGTGACTTGTGGCTGTGATTCGAAGTATTTAAGTATGCTTTCGCTGCTCCAGAGGAAAAAAGAAAAAGCGAAGCCAACAAAGCAAGTTAGCGAAACAAGTAAAACAGCTGCAATAGATTGATAAGGTGAGCGACGAATGTTGGTCAGTGAAGTGGTTAAGTGGGTCATATTCTTGATCTTAAAGCTCTTCGATAGTGCTAGAAATATGGACAGGGTTAGTGGAGCTGGCTGAGCCATCAGCAGAGATGATGGTAATCAAGGGTGATGGGGCAACTTCGGCATGGATCTGAAGCTCTGAAGTACTTTTCTCAACAGTCTGCGTTTTTGATTTGGGAGGCTTAGTATCTTTGGTAATCTTGCCATCATCTAGAAGAATTTGACGATGTGGTGTGTTGCTCAGAATCTGAGAGTCATGAGTGGCAAAAAGCACCGTAGTTCCGTGCGAGTTGATGGCTGTGAGCAACTTAAGAATCATGGCTGCATTTTCTTTATCTAAATTACCTGTTGGTTCATCTGCCAAGAGAATACTAGGTCCAGTCGAGAGAGCGCGGGCTATACTTATACGCTGTGACTCGCCACCTGATAGCTGGGGGGGGAAAAGAAAAGCTTTGTCAGTCAGGTTGACCAAGTCGAGTAAGTTGGTGACTCTTTCTTCAATTTCATGTTGGCTCTTGCCAGCTATATAGAGCGGCAAGGCTATGTTTTCCCAGACGTTGTACTCTGAGAGTAGGCGATAGTCTTGAAAAACTACACCGATGTTGCGTCGATGGAGATGAACTTTGTTTTTCTTGACTTTGGAGAGAGGCTGGCCGTTCATCTCGATCTCACCGCTATTGGGTGTGTACTCTCGTGTTAGGAGACGCAAAATAGTGGTCTTGCCTGAGCCAGAGGGGCCAGTTAGGAAAACAAACTCGCCCTTGTCCACTTCAAAACTTAACGACTGCAGTACAGGCGAGTCTTGGCCGAAGCTTTTGATCACGTCGCGAAAAATTATCATGAGAATCCAGTTTAGCAGGAAAAGAGGAGCTAGGTCTAGATGTCGATTTTTACCAATTAACTTTATGCAACCTACTCACCCGACTCTGCCTCAAGATCAGCAGGCTTGGTGGTTTTGGTGGACGGTTTTTTTGACTCTACTGGGGCATTTTCATCAAAAGGAGCAGCGCACTTGGTGTCCACTATCTGCACTCTACCTAGATCCATGAGCCAACCTGCCTTTTGACCCTTGAAAGTTTCACCCCAAACTTTGACACACATGCCTTCAAACTTGCTTAGATCTGTGACTGAGGACGTAAGGTACACAGTCTGAGTTGGTCCACCTGGCTTGAGTAGATGATGAGTGCCTTCACCTTCTATGCCTCCTACTACAAGATAGCCTTCGGTGTTGTCTTTGAAGGTAGAGGTGTTTGTACTGCCGAAAACTTGGCCAGCTGTGACTTCACCTGTCGCAACACGGGCTACTGGAACGTCACCACCTGTCAACACACCCCCTGCAGAAGGTGAGGTCTTGGCTCTGAGTGCCGAGAGACCAGCTCCGGTAGTGATACCACCAAGTATGGCTATGCATGCAAGAAGTAAAAAGACTTTACTGAATTTGTTCATGGGAACTCCTTGGGTGGCGTTAGTCTCGTAGACCCTCATGTCTGGAGCACTCACGGGAGAGTTGGAAGATAAGTCACGCATCGAATCTATTTGTTGGAAGTCTGACATGTACTCCATGCTACTACACGGCAGGCAAAATTTCCAACTGAAAATAAATTTAAGTTGCTTCTGAAGACTGTTTGCGGTGAAAGAATTGCCACCCAAACCATATGAAGGTTGCAGTAATACCCAAACCAGATAGGACTTTGCCAATCACTTTTGCAGTGGTCTGACTAGTGAACTGTACTTCAATTTTAGAATCCCCTTTGGGAACAGCGAAAACAACTCTGCCCGGGAACTCTGAATCATCATCAGTAATCGGGACTACTTCGTTGTTAACCCTGGCTTCCCATCCAGGGAAGTTGGCTGTTTTTTGAATTACTTGAGCTGAATTCTCAGTATGAACCTGATACAACATGTGATGTCCGCTCCAGGTAGTGATTTCATAGCTCCCTGACAAATTAGGTGTTGGTTGGTAGGGTGTGTCAAAAACATTCTTTCCTTCTTCCCTTATAACTACTTGATCAGATAGTCTAAAATTAAGGTGAGTTGAAAAATTCTTTGGAAGCAACTCTTGAAAATACATACCTGTCAGCGGGTACTGGAACCAATAAAAATCGTCAGTTGAAACTGTATCTATTGGTTTACCCCAGATTAAGATAGCCATTGAAGCATTTGCCAAAATAACCAATCTTACAAGATGCCTGAAGTTAGATTTTTTTAGTCGTGATTCAAGCTGAATATAAAGCATAAAGGCTGTCAAAATCACAATCCAGTTAAGGCGCCATGGAAATTGCTGCATTTGAAGAAGTGAGCTTTGGCGCCATAAGACATCGCTCCAAGGTGTCATCATCCAGATTGCAGTAATCATGATCAGACACCAGAGCCAAGACTCTGTTGACAACCTAGCTTGAAGCTTTGGTTGGTTCAAAGTACTCACTGGCTTGAAAAGTAAGATTAAGACAAAAGACAATGTTATCCAGGCAGGAGCTCCGATCATTCGAGTAGGTGGTAAAGGATTTTTCTCTCCATCTAGACCACCATTTGACCACTCTGAGTAAAAAAGGTCATTAAATTTACTAAATTCTTGATAGTACAAGGCAAGTGATTCATTACCAGGAATTTTGGTGTGCTGACTCTCAAAAACCATAGGTAGGGTAAAAATTGACGTGAGTAAGATCGCGATTACTGTAGGAAATACTAGAGTTACTGGGAAGACTTCGCTCCATTTTTTTTGCTTAATTTCCTCAAGACGTCGAGTTAAATACCAAGCTACTACAATCGGTACCAGGAAAATAATTAATAAATGGTGAGTGGTAATAAGTAGGCACCAAATGATGATCCAGGATACTTGAAGCAAGATCTTATTTTTGTATTTGTCCAAAGATATAAGCAACATGAGCCATGGAACTAAACTCATAAAAATAACTTCACCCAGAGCTCCTCTTATGAAAATATTGACCATTTGATAAGGTAGGGTGAGATACATCAAGGTGGCAAAGACAGTAACAAACGGGTTTTTTGAGAGTCTCCAGGCAAGTAGATAGGCACCCAAGGTCATGATCAGAAGTGCAGCAAACAGGGTCAAGTTTAGACTCAGTTCGATCGAGTGAGTCAAAAAATACCAACAAACGGCAAACAAGTAAGGAAAGAAGTAAGTGAAGTTATAAGTGGGCATGCCAAATCCCTCATTGGTGTTGATTTCCCAGACTGGTGGGAACTCACCATTCTTGATGGCTAGATAAAAGTGAGCCAATCTGGCAGCATGAATCTCAAGATCATGAGTGCGAAAAATAGCCGACTGAAAAAAGTGTCTTGAAATACCTAAACAAACTATAAGTGATAGGAGTAGACCAAACCAAAAAGAAGGTGAGAGTGAAGTTTTTTTCATGAAGCTACAGAACCTTTATCTCAGCTTGGATAAACTGGTCTAGGTCGCCATCGAGCACTCCAGTTGTGTCACTAGTCTCCACTTGAGTGCGAGTATCTTTGACAAGATGATAGGGATGTAAGACATAGTTGCGGATTTGATTGCCCCAACTGGCTTGGACGTGCTTGCCTTTGACCCTAGCCATCTCGCTAGCTAACTTTTCATCTTCAAGCAAAGCTAATCTAGACTTGAGTAGGGAGAGGGCGCGAGTACGATTTTGAGCCTGACTGCGTTCCTCACGGCAGCGGATGACAATACCTGTGGGCACATGTGTCAGCTCTACAGCTGAGTTCACTTTGTTGACATTTTGACCACCTGCTCCACCAGCTCTGGAAAAGTGCCAAGAAAGCTCTGCCTCTTTAAGCTCAAGCTCGTCATTTTCTTGATCGATCAATGGCATCACCTCTACTAAAGCGAAGGAAGTCTGTCGAAGGGAGTCGGCATTGAAAGGACTTTGGCGCACCAGGCGATGAGTGCCGCGTTCATGCTTGAGGTATCCAAAAGCGAAGGGAGTTTTAACTTCAAAAGTAGCAGATTTAATACCGGCATCTTCACCCCTAGACTCTTCTACAAGAGTAGCACTCCATTTTTTTCTTTCGGTAAAGCGCAGGTACATGCGCTTGAGCATCTCTGACCAATCCATGGCTTCCGTGCCACCTTGGCCAGCATGAATGGATAAAACGCAGCCATAACCATCGTACTTACCATCCAAGAACTGTTGTAGCTCTAGCTCTTTGAGGGCAGTTCCAAGTGAGTTGAGGTTTTTTTGAAATTCTTGAGAAAGAGCCGTGTCCGAACTGTTCTGTTCAGCCGTTTGCGAGGCTTGAGTTGAGGCAGTAGGAGCCTGAGTTGAGTTGGCATCAACTTCGTCAAGAAGCTCCAAGCCAGCAGAGACATCAGACATAAGAGATTGAACGTCTTCAATCTGATCTATCTTGCTTTTCAGAAGAGAGATCTGTTGCATCACTCCTTGAGCCCCAGGTTTTTGCCAAAAATCTGGTTGAAAAGTTTGGTCTTCCAGTTCTTTTTTTTGTTGGGCTAAAGTAGCTAGGTCGGTAGCAGCTAGGAGCTGCTTGCCTGACTCGATGATTTTATCGGCTAAATCGTGGGCTTGATGCATTTGGTGAGATTGTAGCAGACCAGGTGATTTTCTTTGTTTGCGAGCTTATTGATCTGTTAAAACCATATCTTGATTTAGAAAGAAGTTTTTATTGATGTTGGGGAGCGTAATGGAGTAAGAAGTGGTTGGCAGACCTGATTGTTTCTGGATCTTGAGCAGCTTGAGAGTGTTGAGAGGATGTGGTGACTTAAGCTTGATGACTACTCTTTGAGACTGCGAAGCAGGCACGCTCATCAAGAAACCCACTTGGCGCAACTTTTCACCTGTGGTTAAGGTGACAAAATCTTGATTAATCTGCTTGGTTTCGTAGACATTTCTAACTGTCTCATAGACGTTCTCTAGCTCAGTGGATTTGACCTCAACCGTTTCGATGGAGATTGACTCGACGTTCCATTCTGGAGAAATCAGTAGACGCTGGTAGTTCACATAGTCGTCTAGAGATGAAGTATTTTGGAGCTGAATGCTTAGCTCCAGTTCTTGAGTATTTGACTCAACTATCTGGATTTTACGATTGATCCATTGATTGACTTTATTGATGCCCACATTGGACTCTACTAAAAATAATGAGAGACAGTTGGAAAGATTAAAACAACCCCTTGCTGTTCCCGCAACCTCTGACTGAACTAGAAACTGCTGGAGGTTTGGATCTGAGGCATAGAACTGGATATTTTTACGACTTAGCTGTGACTTCAAAAATTGACTCCACTCTGACAGCCCAAATTCTGGTTCTTCAGAGGTTAGCTTTATTTTGAGAGCGGTCATGAGGCTTTGCAAGAACTGCTTTTTTTGTTGTGAGCCAGGAAAAAATGCCTCTCTATCAGCTCTAGCTAAATCTGCTACATTTTCTGAGGTGACGAGAGTGGAGTAGTCTGAGAGATAAACTGGACCCATGAGTTTGAGAAGATCCTGAGTTAGCTCCAAGTTAATTAAAATCAGACCGTCGATGTCGTAAGTTTTTCCAAAAGCAAAAAAAGGTAAAATATCTTGAGCACTACTTGGTAGATCTGGACTCCAGTTGGTGTCAGGCAGCCTCATGCCTTTGCCTGAGCTTAGGTACTCACGCACGCCTGAAGGAGCTGGAATGAAGCCATCATACTGACCATCAGGCTCATAGATATCTTGGACAGAAAGATTGGCCACACGACCTTTGTTGAGCTCAAGCAGGGCATATGAGCCCATGAAGCCCCCAGTAGCACGTAGCTCCTGAGAATTTTGAAAAATTATGATGTAGCGTTTGGTTGAGTCTGGAGTTTTCTGTTGAGGGTTTGGTGAAGATGTAGGGTTGAGGTTGTTCGCTGTATCAAGATTACTTAACCCCAGGGCTTCAGGTATAAAGTCCAAACTCTCCTGAGACATTTGAGCAATCCTTTTAAGATCAGAGGAAAGTTCCTCGCCAATAAATGTTTTGACGAGTGACAGAGAGACTGCTTTTTCAAGTATTTTTAAGTGGGGTATGTTATTTTGCCAGAGTTTAAAAATATCTTCGAGCTTCTGGCTCGCAGCTGGCTCATTGGATAAAGCGAGAGAAAAATACTCTGGCACGAGAGACTTGAGAATGTTGAGCTGTGATCGGACATAAAGCCCAAGCACTCCAGCTGAAATCAAACATAAAGCCAGTAAAATTAAAAGAGTCGCCAGAACCTTTTTCAAGATTGAGCCTGACTGTCGTCTGGAAGTCGGGGGATGCGCCTCAAGTTCATGAGTTAGTAACTGCAGTTTTCTAAACTCATTTACAGGCTGGTGTTTTTTGTGAGAAGAAAATGGAAAGTGCTTCGGCATGGAGGCAACTCTGTTTAATCAGATTACTTTACTGCCTTCTCAAATTAAATTAACTGGTTAAACTTGGTTATAAATCTAACACTCGGTTTTGAGAAAGCTATATGTTGAGTCAAGTACTTGAGCTTGGGCTTACTTATAGCTCACGGATGTGATTTGGTCACCAATTACAAGCTTGCGCACCACGTCCATACCTTGCTTGTCAACTTTTCCAAAAACAGCGTGTTTGCCATCTAACCAAGCGGTAGCTGCATAGGTGATGAAGAACTGACTACCTCCTGTGTTGGGACCAGCATTGGCCATAGAGACGACACCCTCGCTATCGTGCTTGAGCCCAGCCCCAAACTCATCAGCTATTGTGTAGCCAGGTCCGCCTGTTCCCCAGGCACTTTTCTGTGACTCATCCTTGGAGAGAGGATCTCCAACTTGGGCCATGAAGTCGGCAATAATGCGATGAAACCTAACCTTGTCGTAAGAACCAGCTTTGGCTAGGTTGAGAAAGTTGGCGGTGGTGAGCGGCGCTTTGTCGCGATAAAGGGTAAATGTAATGTCACCCTTGGTGGTGTGAAGAGTTGCTTGTGTAGCTTTTATTACCTCAAAATCTGCGAGTGTTTTAGTCATTTTATCGTTACCTTTCTGTAGTGATGTACTGTCTGAAGTGACAGGTGAGTTGAGAATTAAAGTAGTAGTAGATGGAGAAGTTGTGGATGATTGGCTTGATTGGTCAATGTTATTGACGCAGCCACTTGTCGCCATCGTCACTAAACCAACTCCTAAAGAAAAATAAATAAGCTGTTTGTTAATCATTTTATTAGTCATAATTTACCTTTCATTTATAGACGAGACATGAGTAGCTGTCAATTATAGAAGCTTGGCCCTTTGTTGATCGTAAAATGGAGTTTGACGACAAAGCTTCTCACTATCGCGGACTGGATTTTTGAGTAGCCCTTTGACTACTATTTCCAAAAAGAGTGTGTTTTGTGAGCCCTTTATTAAACACAAATCACCTGTTTTAAGCAAGCCTCTAACTTTTGACAAAGCCTGGCTTGCTTTAGGAAAAAAATAGATTTCTTTGTTTGGAAAGTGCTGACTAATGATAGGCGGGGCATACTTGGGGAACGCTACGCCAACAAAAACTAAAACGTCAGCGACTTGAGCAGCTTGATGAGCAATTTTTTCATGTTCACTCTGTTCTAGATAGCCGATCTCTCTCATGTCGCCCAAAACTACGACACGACGTGGGGCTGGAATGGTTTTGATCATCTCTAGAGCTCCAGACATAGATTCTGCTGAGGCATTGTAAGAAGAATCAATCAAAGTAGCACCATTGATGCCGTCCAGGATAGTCATTCTTCCTGGTGGAACTTTAAAATTACTTTCCAGATTGGTGATGGCTTGTAGGACAGTTAAGCCTAAGTGGTGCGCCACTATGATGGCAGAAGCAAATGATCCAAAGGTGTTTTTTGGTTGGCAAAGCTTGGGAAAAAAGAGTTGATAGGCTTGATGATTAACTTGAAAATCAAAAGAACTGCCTTTAAAGTTGACTTGGTACTTCAAGAGCTGACAGCCTGAGTTACTCTCTGCTGAGTCGGCCCCATCTAGAGAAAAGAACTGCTTCTCTGCTTTAATCTTTGATAAAATCTTAGTAATTTCTGGAACTGTTTTTGACAAAACTGCCAGTCCATCTTTGGGCAAAGCAAAGAGCAACTTAGCTTTTTCCAAGCTAATACTAGAGAGCGGTCTGCTGGGCTCAAAGTTGGCCGCATGAACTGACGAGACTCCCAAGAGAACGCCTATTCGTGGCTTTAAGTATGAAAGATGATAGGTCATGTTCTTTGGCCAGTGAGGTGAGTCGATACCTAGCTCCATTACCCAAATCTTATTTTTCGGCCATGAAGTAAGCAGTCGCCAACAAATAATTGGGACAGACATCATCCAACCACCCCAGGAAAAATCCCCAACTATAACTTTAAAAATTTCAAAAGGTATGCCTGTTTCACTGTTGCCTTTTTTGGTGTACTCAACCTGAAAGTTTTGCCCCAAGGCAGCGGTAATGGCTAGAACTGCTGTTGTTTTGCCGCTACTACCTGTGACTGCGACGATGAGTGGATTATTTTTGCGTAGCTCTAAGCGTGTGGCTAGGCGTAGAAAAGAGAGATAGGCTCTCTGAGTAAGTTTAAGCAGCCTTGATGAAGTAGTAGGATTGGAGTTAGGACTCATATGGATTAAAGTTGCCCTTTAACTAGGTGAAAAAGTGTACTGCAGAGATTGCTTTTCTTGCCACTCCTCTTGAGCTAGTCTTATGAGTCTGGTGATGAGCTCCTGATACGATACGCCCGTAGCTTGCCAAAGCTTGGGATACATACTGATGCTTGTGAAGCCAGGAATAGTGTTGACTTCGTTGAGGAAAAACTTCTTAGTTTTAGTCTGGTAAAAAAAATCGATGCGAGCTAGACCTCTACACTCCAGTAGTTTAAAAGTTTCAACTGCTGCTTTACGTATCGAGTCAGAGGCCTCAGCTGGGATTTTGGCAGGAATCTCAACCTCGATATCATCAGTAAGGTACTTAGTGGCGTAGTCGTAGAACTCGGTGTTGGGCTTGAGACTACCGCAGACTGATACTTGAGGATTATTATTACCAAGGACACCTACCTCTATCTCTACAATATCTTCTATGCCCTCTTCAACTATGACCTTTCGATCGTAACGAAAGGCATCTTCAACCGCTTTTGAAAGCTGCGAGCTGCTTTTGACTTTGGTCACTCCCACACTTGAGCCAAGATTGGCAGGTTTGACGAATAAAGGTAAGGAGAGTTTGTTGAGCTTGGCTAGTTGGGCAGTCGGTTGTTCTTGCCACTCTTGTTTGAGCAAGGCTTCAAACTTGGTTTGGGGAATGTGGGCTTGCGCACAGACTTGTTTTTGTATGACTTTGTCCATACTCAGAGAAGATCCCAAAACTCCAGAGCCAACGTATGGCAGCCCTGCCATTTCTAGAAGTCCCTGCAGCTTGCCGTCTTCGCCAAAAGTGCCGTGAATAACAGGGAAGATAACATCACATGCAGTACTGGCAAGAGCTTTTTGGGTTGTGGTCAGTGACTGGGCTTCAGCTGTTGGAGCAACTTCACTTCTTGTCTGGCTATCACTTAAAACTTTATCATTGTTCATCAGCTGATTGTTATCACTTACTTTGCCATTGCTTATTAAAGCTTGAACTTGCTCTCCAATCTGCCATGCTCCTGACTCACTGATGCCGATACAGATGACTTCGAACTGGTCGCGATCGATGTATTTTTCGATAGAAGCCGCCGACCTTACCGAAACTTGGTGCTCGCCAGACTTACCACCGAAAATGATGGCTACTTTTGTTTTGCGATCTTTATTCATTTAACTCCTTTTCTCTTGACCTCGTACTCGTCTAAGTATCTGATAAATATAACTGGAACGTCATCTCCTAAAAACTGCTGAAAATCTTGGTAGACTGCTTGTCGAGCCTCACTATCTATCACTTGTCTACCTTTTACCAGGAGCGTGTCGATGCGCGTGTTGTTGTAGTGAGTAAAATTTGATCTAGACTCTGAGTGCCAGAGTGAGTACTGGTCAGGATCTAGAGGTGAAGTCTGACCGATCAGGAGCGCTTGAAAGTTGCTGGTGTCTGGAAAGTTGGTCAGTCTGATGGATATTTTCATCTTCATGTTGTCGCAAAGTACTTTTTCTTTTATCTCACTGTCTGAGTGGCAAACCTTGGCTGCTTTGTCTCCCAACTCTTGCCAAGTTGAGGCAATTTTTTCTGCCTCTGCAGCAAAAAGTGGCACTGAGGTCAACTCGAACTGGATAGGCTCTCTAGGCGGAGCTTTGAGCAGACGCTCAATCGCACGATATTGGTCAAAATCATATGGTTTGTTTACATCCTTGAAGGCCCAAGAGTTGGTGCTTAAGGGTCCTTTTGTTCGAGTTTCATCCGTAGGTTTGTGGACTGAGTAGTTGAGTGCTTGGCGTAACTCATTGCTGCTAAATAGTGGTAGTTGGGTGTTAAAAAAAACAGCTACGTAGGTATTGGGTAGTGTTTTTTTGGTAACTTCAACTGTGGGCCAATCATTGAGCTCACCCGGAGAAGATAAATGAGGAAGTATGTCTACTTCTCCTCGCATGAAAGCATTTTGAGCATCCTCTTGGGTTAGATAGAATCTATACACCACCGAGAGCGTAGGTGCCTTGAGGCTAATTTCAGTGATGTGATTGCCGCTTTCTTTGAATGATGTTACTTGGTACTGTCCAGTACCAATGATGGTTTTTTCATCAAAAAAGAAAAACTTCTTGTGATTTTCTCTTCTGACTATGGGTCTAGCTAAAAGCGTGGGAAAAGGTGCAAACACGTTTTTCATCTTAAATATAATTTCGGTGGGCGTGGTGATGATCTCCACATCGGCAAAGTTGTAGGTCAAGTCAGCAGGTGTGAGGGGCTTGCCGTCCTGCCAGAAAAGATTTTTTTTGAGTAGAAAGCGAAATGTTTTGCCCTCATCTTCAGTAACCCAGCGCTCTGCAAGGAGTGGAGATGTGCTGCCATCACTCTCAACACGTGTTAAGCCACTGCTGATGAGTGAGCTGACCTCATCTGGCAAGGTATCAATGCTAAACTTGCCGACTAGACCGATGTACTTGGTTTGGTGAAAATCTAGCTGTCTACCGAAAGTAGGCAAAGCGAGGGAAAAGAAAATTACTGTCGTGAGAGAACTGAACAGGACTACTTTGCCGTGCTTCTGAATGAAGATGGTCAGATACCAATAGTATTTTCTCATTTACTAAATTTTTAGAACCAGACGCGAGATAGAGATTGCTGCAAACGCTATAATCATGACGATAGTCAGGAAGAAAACTACTTTTTCAGCTCCACGACGTGTGTGATAGGTCTCTCCACCACCTCCCCAAGTGGTGCCAAAGCCAGCACCCTGTGCCTGAAGAAGGATAGCCATGATTATGAGCAGAGAGAGGACGATTTGAGCAATCGAAATAGTTGTTTGCATAGATTTCACTTTCTATCTTAACATCAAGACTGGCAGTTTTACTTGGCTATAGACTGCGAGCGTGTTTCTCTGATGACTGTGACTGTAACTGTGCCAGGATACGTGACTTCATTCTTGATACGATCTCTGATTTTAACAGAGAGCATCGTGACGTCATCGTCTTTAGATTTTTCAGGAATGAGAATCACTCTAATTTCTCTGCCGGCTTGGATTGCATAGGCTTCTGCCACCTCTGGGTACTCCTTGGAAATTGTCTCAAGTTTTCCCAAGCGCTGGACGTATTCATCGTAGTTGTCGTACCTAGCTCCAGGTCTGGCTCCAGAAATAGCATCGGCTATGTAGACGATCATCGACTCCACTCTAGAAAAAGGCTCATCTTCGTGGTGCTGAGCGATACAGTCTACAATTGCTTGAGGAATGCCGTACTTTTTGGCTATTTTGACACCGAGTTCGATGTGACTGCCTTCTTCATCCATGAGCACTTTACCTATGTCGTGCAAGAGACATCCCATCTTGACTATGTTAACGTCAGCTTTGAGCTCTTGGGCGAGCTTGACACCTATCTTGGTCTCTTCCAGAGTGTGAGCGATCATGTTCTGACCGTAGGAGAAGCGATACTTGAATCTGCCCAAGACTGCTATCAGCTCAGTTGGCATGTTATAGATGCCCACAGCGTGGCAGAGTTTCTTTCCTTCTTCGAAAATTATTTTGTCAATTTCACTAGTGACTTTTTTGATAACTTCTTCGATGCGAGATGGCTGAATACGTCCATCTTTAACCAGTCTCTGAAGAGAAATTTTTGCAATCTCACGTCTAACTGGATCAAAGCAGGAGAGGCGGACTTGGGTGGGTGAGAAGTCTAGATCGACGTCGACACCAGTGCGCAGCTCGAACTCATGGATGTTGCGACCACCCTTGCCGATGATACGACCTTTGTCCTCCGGTGTGCCTAGCTCAACAGTGGAGACTGTGTACTCTACTACGTAGTCATTGGCTCCATGAACCATGGCATCTGTCAACATCTCGCGTATTCTTTCATCCAGCTCGTTTTTGGTTTCTTCTTCTTTTTGGCGAATGAGGGAAGCTGCTTCTTTGGTAACTTTTCTCTCGATTTCTTCAAGAATGAAGGCTTTGGCTTCATCTCTAGTCATACCAGACGCACGTTCGAGTTCAGTGACGATTTTTTCTTTTTCTAGCTCGAGCTTATTTTTAGACTCAAGAAGTTGATTTTTGACATCGTTATTTCTAGTCTCGCGCTCATCCATCTGCTCTAGTCGACTCTCGATCTTGTCCAGTTTTTGGTCAAGAGATCGCTGCTGGTCTTCAAGAGCTTTGCGCAGAGCTCTTGCTTCTTGTTCAGCCTTTTCACGAATAGCCATGGCTTCATCTTTGGCTTCGACCACTATCTCTCGAGCTCGTGCCTGTGCCTCACGAATGGCTGTTTCGGTGATCTTGACGATGTCTTCAGAGAGTTTTTTGGGAGGGGTTACTGCAGGAGTAAGCAGAGATGGCGTTGGTTTTGGAGACAGAGGTGCTGGAGAAGTCACTGGAAACTTAAACTTGGGCTTGAGATTGGACGTTTTGTCGCCAGAAGGTGAACCGGTGCGTTTGGCTGAACCAAATAGATTGGAAAGATTATTAAAAAAAGACATAGGACTCCTTTTCAGGATCGTCTGTCTGATCACAACTTAAACAGAAAATAGATATGCCTAGACCTTCAGATGTAGCTCACTTTGCAAAATAAAGTGCCTGCCGGACTGCAGTAGAGTAGCGAGATCTTGAAAGCATTTCATGGCCAAAATCCTTTTTCTAGTTAGTTTCCTTGAGGAAACCATGATCAGACGTAAACAAAACGATTGGGCTCATTGTACTGATACTTAGGGTATTCGTCAACCACAGAGTCGTCAACTTTGTCGATCTTTGCAACTATATTTAGCTCTTTGCGTAGCTCTTTGTGCGGCTATTGGCGAAGCTTTTTGTGCAGATCTTTGGGCAGCTCTTTGTGCAGATCTTTGGGCAGCTCTTTGTGCGGTAGCTAAAGTGTTTGTTTCTGCTCTCACTTGGCGCTGGCAGGAGTAGAAGTGGCTGCTACTGCTGGCGCACCCTTGGCAACAACTGCTGGTGGCTTGAGTTTCTCCCAAATAGCTTTTTCAATTTCATTGGCAACTGTTGGTTTTTCTTTGAGATAACCTTTAGCAGCTTCACGACCTTGGCCAATAACTTGACCTTTATATTTATAGAAACTACCTGATTTTTCTATGATACCTTTCTCAGCACCAATGTCGACGATGTCGCCTTCTCTAGATACACCGTAGTCGTCCATGTCAAACTCGGCAATTTTGAAGGGTGGAGAAAGTTTGTTTTTGACGACTTTGACTCTATGGCGACTGCCTACGATCTTGTCACCCTCTTGGATGTTGCCAATTTTGCGAATGTCGATGCGTTGTGAAGCGTAGAACTTGAGAGCATTACCACCAGTGGTTGTCTCAGGGTTGCCAAACATGACGCCGATCTTCATGCGGATTTGATTGGTGAAGATGACTAGGGTTCTGGTTTTGCTAATTGCAGCTGTGAGCTTGCGCATGGCTTGTGACATAAGTCTGGCTTGAAGTCCCATCTGCGCATCACCCATGTCGCCTTCGATCTCGGCTTTGGGCACAAGTGCGGCCACAGAGTCGATGACTATAAGATCAAGTCCTCCTGAGCGGATAAGTGTCTCGGCTATCTCAAGGGCTTGCTCACCATAATCTGGTTGAGCTATCAGCATGCTCTCCAGATCCACACCGATCTTCTGGGCACGAATAGGGTCGAGGGCATGCTCAACGTCTATGAAAGCAGCAGTGCCACCGGCTTTTTGAACTTCTGCAATTGCGTGGAGACAAAGGGTGGTTTTGCCTGATGCTTCAGGGCCGTAAACCTCGACGATGCGACCACGGGGAAAGCCACCGATGCCTAAGGCAAGGTTAACCGCCAGTGATCCAGTCGAGATGGCTGGAACTTGGACGGTGTTGGCCATGGACTCTCCCATCTTCATGATTGAGCCTTTACCGTACTGTTTCTCAATCTGCTGCATGGCGATGGTGACAGCCTGAGCACGACCGATATCTTGAGGTGATTGGGATGGAACTGACTTTGTCATATTTTGAACTCCTTTGGGTTCTATTAGGATGTACTATTTTGTACCTTGTTGTCAAATGCTAATTACAGCACTTTGAGTGCGATCTTTATGCTAAGAGGCGGTATAATTTCAAAGTATCTAGATCAGCTTCTATTAGCTTAAAGTTTAAAGACTCGCACTCAAAAAGAAGATTAACAGATATATATTACAAAAAGCGTAGGAAAAAGTGAGTTGGTGGTAAATAATCGAGTAAAATAGCTAGTTAGAGGTTTAAATTTATTCATCGGGGAGTAGTTCAGATGGCTAGAATGCCCCACCGGAGGCTGGGAAGTCAAGAGTTGATAAAACGGGGAGTAGTTCAGATGGCTAGAATGCACCACCGGAGGCTGGGAAGTCAAGAGTTGATAAAACGGGGAGTAGTTCAGATGGCTAGAATGCACGCATGGGGTGCGTGAGGTCGCAGGTTCGAGTCCTGTCTCCCCGACAAAAATTCATCATTTACTAAATTGTATGGATCTAGCAAAAAACAGTATCAACGATTTATTGAGAAGAATGTCGGGTGCTGATCATGCCTCCACTCAACTTGGAGGTGAAGTTATTTATCATAAGATTCGAGCTGATGCTCTACATGAGGTAAGGGAAATTAGAGACTTGAAAATTGTTCCATATCTTGATGAATTGCTTAAAAAAGATCCTGATAACGAGGTTCGATGGTGTATCTTTTTTCTAATTGGACACTTGGGTGCAAATACGCACTCAGCCCTAATTTCAAAACTACTTTTAGAACATCTTGTTGAAGAAAAAGAAAAAGAGGTTCTGGTAATTATCCTTTCAGCCCTTGAGAAACAGCAACTGATAAGTGACTATCACTCTATCTTGAGATATGTTAATCACAAAAGTCCTTTGGTGCGACGACCGGCTTTGCTGCTTATTGGTCGTTGGAATTCGCAAATTGCTGAAAAGGTGCTCACTGACCAACTAAACAAACGAGCAAACCCTTTTGAAAAAGTGATTATTCTTGAATCTTTGGCACAAATAAAAAGACCAAGTGCATGTTTGGATGTTAAAAAGTATTCCTAGCATAATAATGGCAGAGTGAGAGCTGCGTCCATCGATTTTTTTAGACACTTGGGTGATGTGAGTCATTTATCGATTTTTATTGATGCTTTGAAGGATCCATTTTGGGCTGTACGTTCTATTGCTTTATCCTCATTAGTTGAGTTTGGTGATAAGTCAGCAATCCAACAGGTCATGAAGTTAGTGGTAGGCGGTAGAAAGAAAAATTTAAAATATGGAGTTGGAGAATCTGAAATACGAATGGGTTTGCAATACTTGCAAAAATTCTATTCAGAAAACGATGACGTGAGAGAATTTCTTAACAAGTGCGGATGAATATGTGCCTACTATGTGTCAACCCCCCATTTTTCAGGACAGGTTGCGTGAGTGCTGTTTAGCATAAGCGGCTGGTGGCATTTTAAGAGAGGTATGGATTCTGTGGTTGTTGTAGTAGTTAATTTTGTAGTAGATTTCTTCGATTATTGTATGCACACTACAAAGACAAGTAAATCAACCTACTTTCCGGAATCACTGTTGCCCTAGAGTGCCTGGTATGCAATCAATAATTATAGGACTATTGATCTGAAACCATGTTATCATTTCATTCCATAATTCCGACACATATGGGCAGGTACCCGATAATTTAGACAGTTTGTCTTTTCCTAGAGCATAATGAGAG
>CAYUQY010000018.1:0-20525 GCA_964447075.1 uncultured Pseudomonadales bacterium | reverse complement strand
ATTAGTTTTCAAGTACAATACTATGATGACAAATCCTGACTCAGCACTAAATATGCCAGAAACTCCAGATCTTTCTTCGTCCGAGACTGCTCCTGCTCCACAGCAGACGCCAACTCCCCCTACGTCAGATCCAACACAAAAGACAAATCGTGACAAGAAGATAGTGGTGTTAATTGCCCTAGTGCTACTTATTGTTCTTGGTACCATTTATTTTTGGTCAAAGTCTGAAAACCAATCCGCGCAGTCTTCATTGGCTCCTACTCCATCAAGTGTTGCCAGTTCTGACTCACCTTCACCAGCCATCACGCTGTTGTCCAGTCCAACATCGTCTCCACTCGCCTCACCTGTTCCTTCTGTGAAGTTTCAAGGCACGATAGTTGACAGCTTTAGCGGTGAGGTGCTACCTAACTTGATCGTAACTCTCAAAGCGAATGGCTCAGCTTCCAACCCAGAGTCAGCGACCACTAATGTAAAAGGCATTTTTATTTTTAATGACCTGCCAATTGGCGAATACTACTTAAGTGCTGAATCACCTACACACCGCCTAGAGGGTCAGACGATAGAGGTGGGTCTAGAGCAAAAATCCGAGAAGTATCGGGCAAGCATGATTAACCCAAAGCCCAGTGACATAACAGTGTCTATGTACAAAGATGGAAACAACAATGGCATACAAGACAATGGTGAAAATACGCTCGATGCTCAAGTAAGAGTTGTCAAAATTGTGAATCAAGACTCGAAAGAAGTTATCGTACTTCCTGCACAAGGTAAGTACAGCACTACTTTACCCCGCGGGAATTACTCGCTGCAACCGCTTTCTTATACTTTTTTTCTTCCACCGCCAGCCAAACTTATCAAAATAGATGGTTTTGGCAAGCCGCTATCATTTGCCTTTGGCTATAAGCCAACAGTATCCGAGGGTGGTCTCAAAATTTTCGCATACGATGATAAAAATTCTAACTCCAGTCGTGATGATGGTGAGGAGTTGGTGCACTATCAGGGTGTCCGAGTCACTCGCCTGATCAACTCTGACTCCAGTGTGTATGCAGTGCCCACTGAGGGCGTGGACATCTCTCACCTCGAGTTCGGCAAGTACTATGTAGTTCTAGATCCTGAGAGTGAGGCGTGGAGAGCTACATATCAAGTCACAGATGCAGGACACGACGTAGATCTTCAATCTAGCGGCTCAGTGACCCTCTACCTAGGAGCTAGGAAAAAGTAGTGTACCCATCTCAAGTAATAATTTTTGAGACGTCTATTTTTTCTGAGTTATTTGATGAAATGGTACTTACAGAATGTATCTCTCAGATCAATAATCTAACTTAATCTCTTTTCCAAAGTGAACTTTGATCATTCTTGCGAGTATTATTAAAATCTGCCTAATTCCCTCCTTACTTTTATTAAACTTAATGCCAGTATCTTTAAGCGTATGCTCCGTGTCATCCTCCAAGCCATATCTATACTTGAAGATCTTGATCTTAGAGTCTTTATCTCTCATCTCTCTCGATTCAAGAAATTTGATAATTTTATCTCTCATTTGAGTTGAAACTATCAGCTCCTCGAGAAAATCTAGAGCATCGTCATTTTCAGGTACATCCAATGCATCTTTCAACCTTGAAATCTTTGAATTACTAAGCGCATGCCTAGCACTCTCTATACGATTGAGGGCGAGTGGCTTGACACCCATTCTTGCGGCTATTTCTCTAATAGCATCCTTAGATTTCAAATTAGTGAAGTTACCCTCAGCTAATATTTCTTGCTCTACAAGAGTTAATTCGATGCATTGCTGCCTAGTTCTATAAGGCACTCGAATTAGTGTCGAATAATTTGCTATGTACAATCTCATAGATGCGCAAATTTGCGAGAAAGAAGAGCTAGAAAATGTAGTCCCTAATCTGAGGTCATATTTATTTATCGCTATCAAGAGCCCTTCCACTCCCTCTTGTACCAGATCAGCCAGAGGTACTCCTCTGTCCTGGAATTTTAGCGCATCATTTATCACATTTGGTAAAAAGTTGTTCACTATTAAATCCAAAGCTACTTGACTCTCTCCACTACCGTCCAAGTGATATCTAAGAATGTTTTTGACGATAGCTTCCAAATCTTCTGACTTAGGTGCAAGCTTCTCATGCCATTTATCCCAAAGTTTTACCCCCTCCTCAGTCTTAGCACATTTTTTATAAATTGTTTCCAGTGAGGGAACAAACTCACTTGAGTCAGAGGTCCTACCACTAGCCACTGCATTCTTTCTAGATGTGATAACTGCCGCCACTCGCTCATCCTCACTCTTCTGATAATAAAGTCCACCAGGCTTAATCGCTTGAAGTTTGTAAAAAAGGAATCCTGTTACGTCTCTCATCTTCACCCCTGCGCCGGTGACGACTGCGTCAAGAGATAATAAATGAATTGGATCATTAGAGATCTCTTCATCTTGAGTTGGTGTTCGCCTAGAACCAACTAAAATTCCAGACTTGCTCTTTTTTAAAGGCTTTCCTTCAGATATGCACAGTAATAAAAAATCTCTAACTTTATTGTCGCTTTCTGAAAGTTTTTCCTTCTGATCATCTGTCAGTTCTAGAGCTGTCTGAAGAGCAGTGATCAATCTAGAGTCACACAGACTCTCGATAATTCTGACAGGAAAGTTATCTGGAATTACTCTATGAAATGAATTAGCTCTTATGGTGGCATGGGAGGGTGGATTACCCTTAGCATCCAAAGTAGTAGCCACAGTTAAGAGCGCCCACTCTGCGCTGGTCAAACCAGCCATCTGCTCGGATCTGCAGAATCTCCTCAGTACCAGAAGTCTGTCTACACCTCTAGTTAGCTCAGGGGGAAATCTAAATTCTTTTTCACTCTTTGCCATATCTCACCTATCTCCATTAGGGCGCAGTTCTAGAATCACTTTCCTAAGCATGAAATTATACTATCTTAGAGTAAAATTCTAATCATGCTAAATGTACAGAAATTAGAATCATCACCGATCAGACTCCTCACTCAGCTAGATTTAAGCAAGTATAAGTCCATCCGCCTCCAAGCCCTCCAAGACTGTCCGTTTGCATTTGGTAGCTCCTATGAAGATGCGGCTGCCATGAGCGAAAATGAGTGGCGAGCGCATCTATCCGGAGAAAAAAGTAAGGTTTTCGGAGCTTTTGATGGAGAAGATCTCGTAGGCACTACTACTCTTTTACTTGACTCACGGCCTAAATTTGCGCACAGTGCTACTCTAGTAGGTATCTACGTCGCTGATTCCCATCGAGGTCAAGGATTGGCTGGAAGACTTATCAACCATGCAGAGCATGAGGCAACACAGCTAGGCATCAAAAAAATTAAGATAGACGTAATTAGATCGCAACTCCCTGCTCTTAGGGCATATGAAAAAGCTGATTACAAAATAGTCGGCACTCTCTTCAAAGAATTACAGCTAGAGGGCAAGTTCTACGACGAGATCTTGATGGAGAAGATTCTGGATCATAAAATTCTTAAGCAGGATTAAAATCGATCATGACCAAAGCCGTAATTTTCGATCTCTGGAACACTCTGGCTACCAAAAAAATGAGTGTTTCTAAGACTTTTTTTGACCATTTTGATATCCCTACGCCACTAAGAAGTCTACGCCAATACGAAGAAGCCGTGCAGCTGGTAGACTGGAAAACTGAAGAAGAGATGTCGACTTCACTACTGGAGTCATTTCACCAGACCACCACTTCAGAAAATATCGCGTGGGTAAAAGACACCTTCCAAGTAGCTAGTGATGGGGCTAAGCTTTATCCAGGCATGATGGAGCTACTACTTGAGTTAAAGAAAAAATACAAGTTAGCCTTGATCTCAAACACTACTTGCTTTGAAGCCAAGGCACTCGAAAGCCTGGGGTTGAGCAAAATATTTGATGTGATAGTATTCTCTTATGAAGTAGGATACTTAAAACCCTCAGAGGAAATTTTTAAAATAACCCTGGAAAAACTGAGAGTTTTACCTCAAGAAACAATATTTATCGATGATACAGAGGCAAATGTGGATGCAGCGAGGAAGATGGGGATGAGAGGTGATCAGTTTCAAATTACGTCAGATTTAGAATTTAACATAAAGCAACTCTTGCTTTAAAACAAGGAGATATATGGATAAATATGAAATTGTCAAAAACCAAACTGAGAGATGTCCTGCACCCACAGATTTTATTCATCAAGCAGATGGCAACGGCAGAGACAGTTTTATATCAGCTAGCTTAGTCTATGTTACAAAATATGGCAAGTCTAACGACTACACTAAGGAAGAGATAAAAGAACTATTTGGATTAAGGTTTGACCTTGCCAACATTCGCAATACTTTTGATACAAAGAAAAAAATCGCGACTAGTGAGGAACTAAGCCAATTAGAAATAAACTATGATACCGAGACATCTATTATTTCAAAGCGCATTGCGGAATTAAAATCAACAAAAGATGCGCGAGAACAGTAACTAGAATCAGCCACATTTACGATAAAGCTATGAAAGGAGCTCAGGTCAGAACAGTAATGTACTAATGAAGTACGTGCTATCAATAAGCTGACCAAAACTTCCTACGCTTTTTGTAATACTTGTCTGATACCGTGCGTGGGTGTCTTTAAAAGCGTTTTTGTTAGATCTTTTTTTCCCTACTTTCTGCTGTGGTTGCAAAAAGCTTGGTCCTTTCCTCTGCTCAGACTGTCTGGAGTTCATAGAGTATTTGCCAACAGCTTCAGACATTAGTCACCAGTTGCAGGGGAATGTTTTGGATAGCTTGACTGCAGTCACAACTCATACTTCGCCCATTTCTGAGCTTATTCACGCCATGAAGTACGACTTTGTCAAAGATATTGGTAAGTACTGTGGCGAATTTTTGTATCTACACGCCATAGTTCCAGAAGTTGATCTGGTTACATCTGTCCCTCTCCATAA
The DNA here is from genome assembly GCA_964447075.1 of uncultured Pseudomonadales bacterium. Taxonomy (GTDB): domain Bacteria; phylum Patescibacteriota; class Microgenomatia; order UBA1400; family PJMF01; genus CAYUQY01. The sequence goes on along the minus strand of CAYUQY010000018.1, from coordinate 15,613 downwards.
AGATCGGCTAGAACTAAGAGGTTTTAATCAATCTCAAGAAACTGCGCAAGAGCTTGCCAAGCTCTCCCATCTGCCATATGTGACCCTACTCCAGAGAAATAGAGCTACGCCTCACCAAGCCTCGATCAAAGACCCCACCCTCCGCTTGAACAACATCAGTGGATCCATAGCTCTCATCCCAAAGTCAGCTATGACCAAAGGCTCTCCTGACGCTATTTTACCTAACAAAAACATCCTCCTCATCGACGACGTCACCACTACGGGCACTACTCTCAATGAGTGCGCTCGAGTCCTCAAGCTAGCTGGTGCTGCTCAAGTACATGGTCTGGCGGTAGCACATGGGGGCTAGAAAGTTATGCCAATGTTAAAAAATTCACAACTTTGAAAGTAATTCCAGATCTGGTGGCAGAGCACAATTGACCAAAAAGTGCTATAATTACTCCCTACACGGGGATGTACTGCATCGACGTGCAGCGCTCATTCACATCTGCAGATCCTCTTTGAACCACAGAGGTAAAACAGGCTCAAAACTATAACTGCAAAACAAAACGCAGACAGAGTCACCAACAAAGCCTTCAGCTTGTTAACTCAAGTTGGATCAGCTGCGAGAAGTGCCTTTTCCCAGAATTACGCACCAGTAATGGTTGCCTAACTTTGTGACATTCGTGTGTCGCCTCTCACTGATGGGAGACCGCGGGTGGAAACCTCAGTCAGTGTGACAGCTCGTGAATCTTCACCGCGCGAGTCCAAGCTTTAGGGTGAAGGAGGATAAGGAAGGGCTTGCTGGTCTCACCCACTTATCCAAGATCAAGAAACCGCTATATCTGTAGATGATGTGCTTGTCGCCACACGGACAGGGGTTCATAACCCCTCATCTCCACACACGCCCTACATTAATCTGTAGGGTTTTTTGTAGCACATCTACAGTAGAAAACCCACTTACAGCATCTCTTTCCAGACTCGGTTGACACGCCATCTCGATCACTCGTATACTTAATGTCTGAAAATATTTTTCAAAATTATTGTGGCGATAGCTTTCCAGCTCAACAAGCTCTGGAGTCACCCGGTAGCCTGGTTTGCGCAGCTGCCATGGCTACTCAGAGCAGCCAGCGCCGTCGTAGTTATACCCTTAATCACTCTCTCCTCTATAGCTTGGTACACACTCCAAAATCCTAGCTTCTCTGCTACCACACAAGCTAGCAATGATGTTCTAGCTGAAGTTAAGCGCACTCACACTCTGCTCAGCGACAATCAAATAGCTCTTCTCAAAGAAATTTCAGATTTAAAAAAAGAGCTACTCTCAATCAAAGAAAATCTCACAAACTCCAAAATAAGTGAGCTGCCAAGTGCTAAGTTTGACGAAGATCTGCCAGCAAAAATCTTAGGAAGTAGCAAGAACTTAAGCTCATCGCTTACTCCAACTTTGCCTACATTGACTGAGTCCTCTCCAATCCCCACTCCTCTTCAGCTCACCAAACTCGTCTCGCTCAACAAAGATCCAATCAAGATCTACGATCGACCCAGTGATACAGCCAAAGAAATAACTTCCATGACTCCAGATACAATCTTGGTAGTTATTTCCAAGAATGATGGCTGGGTAGAGCTAAATATTCATCAGGAAAAAGCAGGTTGGGTACGTGAAGTTTATACTAAAGAACTCTAGGTTGTGACTTTTGGAGAAATAATGCTCAGTAAAATCCTAAGAGGCAGTGTTTTACTCTACAACTCGATCATTGTTTTTGGTTTGCTGACTATTTTGGTGGCTCGTAACACCCTGCCTGTAGATAGTGTCTTTAAGTTGCTTTTAGTCATCCCCATAGGTTTGTACTTTACCCTGTCTTTCATCGACAACGTTTTTGATATAGCTAGACACTTTACTCATCCTTTTCTAAGATTCGTAAATCACAGTATCTCACTTTATAGTCTAGTGATCTTATGTCTGTTTTTCATTGCTTTATCCACCAATATAGCTAATACTGGCGAGCTTATCTTCACACTTATTCTACTGCCGTTGCCACTCTACATGCTTTTTAGTTCTTGGGAAAAATCACGCTTAACTCTCAAAAAATACAAAAGAGTCCTGCGGGCTCTATCGATGGCGATTAACAAGAAGCAACGATCTACTGAGTCATCAACCGCTGGAGCAAATCCTGCTCTGAATGTCTCAGAGACTGATTCTAAAACTAAATCTGCTAAAGTGACCACAACTACAGATAGTTTTGCCCAAAAAATAAAATCCGCCCGTACAACTACAGCAAAAAACTCACCACCTAGTAGCGAGTATGAAGTTGTTGAAGAGTCTCTGGCTGAGTCAAGAAATGAAGAAGGGATGGAGCAGCTAGACTTACTCTCCCCGACAGAGCTTGGCTATCAGCCAAGCAATCTTGCTGGTGACAGTTACATCATTCACAACCATCAAAACCTAGATAAAATTACTAACTCTCACAGTCGCTTAGATCAAGAACTAGCAGGCTCAGACTCTGACTTCAACTCTGGCTCAAGCTCTGAGTTCAACTCTAGCTCAGAATCTGACTACATCTCAAGATCAGAGCTCAACTCTAGCTCTACACTCAACTCTAGCTCTGTACTCAACTCTAACTTTAGTTCAAAACTCAAGTCAGATTCGCTTACACCAAAAATAGTCATCGATCCCTCATCGAGCTCTTCATCCAATCAGACACAGTCCTCTGCCCTAAGTACCGGCCTCAGAGGCATGCTCGATATCGACCGACGCAACTTTCTCAAGCTTATCGCCGGAAGCAGCTTGGGCTTCACAGTTCTCTCGCTAATTATGCCTTCCAAGGCTCAAGCAGCTTTTTTTGGAAGTGTGCCTGGTCCAGGAATCATCTCGATTAAAGATACTGCTGGCAATAAAATTGACCCCAAAGAAAAAAGTCCAACCGATGGCTACAGTATTAGTGAAATCGACGACAACGCAGTGCCTAGTTACTATGGTTTTGTGGATAAAGATGGCAAGTGGTACATCTCCAAAGAAGGGACATCTGGATCATATCGTTACATCAAAGGAGCAACTGACTTTGCTACGAACTGGACAAATAGAGCTGCCCTCACATATGGCTACTTTGACTCAGTTTTTTAAAATTTAAAAAAAAGTCGCCGCCAAATTCATTTAAAATAAAATTTAACTGCTTGCTGTCGAGATAAAGTCGTGTTATACCCAGACTCATGAAATTATCAAAAGAATATATTCTGATCATCATCGTGGGGCTGTACTTACTGGCCTACCTCCTAGATGCAGTCGTCAACCCACTCGACCTCAACTTAGCATCACCCTACCACTATCTTAATCCTGCCATCATGATGAAGTATCCATTTACGACCACGTCGCTCATCATCAAAAGCATTGCTCTCTTTCTCACTCCAGTCTGGTTGATGTCATTCTTGCCCAAGCATTACTTTGGTAAAGCTAGTTTTTTGCTGATTATCTCTAGTCTAGTTCAGCTCTACGCACTTCAGGATGTAGTCACCCAGGCTGCAGCTGTCCCACTTGAGTGGTCGCTCTCACTTTCTCTGGCTGGCATCGCTCTCTTAGTTAGATCTGTGATCTTTTTCTTACAAGGATTTTTCTTTTACTTTAAAGATAACCTTGGTAATGCGCGCATAGAAGCGGCACTGGAAAAAAAGAAAGAAGATGGTGGAACCACAGTAGAGTCAATTCTTTAGCTTTGCAACTTTTAATTTCTTCTGTTTTGGCTTCCAATCTTCAATCTACTTACTTGATCGACGCCAAAGTGGCTTTGGTCTTGGTATCCTTAAGCGCCTTACCAGTCGTACCGGCATTGAGGTGATTGATCAAAATTTCTTCCCAGACCGCACTCGGTATAGTTACGTCTAAACCAGACATCAGCTTGTCGTGCTCCGCCGTCGTCAGAGCCGATCCACCAGAGATAACAGTAGAGGCTGCTGACTGGACTAACACGATCTGAACACCTGGAGTAAAAGCAATTGGATTACCAGCCAGACCTCCCACTAGATTGCCACCTGTGATAGTAGCAGTGTACGTGCCGGTCCAGAATCGTATCTGCCAGTTGGGCTCAAGTGTGAGTGTGATACCTGTCAACACTCCTCCGCCCAAGTCGTCCTTACCGGTGGCATTGGCTATCTTTGGAAATGACATGCCCAAGGTCGAGTACTCAGCGTATCGAATCTCGTTGACCAAGTCCTGAATAACAACCACTATTTGAGGAGAAGTAATATCGATTATTTGGGCGTAAAAATCAAAAACGTATGCCATAAAGTACTTAACTTAACAATAACAATTTTCAAGATTGTCTAGTTTTCTATAAATACGCGTCAATAGCTCAATAACTCAGCTCAAAACCTCATTATTAAGATCGTACTGATGGCATATATAGTTGCCATCAAAAATTCTAGTTGATCTCAGAATAAGCGAACGGACACCAAACTCACCCACCTTTGGAATTGATGGCGAGCCATTATTACCTACAAGGAGAGGATACACGATAAGAGTAAGATGATCTACTACACCAGAGTTCAGCCACTCACCACTCATAATGCTAGATGACTGAATAGTCAATTTTTTGACATTGTACTTCGATCTTAAAAGAGAACTTAATTTAGTTAAATCAATTTTTCCCGAACGAGAGGTAACAATCTCTAGATGACAATTTTTGGGTAAATTTGTGTTTTTTAGAGCTCTGGATGACGGAGAGTTCTTACTCACGACCACAATAAGCATAGTTGCGGTATCTGACAAATTTTTAATACCCACTGGAGTCAACATTCCCTGAACATCCATCACAACTAGCCTTAGCTTGCTTTTCTTGGGATTAAAGTCTGAACGATTCACTCCCATCTGCACCACAGATTCACCTGTAACTACATTAAAAAAATCTGTATTATTGGCAAAATCAAAAAATTGATAAATAATACTCTTGATCGAGTTAGACTCTTTCCAGCTTTTATTGAGATCGAGAGCTATAGAATCGTGACTCAGGGAGCAGCCATCAGCAGACGCTAACAAAATCAGAGTAGTCTCCGGTCGATCGATTGGAGTCATCAAACTAAATTGTAACATTACCTCGTCGCACGCTATAATTAAAAAATATGAAAGCTGTTGTTTTTCACTTTGAGTCAAGTGATGCTGATGTTTGGAGCGGTCGACAGATCGATCTGGATGCATGGAGATACAACTCAAAAATGTTTGGCCTAGACACTCTCATTATGATAGATAAAGTCCCTGGAGGGGCTAAGTATCAACATCTCGATGAAGAACAAAAATTTTATAGATATGAATCACTCGAGGAGTTTGAGTCTGCTCACCCCAATCTAACTAAGTATTATTTTGAGTCTCCATGGTCGTTCCCACCCTCTATCACACCTACTGTATTGAAGGATCTCACCCACCAAAATAATGATGTTGCTTATATTTTCGGCCCAGCAATTGGATTTAAAATAGCAACTGAGGATAAACGAACCTGGGTGACTATCCCCCAAATTGGAATTGCTGCCACTCACTCAATCTTCATCGCTCCAATTGTTTTTTATGATCGTAACCAAAAAATAGAAATAATTAAATAATATGGCTGCAACTGTTGCTTTTATCGATAAGGATGGCAATGCGGGCACTACCCTTAGTGCTGCAGATGTTGTAACTGGCTGGACTGGGCCTGGAGCTAACACCGACTACCCGTTTATCCAGGGAACGGCTTCACTTGGTCTTAAAGTCTCAGCAGCCACCACCGCCTTCACTTATAACAATGGTGCCACCATCGATATCACCGATCAATTTATCTATGTCTGGGTGAACTGTATTGCCACCTTAGACTCTCATGTTAATGGTGGTATTAGAATTCGAGTGGCTACAGCTACAGCAACTGATTATGGAGAGTGGTATGTTGCTGGCAATGCTGGTAACTCTATCTATCCTGGTGGATGGGTGTGTTACTCCGTCAAGTGCAACCTTACAGAGAACCCCTTCAATGCTACTGGAGGCACAGCTCCAACTGCTCTAACTGCCATCCAACACTTCGGCCCAGTCTTCAAAGTGACACAGACCATCATGGGATCACAAGCTACTTCTTTTGTCGACGCTATCCGTGTAGGAGCAGGTCTGCGGGTCTCAGTTGCATCACACGCAACACCTGGACTTTTTGCGGACATCATCACTGCAGATGAAGGTACAGTGGGCAATCGATATGGTGTAGTGCGAGATGTAAATGGTGTCATGATGACTCAGGGAAACTTAGTTTTTGGAAACACTACCGGAACTCATTTTTTTAGAGATACAAATAAGGCAATAGTATTTGAAAAACATCCTAAGCCGTCTGCCTCTGGTTCCCCTTCTACCACAGACTTTTTTGGTGATGGTCACTACAAAATTAGCGTAGTAGGTGACACTCAGTTACGGCTTGGTACGCGAGTGGGAAAAGGTACTAGTGCTCTCGCTTCTCAGCCAGTCTCGATCAACACTGCTAATACCAGATACAAACTAGATTTTACAGCCACAGCCACGGATATTATAGAGCTCTACGGACTAAGAGCAACTAAAGCTGACACAGTTGAAGTTGGGAGTACTACTAATGACCTAACCGGCAGTATCACCATGGCTGCAGGACCCACCATTGCATTCAATAACACCAATCCAGATACCATCACCAGAGTCTCTGGAAGTTTCGTGACCGATGGTTTTTTAGATGGCATGACAATCACTGTGAGTGGAGCTACTGATGCTGCCAATAATGCTATTTTTGTAGTCGACACCGTGGTAGCACTCACTATCACACTAGTGATAGCTGAAACTCTGACCGCTAGAACAGGCGAAACTGGCGTCAGCATTGTCGGCAACAAAATTGAGCTCGTCAGCTGTACCTTTTCAGACACCAAAAGAGTCATCAGAAACGTCACTGCTTCGCCACTGGAGTTAGACAATACCGTTTCATTTAACACCGATACTGCGGCTTCATTGAATATTGTAGATAAACGATCAACTAGTAGTTCTTCCTGGAAAATTATCCAAAATCCCGGATTTATCCACAGCCCTGCAGGCACTGATGCATTTACAATCAAAAATCATAATTTTAATCAGGCTACAAAGCCATATCTCTCAATTGCTGATGAAGCTGAAACCTGGAATGTAGTAAATCCCAGTTGGACTATAGGAGCTAACCAGGACGAGCTAGCCTTTGCAGGGAATATCAACGGTATCGTCAACGAACAGTTTGAAGTGGCCTGGACTGTAACCCAGCCAGATGGATCAGCTATCGCTTCTGCCAGAGCTAAGATTGTAGAGAGTGCTCCTACTGTGATAATTGCTAACCAAGATAACACAAGCGCATCTGGAACCGTGACCTCTACTTACCTACGAGCACTCTATGTTCCTAGCGGCGCCGCTACTATCACCACTACCACTCACACTCCTGTAGCTTACAAAGTTTATAAATATAGCAAGCTTCCTTTTGTCAGCTCTGCCACCATTACGGCTGCGGTGACTAACAACATCACGCTGGTACCAGATACTTTCCAAGTTGAAGCTAGCGAGTCAAATGCTAGAACTTTTGGAGATACGACTCACGTAGTCTCAATTGAGCAGCAAACAAACTCAGCCACCCTTTTAAAGTACACAGTAGGTACTGGCACCCTTTCAGTAGGTAACACTGTAGCAAATAGTTCAAATGCTGCTACCGGCGTTGTAGCTCAGATCATTGAAGGTAACTCCACTGCCGGCACTGTGATTCTTGAAACTCGTAATGCTACAGCCTGGCCAACTGGAGCCCACACAGTCAACAATGGAGGTGGAGGTTGGACAGCTACATTTACATCTGGATCGATACGTAGCTTCAAGTGGTTGATCGATGCTGACACGCTCACTATGCAGGAGCTGTACGACTATCTCAATGCGAAGCTGGCTGAAAGTCCGATTGATACTGCTTCACCCTCATTCATCGATACAGTCATCACCTGGGGTCGCGCCGAACATGCTATTCCTGTGCAAGGAGATGGAAGTAAGTTCAAAACCGTCCGTAATGTGGTTTTAACACAGGGGTGGGCTGTTTTTAACACAGTGATTGGTGGGGTTTCTCTTTATACCGATGATACAGGTGCCACTTTTTCTCCTCAAGCCACTGTCACCCTGACTGTCAATGGTGTTAACGAGGGTGCCCAATGTTATATCGTTGCCACCGCAGGTGGACCAGAAAGTGTGGGTACAGTCTTACTTAACACCACAGCCAATGGCTCTGGAGTTGCCACAGCGTCTTATATCTATACTAGCAATCAGCCAGTTACAGCTAGAAGTAGAAACATTGGCTACTTACCATTTGAAACCACTGGTACTATTACTTCTAGTGGTTTGACTACCACGGCCGTCTGGCAAATTGACCCCAATGTTCTGGTTCAAGTCACGGGTGTCAACATAACTTTCACCAATCCTACGACTATCACCAGAGCTAGTGGCGATTTTGGACTAGATGGTTGGGATGTACCAGGCTTCGTCACTGTCACCGGTAGTACCAGTAATAATGGTAAGTTCGCTTTAGCTGCCGTAGGTACTACCACTCTCACCATTTCTGGAGCAACGCTAACTAACGAAGGACCAGTGGCTGGAGTGACACTATTGTGGTCGAGAACTTAAACAAATGCCAATCTACTCTGACTGGTCTATCAACTACACCTACAAAGCGATCACGCACTCGTCTGGATCGACTATCTATAGTGTGCGCAATCTGTACACTTGGGTGATGGATCAAGTCGATGCCTCAGGTACTATCGATGACTCTGTGCCGATGACGGCACAAACACCGACCGAGTTTACCCTCACCAATGGCTGGTTTATCGACGACACTTCTACACAGTTTCTCAATGGTGGTGCTATCCAAACATCTGGATGGGCAAGTGGTGGGGTGAGGATGAAAGCCTACAACGCCACAGGTGCGGGTACCACTTTTACTTCTGCAGACATTGGCAGAGTCATAACCGAAACCGATACCGGCAACACCGGTACAATCCTAGCCTATGACGAACGCACCGCTACCGAGATTGGCATGGTCTGGATAAGGCCGACGACCGGTAGTGATACTTTTGCCGACGTAAACTCTGCTTACACAGTCGCCTCCAGTACCGCGGCGGGAGTCTTCACAGCAGCTAGTGTCACTGGTGAAAATATCTGGTCAAATATCTTCTCGATTGGCTCTATTGTCGCCGGCACTACCCTAGATGTGTATCGCAACGATGCCCAGCTGACACCCTGGTGGTCTTCAGGTCACATCGATATCTTGGTGCGTGTAACTGAGATGGGCACCGAGATCGACTCTGGTAATCTCACAGTCTTAGCTCGCAAGTACTCCACTCTTTATGATCACTACATTGTCGATGCCTCCACTGGCCGCAATCCAGTTCCTTTAGCTGCTTTTACAGACAGTAATAACCAAACTGCTGAAGCAACTGTGGCTACTTACTCAGACATTACAATTACTTTTGGTGCGGCGAGTCAAGATCTAGGCAATGGTAATGGCTTTCGACCCTACGATGTTTCCATCAACTCTGCCGGCAGAGTGCTGACTCAGGTCTACGAGTATCTTAAGTATGTGACTCGAACTGGTTCTGGCTCTACTTTGAATGGAGTGAATGGTGAGTTTTATACTGCTGTGGGCGATATTCGTCTCGACTACACTGGCGAAACGTCTGGTCCATTTGTACAAGGCAACGCCATCACTACCAATGCAGGTGGCTCAGGCTTCATCGTCTCACTCATTGATAACGGTGCCACCGGCACACTGGTCATACGTAACGTTCATGGTACTTTTGCCAACGGCAACACACTCACAAGTAGCGGCACTACCGCTACCATCGGCAGTACTCCAGATACGATCGTCGCTTCAGAGCAGGCACCATTTGGCACCTTCGCTGGTGGTAACTTTTTCGGCGCTCGTGGTGTCTATATCTACAACATGCACGCCAATGACTCCAATAACTATCAATTAATAGACTCCACCAATACTACGCAAGTTCCACCTGCCACTGTTGCAATCGTTGTCGATGGTCTTGTCTCAGGTGATAGAGTAAGTGTTTTCAGAACTTCTGGCACAGACCTTATCGTAGATAAGCTTTACCTAACTTCGCATGCTTCCAACAACTCAGCTGCCACTACTGCCTGGGAAGTCGATGCTGCGACACCTATACCCTCAGATACGCCCTCCACTGGGTTTGTCCGTTTAGTCAAAATTGTGTCAGGCATCTACACTGAAGAAAAAAAACAGTTCACTTCTAGATCGACAACTGTCTTTACACTCTCCTCCGCTCACGCTGGTGGATATGGCTCTACAAGTCGCGCATTCGTACCTTTTATTGATGAACAAGCTGCGGGAAGTAGCATCTCTAAGAGTGTAACTTATGTAAGTAATAGGACAATTACTACCAGAGTGCGGATAAAAGGCATCATTCCGTTTACCTCATTTGGCACCTTAACTAGTTCTGGATATTCTGTAACTGCTATCAGGACTGCAGATCCAATTGCTTAATTAAAAATGATCTCTTGCACTCAATTTTTTTGGGTGCTACTATGTTTAGGTACTTCGCATTTGGACTTCTAAAAAATTATGTCAGACACAATCTTAGGTGGTGATTTTACAATCTACTACGAAGCCGAAAATCGACAAAAAAGAATTGTCTGGACTGGCTCAGCCACCGGTACGCGCACAGTTAACGAGCTCTACTCCGCTCTTCAGGATTTATTCGACGAACTCATTCAGTTAGATGACGGTACTCCTATGAGTGCTCAGACTCCTACTGAGTACACCATCGGTATTATAGATACCGGTGATGATGATCCATGGTTCATCGATCGCGCAACTGTAGAACATCTTTACAGAGGTGCTTTGAAGACAGCTTCATGGGCGCGCGTGGCTACCACCAACACAGGCATCGTGCTAGTCACTTGCAACAACACTAGTATCGTGTCCGGTGATATTGGCATGGACATCACTCATACAGACGGTGATGTTGGTACTTTGCTTGATGTCAAAGGAACCGGTGCTAACTCAGTTCTTTGGATTAGACCTGACACTAGTGCGTCAGGCAACAACTGGGACTCTACTTCAGGTACTATCACTTGCAATGCTCACACAGCCACTCAGAGTGCAGCTGCTAGTACTGGCGAGAGTCTCTGGGCCAACATCTTTACTCTAGGTACAATTGAAGCTAATACGCACATGTATGTTCAGCAGAACAGTCTTCTTCTGACAGGTTACAAAACCACCAGTGACTGGTGGGGCGACGGGCAAATCGATATTCTTATCAATATCAAGGAAGTTAACGTAGAGGTGGATGAAGGTTATATAAAGGTTTTCGCAAGGCAGCACTCTAAGACTTACGCCTACTTCTCTGTGGACCTGACTACAGGTGGACGTAATCCTATCCCTCTCCAGACTGGTGATGATCTTGATAACATAGTTGGCTACAGGCAGATACTGACTGACGCTGCCACTGGCACTTGGAACTCTTCAGATGTTGGCACAGTTATCCAGGTAGTAGGTGGTGCAGGCGCCAAGGCCATCCTCACTAGTATCTCCGGATCTAGTCCCAACTTCACTATCCAGTACTATCTCATCGGTGACCCGATTACCGCCGACTTCATCGATAACGATGTTCTAGAAAATACTGGAGCTACTAAGACTTTGACAGTCTTTGGTGCTCCTACCAACGTCAACGCAGCCAACACCTCAGATCCTTTATATGATGGCATCACAGTCACTCATGCAGCCACTGAGCTATATGATATTGATGAGAACGATACCACTGAGAACTACTCTATTGTAGTAGACTGCAATGGCAACTTACTCCAAAACGTTCAGGAGCGACTCAAGTTTCTCACTAGAAGAGGTGATGTAAGCACTACTTCTACAGATGGGCAAGAGGGTCAGTTCTATATCGGTTCAGACTACCGTCTAGTCTACATAACTTTAGTTGGCACTATTTCTGAAGGGTCAATAGTCACTCAGGTGTCTTCTAATGCTACTGGGACTGTAGTAGCTCACAATACCACCGACAAGATTCTTATCCTGCGCAACTCACGTGGTACTTTCAACACGACCAATAATGTCGTGTTTGATGGCTCTAACCGTGTGCTTATGTTTGATGTTACTAGTGGTACTGCGACTCCTATCTCACCCAATGCTTCTAGTCCTTTTGGCACCTTTGCTGGAGGTAAGTTCTTCGGCGCTGCTGGTGTGGTACTTACCAATGTTCCAGGTGTCGATGCGACTGACTATCAGCTTACTGATGACAACGGTAACGTCGTAGTTCCTCCTAACAAGGTCACTGTTTCTATTGCTAATACTAGGTCTCAAGACAAAGTTGCTGTCTTCCGGCTTTCAGCAGGTAATATTAACAAGACTGAGTATACTGCTACGGTTCAAGCCGCTGGCGCCAGCACCATCGTTGTTAGTACACCTATCGCTGCCGACGTTCCTGGAAAGACACTGGGTGGTGTACTTCGCGTAGTAGATGTCTCACTTGAGACAGAGTACCGCTTGCGCTTCACTTCTTGGACCACTTCGACATTTACACTGACTTACTCTACAGGCACAGCTACAGGTGGAACTCAAACCACTCTGATAGACTCAGGAGCCACTTTTGATACTGGAAGTGAAGTCAAGGTCGGTGATCTGATCTTTGACTTTACTGAGACCACCTATGCTTATGTTGTCAGCATCGATAGTGCTACGACTCTCACCATGACAAATGTCGGTTCCGAGCTCCCAGTTACCAACTGGAGTGGTGATGCTTATAGAATTAACTCACTACCTGTGGCCACCACGACCTCAGACAAAGTTTACATTCCCATCATAGATTCATATGAAAGCACCGGTACTGACGGCTCTACAGGCACAGAAGAAGCCACGATCACATATGTGTCTAACATCTCAGTCAGAGTGGTAGCTCGCAATGCTATTGATACCGCATCGACCACCACCCCCATGCTGCCTTACACCGCAGATGCAACGGTGGTCTCGACTGGGCTTACCAACAATATTATTAGAACTCTCGACACCATCAAGACCTAAACTTTTTTAGGGATCTAACTTATGACAAATAACTATACTAAATATCAGATCTCTAAAACTATCAATGGCAACAGTATTGTCTATCTGGCCAGAGCTGGAAAACAAAAACAGCTTATGATGAGAGCAGATTCAGAAGAGAAACTAGTCAAGCTCATGGCTGCTGAGGCAACTAAAATTGAAAAAGCTGAGCAAGAACTTGCTGAGAAAAATGCTCTTGCCGAAAAAGCTAAGCTAGCTAGTTCTACCCCTGGTAAGAAAAAAGTTGGACTCTGGAGTCCTGGTAAGTTCGTCGCCAAACAAAATGGCTCAAGTGAACCGAGTGATTCTGCCCCCACGGAGTCTACCTAATGTCTGCCCCAGTTGCTCAAGTTAACGTTTCAGTCGAAGAAGCTCTCCAATACGACGCTGACAGTCTCGAGGCTGCCATAGAAAAGTGCCAAGCAAACATCAAACTTTTCAAAGACACGATCGCCAATGAAAAAAACACTATCGCTAGATACGAGAAAATGATCGAGATCATCAAAATTCACGCTGTAAAAAAATAATTAGGACTCATCGTCACTAGTTGCAAAAAATAGGAGGAAATATGTTTCAAAATATCGGCTTTACTGAGATTGCCATCATCTTAGTTATCATCGTGCTCTTTGTCGGCGGCTCACGACTGCCTATTTTTGGCAAAGGCTTAGGTCAGGTCAAAGGTGAGTTTAAAAAAGGCTTTTCTGACGAGACAGAAACTTCCACTCCTGACAAAAAGAAGTAATTCTTGAGTTGTAACCTCATGTTTCTCATGAGAGACTCAATGTATGTCTTTTGACCAGTCTTTACTCGATAAATACTCTCCCTACCTTTCAGAGATTCTCTCCAAGTTGCGTCTGGTTGTGATCGTTTTCGTTGTGGGAGGCGTGCTTGGATTTATCTACTACCAAAATATTTTGACCGGTCTAATGGGATTTTTCAAGCTAGAAGGCATCAATTTAGTTCTGACCTCACCATATCAATTCATTGATCTAGCCGTCCAAACAGGATTGGTGACCGGTACCGCCCTAGTTTTCCCACTTTTCTTTTATCAATCTCTAGGTTTTATCAAGCCAGCACTCAAACATACTGAGTACTCCCTAGTAGTGAAGCTCTTGCCGCTTGCCATGATTCTCTTTGTCATCGGTTTTTGTTTTGGAGTCTGGGTTCTCCAGTTCGTAATCGCCATTTTCCACGACACCTCGTCGCAACTAGCTGTTGATAACATCTGGGACATAAGTGGCTTTTTCTCACAGATCCTACTCACTGGTATCTCTCTAGCCGGAGTCTTTCAGCTTCCTATCGTGATTACGCTTCTTATCAGATTAAATATTCTCTCCCACGCTCAAATTAGTAAAAAGAGACGGATCATCTATGCCATCATCGTAGTCATAGCCGCACTTTTGCCACCCACTGACATCATTTCTCTCTCACTTTTGGCCATTGTCCCTTTATTTTTATTTGAATCTGCGCTACTATTAAATAGATCTAAGAGTAACAATCAGTCATCAAACTAAGGAGGCACATGCCCAACATCGGATACCCAGAAATGGCCATAATTTTATTGGTGGTTGTAGTTCTTTTCGGAGGTAGTCAGCTACCCAAGATCGCCCGCAACATGGGTCAGGCTGGCAAGGAGCTCAAGAAGGCCAATACTGAGCTTAAAGACGCTATTACTGACAAATCATAGTTGATTTCATTATCTGCCCAAGAAAGACAAGTCTATGTTTAGCAACATCGGTAGCACTGAGTTGGTCGTGATTGCCTTGATACTTTTGATTCTTTTTGGAAGTAAAAAGATTCCTGAGCTAGCTCGAGGTCTGGGCGAGGCTGGTAAAGAGCTTAAAAAGGCAAAAAAAGATATTTTGGAAGCCAAAGATGAAATAGCTAAGGATTAGCCCCCTTACTGTACTAGTCTTGAAAAACAAATCAGCGACAACTACTCAATTAAAAAAATTACTTTAGGTAAAAAATTATGTTTAGCAACATCGGCACCACAGAACTACTAATTATCGGGGGAATCTTGATCCTGCTTTTTGGAAGCAAAAAAATTCCTGAGCTCACCCGAGGCCTGACAGAGTCTATTGGCGAGTTTAAGAAGGGACTTAAAGAAGAAGATGGGGAGACAGAGCTAGCCAAAAAGACTAGTAGTAAGTAGAAAATGTGGCATGAAATATTGTGTTAGTTGTTGATCGAATCTGAGTAGTTATTTTTTTAGTAAAAAATTATTTTGACAATTATTGATTGTTCAATAAATGAAAGGAAAATATGTTTAAAGGAATCGGCACTACAGAGCTGATCATCATCGCCCTTATCATTCTCGTACTCTTCGGAGGCAAGAAAATCCCTGAGCTCATCCGCGGCATCGCTGAGAGCGTCAAGGAGTTCCGCAAGGCTTCGAAGGAGAAGGTTTAGCATCAAAATATTGATTTGTAATCAATATGCTTTGAATAATCTGCCCAGCTCTTACCTAACACATTCAGCTAACACATTCAGCTAACACATTCTGAGAGTATTTTCAATTCTTGTCTAAATAAAATGTAGCTGAAAGAATT
>CAYUQY010000017.1:0-22261 GCA_964447075.1 uncultured Pseudomonadales bacterium | reverse complement strand
GACAGGACGAGCAAAAGATACCATGGGTTGGGTCCACCCAATCTATTGACATTGATGATTCTAAAACCATAACTTTCGACAATTTTGGAGAACCTGGGAACCATCTTGTCCAGATCGGTTAAGTAAAACGTCAGAGCGTACTTCTCGTTGTATACTACTTCTGGGTGATTCAGTTCATCCCACCACATACCCTGATCGCAACAGTTAATTTATTTTTCAGAGTATCTTGGCGACACACTATCTAGATAATTCAAACGATACGCTTCATGCCACTCGAATCTCCTTCATCATCACCAACTCCACAAGCAGTAGTTTTGGAAACAATAAAGCCAACTCAAACTCCCATTAAGTACTTCAAAGCCAAGGTCATAGAAATTTCCCAAGAGAACAAGTTTGAGAGTGATGGAGTTAAGTTCTTTACGCAGGAAGTCAAAGCCAAGTCTGTAGGAACTAGCGATGTATATGTACTCAATCTAGGGTCTGAGTATCAGCCGCTTTCTGAACGACAAAAGGTTTCAGTCAATCAAAATATTGTCGTAGGTGAGCAAGTAACCAGTGGCGGCACTCTCGAACATGTACTTGTCGACATAGATCGCACGCCCACTCTCACATTCTTGTTCGTACTCTTTAGTTTTCTTGTCATCTTGGTAGCTCGCTTGCGTGGAGCGACTTCGATCCTGGCGATGTTTGCTAGCTTAGCTATTCTGATGGGAGTAATCATTCCCCAAATACTTGCTGGTCAAAACCCAATTGTAGTCAGCTTACTCGGCTGTTTCCTGATAGCTGCAGTCACCCAATACATCTCCCACGGCTGGTCACTGCGCAGTCATCTAACATTCGGCTCCACTATGATTACCCTTGCATTCGTAGCTATTTTATCTCACCTAGCCGTCACCTGGGGGAGACTTGCTGGCTTAGGATCAGAAGAGGCTCTTTTCCTTCAATTTGGAGAGGGAAGTAAAATCAACCTACAAGGCCTCCTACTGGCTGGCATCATGCTGGGTACTCTAGGAGTCCTAGATGACATCATCTCAGCCCAAATGTCGGTCGTAGAGCAGCTCAAAGAGGCTAAACCTAACATCAGTCTTTCCGAGCTTATCTCTCGGAGCCTAGAAGTTGGTAAGGACCATGTAGCTTCATTGGTCAATACTTTAGCCCTTGCCTATGCAGGTAGCAGTCTACCTCTCTTTTTGCTATTTACTCTTAATAAAGCATCACAACCATGGTGGGTGATTCTCAATAGTGAAATGGTAGCTGAAGAAATTATCCGAACCCTGATTGGCTCAACCGGGCTGGTTTTAGCGGTTCCTCTAAGCAGTTGTTTGGCAGCATTTGTGTTGGCAAAAAGTAGTCAGAAAAAATAGCTTACTCAACTTTTTTTGAGAGTAAATCTGCCTTTTGAAATGCTTGGTACTGTTTAGTCTGCAAATTATCACTTGTTAGAAAACTAAACTGTGAAAATGGTCCCGGATCACCTCTCAAAATAAAAGGTGTAACTCCCAAAACACGTGAGTCAGACCAGATGTTTTTTTGAGCGTATACATAGTACTGTTCGAGCTTGGAAGCTGTATAAGAAGTCTCCCTCCAACCTGTCTCTGTAATCATGACCTGAAGCTCACGACCAGTCAGTTTTTTGATAAAATCTAACTCAACTTGAAAACCTCTTAGAGAGTTTTTACCTTTTCGCTCAGGTGAGCTAACAAAGCCAGGATTAGGATAGGAGTGAGAGTTCCAGAGATCTACAGAGTCAAAGATTCTGGGATGAGATCTAACCATTTCTCCAAGGTATCTAAAAGCTTCTCTAGACTGTGCTGTGTCAGGAGTAGCCAAGTCCATAGCTGCTGGCAGAATCTTGTAGTTCAAGCCTTCAGAGTCAGACCATTTTTTGGCAAAGTCGAGAATCTCAGCATATCCTGAGGGATCAATACTTCCACCCCACTCCTTAGCATGATTGACTTCATTAAAAATGATGACGTATCTTTCTTGAGTTGGCCACTCAAATTGACTCAAAAACATAAATAAATCCGCCACATCTTTTTTACTTGGACGCTGCCAAACTGAACCATCTGGTCTGGTAGCCAATCTGACAATAGGTACAATTTTTTTCTCCTTCGCTTTGAGAAAAAACTCAGTCCAGACAGCCTCCTTTTTTAAATCATCAAGAGTAATGGGAACTGTGACATATCTCCAGCTTTGATCATCTATGCTGGAGTTAAAAAGAAGAGTAGCCTCATCCGTCTCTCCAGGATTCATAATATGAATACCTAGCTTCTGACGAGTCTGAGCAGCTGCCAACTTTGGAGAGCTCATGACTGCTAGAAATAAGCTCAGGACAACCAAAAGTAAGCAGTGAACTCTACCAAACTCCAACCAAGACTTTTTGGGTCGCGAATCTCGAGAAATTAGCTCAATGATGGTTGTCTTTTTCACAGTTATAGGATAACATGAAGTCACATCTCTGTCGAGGATCCAGTGGTCCGCCGCTCAATAAATCAGGCTACCATCTGCAAGTTGTATACTGATCACTTAAATAGCTCAAAATACTCATGTTCACATCTTTAAATAAATTATTATTTTGGTTCTATCTCTCAGGAGCAGGTGCTTTTGTCACTCTAGCAAGCATCTTCACCGTCATCAAGAGCAAAAACCAGCTACTCATACCAATCTCCAATAGTTCTAGCCTAAGTCTCAACCAGACTGTTACCTACCCCAACCTCGGAAAGGTGAATGGTGTCTCGGTAGCTGTGGCCACAGGAGATGCTAGAGCCCAGCTCGTAACTAACTTTCTAAAGAGATATAACTCACCACTTGAGCCACACGACGAATGGGGTGTAAAGCTGGTTGCCATAGCAGACAAACACTGCATCGATTTTCGCTTACTACCCGCCATGGCCATGCAAGAGAGCAATCTTTGTAAAAATATACCTGAAGGAAGCTACAACTGCCTAGGATTTGGCATTCACGAAAGAGGCACACTAGGATTTGATCGCTACGAGGACAACTTCGAAAGAGCGGCCAGAGAGCTCAAGAAGTTTTATATAGATAAAGGCCGAGTCACTCCAGAAGACATCATGCGTAAGTACACTCCATCCTCCAATGGTAGTTGGGCCAACTCAGTTAACCAGTGGATGTCAGAGATGAAGTACAACGATAGGCAGCTAGGCAAAGCAGACGACGCTAACCATAATGTACTCGAGTTCGCCTGCCCATCTCCAACTCTTGAATCTCTTAAATAAAGCTCTGTAGCTCAGGGTTGATCCCTCCGCCCAAGGACAACTATTGGTTTAGCTGCTGGGTAAAAAGACTATCCTAATATGATGTCTTTTGAGACTGTTTGACAATCTTATAGTATTTTGTTATAGTGTAAATACGTCAGCAGGTTAACCCTCACCGGGTCTACGTGCTGATCTCAAAGATACCCGGCTAAACCCCGGGTTTTTTTGTGCCAGAGGGGGGAGTCGAACCCCCACGCCCTTGCGGACACACGGTTCTAAGCCGTGGTTGTCTACCAGTTTCAACACTCTGGCTCATGATCAGGTATTGTACCTGATTTTAGCTAAAATTTTGGATAGACAATTGGCAAGACTTCAACTAAGATGCATCTGCCTATGACCACAATTTCTTGTCCAAACTGTCACAAACCCATCAATATAGATGATGCATTGCGGCACCAGTTGAAAGAACAACTCCAAGGAGATTTTCAGAAAGAAAAAGAACAACTTACTCAACAGCATCTAGATTTACAAAAGAAGCTGGTTCTTTTAACCACCCAAAAAGATCATGAGCTAAAGCAGAAAGAGGAACAGGTAAAGCAGGAGTTATGGAGCAAGGCTCAAGCCGAAGCTCTCAAAAAAGTACAAGCCTCCTATAACGACAAAAATGACAAAGTTAGAAGTGACCTCGAACTCCAGCTTAAAGAACAACAAGAACGAGCTCAGAAAGCAGAGATAGCCGAGATTGAAATCAGAAAAAAACAGAGAGTTCTAGAAGAAGAAAGAAAACAACAAGAGCTCATCTTGGAAAGAAGACTTGATGAAAAGCTCAAGAAAGAGCTAGAAATTAGAGATAAAACTCAGTCAGAGTCCTTTCATCAAAAAGAGCTTGAGTACCTCAAACAAATCCAAGACATGCGCCAATCTGTAGAAGCAGCCCAGAGAAAAGCCAGCACAGTCTCGCAACAGCTCCAAGGAGAAGTCAGGGAGCTTGAGCTAGAAGAGCTCCTAACTAGAGAGTATCCACAAGACACTATAAAAGAAGTCAAGAAAGGTCAAAGAGGTGCAGACATCATCCAAGAAGTTCGCACCCCAACTGGACAGTTGGTAGGAATCATTGTCTGGGAGTCAAAACAAACTGGTGAGTTTAAAGACAGTTGGCTGACTAAACTTAGAGAAGATGCGCGCGCAGTTCACGGTGAAATCTGTGTCCTAGTAAGTAACATCCTCCCTCCAGATATTCAAATTTGTTCCCAAAGAGACGGAGTTTGGATAACAAAATTTGAGTTTGCGGTTCCACTCAGCATTCTCCTTCGTCATACACTCCTAAGAGTAAACCTAGAAAAAGGCACTCAAAAAGGCAAGGACATCAAAAGCGAGATGTTGTTTCAGTACATAAGTGGCCATGAGTTTAGATCTAGAATTGAAGCCATAGTCGAAAGCTTCAAAGAAATGCAGACCGACATAGACAGTGAGCAAAGACTGATGCAAGCACACTGGAAAAAACGAGAGAAACAAGTTATAAGACTTGCTACAAATACGGCCTATATGTATGGTGAAATGCAGGGCATTATCGGCAGTAGTATGCCTATAGTAAGTGGCCTAGATATTGGTCAAGTGTCTCAATCACCAAAACTTGAGACACCTACATCACCCAAGATGATAACCTCAGAAGACACCCTCTTTACTGTTTAGATCACATGCAAAGTCAAAAAAATTTCGAGTACGAATTGAAGCGCAGTAATCGAAGTAGAGGCATACGTCTGAGCATAAATAGAGTAGGTAAGCTACTCGTCACAGCTGCCGCATATATATCTCTAAATGAAATTGAGAACTTCATCCAAAGGCAGAACCTCTGGATAAAAAAGGCCCTTGAAAAAGTTACTTCTAAAGCACTCCTTCACACGCAGGATGAAATTAGTGTCTTTGGAGTAATGTACAAAAAAGAACTTCAGCCATTATCAACGACTGTAGGAGTTCAAATCCTAAATGATAAGCTGATCGTCACGCCAGTGAGTGACACTGCAGAGAGTATCAAAAATGCTGTGACTTTGTTTCTTAAAAACTGTGCCCATAGCTACATTATTCCAAGACTAACTGCACTGTCAGAACAAATGAACATATCCTTTAAATCTGTAGGCTTCAGAGAACAGTCGTCTAGATGGGGTAGCTGCAGCAGTAGCGGTCACCTCAGCTTCAATTGGCGCCTAGTTCATTTTCAACCACAGGTAATCGACTATGTTCTGATTCATGAGCTAGCACACCGTCAAGAAATGAATCACTCACACAAATTCTGGCAGATAGTAGCAAAGTATGATCCAGAGTACTTAATTCACAGAGGAGCACTAAAAAGAGCCGGCTGGGGAGAAGGTTAAGTCAGACAAGCTATTTCTCAGACAACAAGTACTTACGTTTCAAGTACTTTAGAAAAGCAGCTGGCGATGGAGCAGCACCTGTCACTGACATCATAAGCTCTTCTGAAGTGTATCTAGCCCCATGACTCCAGACTTTTGACTTGAACCAAGACCTATACTCACTAAAATCTCCCTTAGAAATATTGACTCTCCATCCAGGGTGATTCTTCTCAAAAACCTCAAAGAGTTGGGCCGCATTGAGATTGCCAAGAGTATAAGTGGGGAAGTAACCAAAACTTCCCCATGACCAATGAACATCTTGAAGAACTCCAGTGCGATCGTCTATTGGCTCAACTCCAAGCACTTCCTTCATTTTTGATCGCCACATCTCAGGCAGATCTTCCACCTTCAACTCACCAGAAAACAATGCTTTCTCAATCTCAAACCTTACTATGATGTGAAGATTGTAAGTTACTTCATCTGATTCGGTACGAATGAGAGAAGGCGAGACATGATTGAGCGCTGTAGATAACTCTGAGAGTTCGAATTGAGTTAGTTCAGGAAAGTAACTACAAAGTCTAGGATAGAAGTACTGCCAGTACTCACTGGATCGACCAATAATATTTTCTAACAACCTTGATTGAGATTCATGAATCGCTAGGGATACACCTTGGCCCAGCTCAGTTTGATTATAAGAGCTGTCAATATTTTGTTCATAGAGACCGTGTCCCAGCTCATGAATCGTACCCATAATAGCGTAGTCATTGTCAGTCTCTCGAAAAGAAGTGGTAATACGAGTATCACCAAGACCAATTGAAGTACAGAACGGGTGTTCTACTTCAGCCAAGTTCCCTGAGTTCATGTCGAACCCTACTTGAACTACCATCTCATGCAAAAACTCGCTGAGAGCTGCCTTGTTCATCTTGAATGAGTTGAAGGGGTGTGCAGACTGGTAATCTATCTGGAGCTCTGAGCTCTGCTCTGAGTAGGGAGTATTCTGACGTTTTACATGGCTCTCAGATGTTCGACTAGACTGATGCTGGTTTCTTAAAACTTGTTCTAAGATCTCGCCTAAGCCCTGCTTGAGCTCTGAAAATAAATTTTCAAGAGGTCTTTGTCTTAGACCTTCCTCATGGTCATCAAGACAGACGTCATAGATGCTCATCTCTGGCGAGACATACTCAGCGTACTGCTTTTTTAACTCCAAGACTTCCTGCAACCCTGGGGCAAAAATTTTGAAGTTGTTCGTTTTTCTGGCCTCTAGCCATGACATATTGGCAGAGTTCAGGACTAACATCATTTTTTCAACAAATGCTTTTGGCAACTTAAGAGATTTATCTAACTGTCTCTTAGTAAGCTTTAGACTTCTTTTTTGAGTCTGATCCAACTCTTCAGCCACTTCGCTGAGATTATTGACTATATTCACAAACTCCTGGTCTACAAAAAGTTGATGAGCAAATCCAGCTAAGGTAGAGAGTGTTTCACCTCTAGTTGCAGATCCTCCAGGCGGCATGTAGGTTTCTCTATCCCAACCAAGGAGAGCTTGAGCACTAGAAAATGAGCGCAGAACTTTCAACTTCTGTAAATACTCTGACCACTGTTTTGAAATCTGGTTTTTGTTCAGCATAAATCCTCTAGAGATGAAAAAAATAGTTCGACTATACTAACATGAGATGAGAATCTTACACGGATTAAACACTACTGCTTCGCGCCAAAGACTAGCTCTCTTAATTGAGGCAGCCAAGTCAAAATCACTAGATATTCAGAAAATTGAGGCCAAAAATCTGAGCTTTTCAGAACTAGAGTCACAACTCCACTCAGAAAGCTTGTTTGAATCTGAGGTTTTACTAGTGATCGAGGGTTTATTAAGCCTACCAGCATCTAAGAACAAGGAGACCCTCATTAATTTGGTTGTTCTGTCGCAGAAAGAAAAATCTAAAGAGTTAATACTCTGGGAAAGTAAATTAATTTCTGCCACCATTTTAAATAACTTTCCTAAAGATGTAGTTGATGTTTTTAAACCCACAGTAGTACTTTTCAAGTGGCTTGATTCACTAGGTGCTGGACAGTCGCCATCTCAAAAAAGAAACTCCCTCAATCTTTTTAAACAGACGATACTTCAAGACGATGTCTACCTAGCGCTAACTTTATTGATCAGACAAGTCCGACTTTTACTAAAAATTAAAGATGGCAACACCTATGGAGTTAAACCATACATGATTTCAAAGTTGCAAGCTCAAGCCCACACCTTCACAGAATCCAAATTGTTGTCGATACATCACCAACTCTTAGAACTAGATGTCTACCAAAAGAGCTCTACCGTAGGCGTAAAATTTGAATCCAAGCTTGAACAATTGATTTATGAGATGTAAAGTATGACCACTCAAAAGCTACTAAAAAAGTCATATACTTGAGGAGATTACATGTATCAACTCGTCAAATCAGTTAACTCCAAAATCTTTCGGGGATATGACATTCGAGGAGTAGCTGACGAAGATCTAAGCGAGGACGTCTACTACACCCTAGGCAGATCATACGCCACTTTCCTAACTCAAAGGCGTATCAAAGAATGTTCAGTAGGTAGAGACAATAGATTGACAGGAGAGCTCTACACCAAAGCTCTTATTGCCGGACTAAACGATGGTGGTATTAACACTGTAGATCTAGGCTTATCTCTAAGCCAAATTGTCTACTTCTCCTCATATGAGTTCAAAACAAAGGGAAGCTGTATGGTAACTGCGTCACATAATCCTCAGCAGTTCAATGGCTTGAAGCTCGGTGTAGGCTACTCAGACACAATGCTTACAGAAGAAATTCTCTACATTAACACCATTATCAAAGGTGGTAACTACTCATCAGGAAAAGGCACCAATCGAACTCATGATATCTACCCAGCTTACAAAAAAGATGTCCTCAAGCACTTCCAGCTTCAGAAAAAATGGAAGGTAGTTGTCGATGCATGCAACACCACCTCAGGCATGTTTTATCCTGATATTTTTAGAGCTGCTGGCTGTGAGGTAATAGAACAGAACACTACCCTTGATGGCTCTTTCCCACTAGGTGTTCCAGACCCAACAGAGCTAGAGGTGCTGGAAAGATTGGCTGAGGGAGTCAAACAATCTGGAGCTGACATCGGCTTTGCCTACGACACAGACGGAGACCGCATGTCAGCCGTGGATCACACCGGACAGGTACTGTACATGGACTCGGTTGTAGCCCTGTTTGCCCAAGACGTCCTCGATTTTATCAAAGGGGCTCCGATCGTCTACAACACACTCTGTTCAAGGCAAGTTACAGAAGCAATTGAGAATGCTGGAGGGACTCCAGTCATGTGGCTGACAGGACACTCATTTATCAAAGCCAAGCTCAAAGAAATACGTGCACCATTTGGTGGAGAGTTATCTGGCCATATCTTTTTTATGGACAACTTCTACGGTCATGACGATGCTGCTTATGCAAGCCTACGTTTACTTCAATATCTTGAGAGAAAAAATGAAAGCCTTCACGAAGCTGCTGCCAAGTTGTCCCACTATGTTAGTAGTCCTGAGATCAAGTTTGGCCTAGCTGACGAAATAAAGTTCAAGTTTATCGACAGTAAAATCAGGGCAGAATTTATGGCTCATTGGCCTACAGCTAAGTACATTGATATCGACGGCATTCGCATGGACACAAAAAACGAAATGGCGATTATCAGGGCCTCTCAGAATGGCCCATATATTACGGTCAAGTTTGAAGGCAAGACACAGCAGCAGTACGATGAAGTGAAAAAGATTCTCAAAGGAATTCTTACCAAGTACCCAGAAATTAACTGGAAAGAGGGGGTTAACACCCATGCTCTAGATTAGGGTCACTCAACTTTTGATGAGTTACTCTTCACAGCATGATTGTCACTTGGGTGAGAGTTCAGATAATACAGGTAAGCCGCACAGGTTGTGATTATCCCAAAAGCTACTAATCCCAAAAGCGGAATAGTAACGAAGCCCAAATACTGAATTTGCAGAGCATTGCATGGGTTAGCAAGCGTACATCCAAATGGCGAGGCAAAGCCAAACTTCTGCATACCGAAGTGATAGGTTTCTAGTAGAACACCCATCACAGACATGGGTAAAATATAGTCCGTAACCTGATAATCATCTTTTAGTAGGGCAATAAAGCTCAGGATAAGTATCGGGTACATCAAGATTCTAGCAAACCAACACAGCTCACATGGAGTTAGCCCATGGCCAGCTGGTAGGAAACTACCTGCAGCTAGGTTAGTCACTGGATCGCCAAAAGTGGAGTAGTAGAGGGAACCAAAAACAGCAACAAAAGCCTGAAGAAAAATAAGGTAAAGTAGTCTTGTTTTTTTAGACATAGCCTGGGAGAATCATAGCATGTCACAACCCACAGTAATTATCACCGCTGCAGGTGATAGCAAGCGTTTCTTTCCCCTAAACTTGAGCACCCACAAGTCATCCATAGTACTTCTGGGAAAATCACTGCTACAGAGAACATTGGAGAATCTCAAGGCTCACCACTTTTCTAAAGTCGTCATCATCCTCTCTCCTAAAGATGCAGATAACAAAGGTCTCAGCTCCCATATCCACTCCCTAAATTTATCCCTAGATATTTCATTTGTGACACAGTCTGTCGCCAAAGGAACTGGAAATGCATTACTGGGTGCAAGAGAACTAGTAACTGGAGAGTTTGCGGTACTGCATCCATACAACTACCTTGCTGGTGAACTACTCACCAAGATGATAAAACAAAAGCAGAGTAACAAAGCCCAGGGTATAGTGATAGGCTCAACCTCAAAAAACACACAACTAGAGGGCATCCTCAGACTAGAGAACAATAGAGTCCTTGAAGTAGTTGAGAAACCTCCTCTAGGAACTGAACCATCAAAAGTAGCCATACGGGGAACATACCTTTTTGATCATAGTTTTTTTGATGTTTTAGCTGCAACTCCTGAATTTGAGTATTCCTTCGAAGCAGCTATCACTTCGTACGCAAGCAATTTTCAAGTAGATATGATGTTTGAAGAAAAAAATGCACCTTCCCTAAAGTACCCTTGGCATCTTTTTGAGCATCAGAAATTTTTACTTTCAAATGAGAAATCAGCTACTCATAGCCAAGCTAAAGTAGCCTCTACAGCAATTATCGATGATTCACTGGGTCCTGTAGTCATCGAGGAAGGCGCCGAAATCAGTCACTTTGCAAAAATTTTAGGCCCTGCATATATTGGTAAAAATGCTTATGTAGGTGACTACTCATTTGTAAGACAGTCAAGCATGGAGTCAGAATCAAGCATAGGTGCAAAAAGCGAGCTAGTCAGATCCATCATGCTCCCAGGATCAAAGTTCCACTTTGGCTATATAGCCGACTCCATACTAGGTAATCAGGTCAAAATTGGGGCTGGAATTATTACAGCCAATAAAAGATTGGATAGAGAAAATGTCAGGACAGTAGTCTCTGGAAAAAAGATTGATACTGGCTTAAAAACTCTAGGAACTATCATTGGCGATCAAGCAAACTTAGGCATTGCAGTCAAAACTATGCCTGGGACATTGATTGGTAGTAGAACGATAATCTATCCAGATACCCTTGTCAAAAAGAACCTTGAGCACAGTCAAA
The DNA here is from genome assembly GCA_964447075.1 of uncultured Pseudomonadales bacterium. GTDB lineage: Bacteria > Patescibacteriota > Microgenomatia > UBA1400 > PJMF01 > CAYUQY01. The sequence continues at coordinate 11,082 of CAYUQY010000017.1, read as the reverse complement.
TCCTTAAAGCTGAAGTAGCCTAATAACCTAGTTTCACTCTCTGACTATCCCATTGCCTATGCCACGACTCTCTGACTTCAAAGCCATACTCTTCGATGCCGACAAAACATTAACAAAATCTGATGGCTCAATACCTACTGGAGTTCCAAAAGCTTTAAAAGATCTATCCAAAGCTGGTCTTGAACTAGCGATCTGCACAGGTAGAAACCCAGCTCTGCTTAAAGAATTTCTATTTCCATATTTTCCGCAAAACGCAGTACACATCTGCGTCTCAGGAAGTGCGCTTGTCGATAACCGAGCAGAAATCATCAAGTCTCATACCATCAATGAAAATACCGTTAAGATGATTATAAAGTTAGCAGAGGCTTCTAGCAGCTTGTGCTATATATCAACAGCAAAAAAACTCTATTCATCCTTCATTAGTACTCCATCATCAAGCTATATTTTAAAAAGATTTAAAATGAAACCTGCGCTTATCTCTGAAGCAATAGAACTCAAAAAACTAGACTCAGTTCACGGAATGACTCTTTCTGTAAATGAGCTCTTTAGACCAGAAATATGCGATGGCTCCACAGAAGATCTGAGATGGCGACAAAGTGTGGTGGAAGCTTCCTCGCCGGTCTTAGCCAAACTTCAGCAGTTTAAAGACATAGAAGTCAAACAAGTCACTCGATCTACAAATGGTCTACCATATCTAGAAATTACTCCTTATGGAGTTAACAAGGCCACTGGCATGAAAGAGTGGTGTCTATTAAAAGATATCAAGTCATCAGAAATTATTGGGATTGGTGATAGCGAAAATGATCTAGAGTTCTTGCAAGCAGTTGGCTACTCAGTCGCGATGGGTAATGGCACGTCAAAGATTAAAGAGATTGCGGATAAAATCATTGGAGACGTAGATCAAGACGGCCTGCCTAGTTATCTACAACAAGTCATCGCGTCAGGAGAGTTATAATTTAAAGGAACATCATGATTAACCCAACGACTAACAACACACCTATTCTAGACTCTCGTGAAAAAATAAAAGCCTTGGATAAAAGCAACGTCTTAGGTACAGTCGAAGTACTAGCCAACCAAATAGAACAAGTTTGGCAGGAAATAAAACAGCTCAAGATAGATCCAAAATATAAGAACTTCAAAAACATCGTCTCAGTCTGCATGGGTGGATCTGGCCTAGGTATAGATATAATTAAAAACTGCTACAAAGACTCTCTCTCAGTTCCACTCGATATTGTTAATGACTACAACCTGCCAAATTACGTCAACTCAGACACACTCGTAATTCTCTCTAGCTACTCAGGTGCAACAGAAGAAGTCTTGAGCTGTGCGCTTGAAGCTAAACAAAAAGGGGCGAAAATAATTGTAATTGCTGCTGGTGGCAAACTTCTCGAACTGGCTCAAACAGAAAACTATCTCTCCTACAAAATAAATCCTATCCACAACCCATGCAATCAACCTCGCATGGCCATAGGTTACTCTGTATTCTGCCAGCTCGGAATATTTCACCAACTTGGGCTAATCAACCTCACAGATTCCCTAGTAGGTAATATCGTCTCTCACCTCAAGGCAACCAATCCCAAATTAGCTCCAGAAAGGGTAGAGAACAATCCTGCTAAATATCTAAGCTATAGCGCCTTAGATAAAATGATTGTGATAGTTTCTGCACAACATTTAATAGGCGCAGCTCACACTTTTAACAATCAACTCAATGAAAATGCTAAAAACTTCTCCATAAACTTAGTTGTGCCAGAAATGAATCATCACTTCCTGGAGAGCATGACTTTTCCAACTCACTTGAAGGATAATCTACTCTTCTTTGTGATCAACTCGAGCTTTTATCACCCTCGAATCCAGAAGCGAATGATACTCGCCAAAGAACTAATAGAAAAATCTGGCTGTATCGCAGAACTTATCATGGTGACCGCACCTACAAAGCTCGAACAAATTTGGGAGCTCATCCAGCTGGGCTCATACACCAACTTCTACCTGAGTATGCTCAACGGGATCGATCCAGCTCCAATTCCTTCTGTAGACTGGTTCAAAAAACAGATGAACTAGAAAAAATAATCTCCAGACTTCCCACGAACAAGATTTTAGGCTAGTATTAACTCACTTTTTATGCCTGCCATCCAAGCTGCCTTTGCTCGTGAAATACTAGATTCGCGCGGTTTACCTACTGTAGAGTGTGGCGTCTGGCTTGACAACGGTATTACTGCTTTTTCCAGCGCTCCTACTGGTAAATCGCATGGTAAGTACGAAGCTGCTGAGTTGCGAGACACACAAAATCCTCGCATGCTAGGCCAAGGCGTACTTCAAGCCGTAAATAACATTAATTCTATCCTAGCTCCTCAGATCATAGGCAAAGATCCAACAACACAGACAGAAATTGACCAGCTACTAGTAGATCTAGACGGCTCACCCAACAAAGGCAGACTTGGAGCCAACACGCTCATCTCACTCTCCCAAGCAGTCATGAAAGCTGCAGCTATGTCTGTGGGACTTCCCCTCTATCAATATATCTATCAGAAGTATCAGCTCACACCCAACCTATTTATACCTTCATCTATTTTTAATCTAATAGATGGCGGCAAACACGGAGCTACCAATCTCGACTTTCAAGAGTTCCAGATATTACCAGCAAGCCACATGAACTTTGAGGCATCACTTGAGATGGCAGTGACTATTTTCCATGTCATTGAAGATATCCTGATCTCTAAGGGAGCCATTCACTCGGTAGGAGTCAATGGAGGCTATGCACCCAACCTATACAACAATACAGATGCCTTTGAAATCATGATCGAAGCTATCAAGTCCACTAAATACACCTTTGCTCAAGATGTCTTCTTTGGAGTAGATGCTGCTTCGACTGAGTTTTACAGTCACGGTAAATATGTGCTCAAAGATAAATCCCAACCATACTCATCCAGTGATATCTTCGAGTACTACAAAAATATGAGAAAACTCTACCACGTCTTTTCAATAGAGGACCCTTTTCAAGAAGATGATGAAAAAATGTGGCAGAGCTTAACAGCTGAAATAGGTGAAACTACTACCATCATCGGTGACGACTTCTTGGTGGGAAATAAAATCAGAACCCAGAAAGCTATCACCGGCAAGCTGTGCAACGCAATCCTAATCAAACCTAATCAAATTGGAACTGTCACAGAAACTCTAGAAGTAGTCCACATGGCTCAAGAGGCTGGCATGCAAGTCACTGTTTCTCATAGAGGCGGTGAAACTAATGATGACTTTATTGCTGACTTTGCTGTAGGAGTAGGTGCAACATACTCCAAGTTTGGACCTCCAAATCGAGGGGAGAGAATAGCCAAGTACAACCGTCTCCTACAGATAAATAGTGAACTCAACCAATCACAAAGTCCCACTCTCTGAGCTATGCCAGATATTCAGCCACTCATTTCAGGGATGCCATTTAATGAGACCTATCGTCAACAAAAATATATTGGCCCCAAACCGGTAGTTCTGCTCGTCCTAGATGGATGGGGTATAGGCCCAAACTACACTGGCAATGCAGTTGCCCGCGCCAATACACCCAACATGGATAAGTATTGGGTAGCCTTCCCACACACTCAGTTAGCTGCTAGTGGCGAGGCTGTCGGTCTTCCGCACAATGAAGACGGTAATACTGAAACTGGTCACCTCAATCTTGGTGCAGGCAGCATTGTGTATCAAGACCTCCCAAGAATCAATATGTCCATAGCAGATGGATCTTTTAAGCATACGGTGGCCTTCCAAGAAGCATTTGAGCATGTAAAACATCAAAACTCTGCCCTGCATCTCATGGGACTTATCGGCGCAGGCGGAGTCCACTCCAACATCGAACACCTTTTTTCACTTCTTCACCTCTGTAAAGAGTCCAAAATCAAACAAGTTTATATTCATGGTTTTACTGATGGTCGTGACTCTCCACCTACATCTGGAATTAACTACATTCGAGAAATTTTAGAGATCACTCAAAAACTAGGTATCGGGACCCTAGCTAGCATTATCGGCAGATACTACGCTATGGATCGTGACAAACGTTGGGAAAGAATTGAAAAGACTTACAACATGATGATATCTGGTTCATCCAACCAAGCCACAGATCCTCTAGCTGCTTTACAGACTCAATACAACGCTGGTGTAACTGATGAGTTCATTGAGCCAATCTCGATCGTGAATGCCCAAAATCAACCCATTCTCATTCAGGACAATGATGCGGTTATTTTTTTTAACTATCGTATCGACAGACCAAGGGAACTAACCAAAGCCTTCACTATGAAAGACTTTGAAACCGCTTCACAAGTGGAGGGATTTGATCCCTATGCCATCAAGTACACTGGCTCACATCTCGCAGCTTCCAAAGAGCCTGTTAAACAAACTTTTCAAAGAAGTAAAATACTTTCAAATCTTTTTTTTGTGACTATGACACGATATGAAGAAGGACTGCCTGTTCACGTAGCCTTTCCACCCCAGTTTGTCCGCGACCCAATCTGTAAAGTATTCGCTGAAAAAGGAATGCGACAGCTACGCATGGCCGAGTCAGAAAAGGAGCGCTTTGTCACCTACTACATGAACGGCCAGCAAGAGACTATCTATCCAGGTGAAGATAGAGTCATTTTGCCTTCAAAAGGAACTAAGTCCTATGATCAAACACCTGAAATGAGTGCCAGAGAGATCACTGCGCACATGTTAGAAAGAATTAGAAGTGACCAATACGATGTTATTATCGCCAACTTTGCCAATGCGGACATGGTGGCCCACACTGGCAACTTAGAAGCCACAGTCTTAGCTGTGGAAATCCTCGATGACTGCGTAGGGCAGATTGTACGCGAGGTAGGCAACAAGGGCGGGATTGTGTTCATCACAGCCGATCATGGCAATGCAGAGGAAATGATCAACATGGACAGTGGAGCAGTTGACACTGAGCACTCCACTTATCCCGTGCCATTCATGATCATTGGAAAACAATTTCTCAATCGCAACACCGTTTTACCAACAGGAATTCTGGCCGATGTGGCCCCCACAATTCTCTCTCTGATGGGCATCTCTAAACCAGAAAGTATGACTGGCAGGACTCTACTCCATGAAAACCCTTACTAACATCTTCAACGCCAGCCATATTGCTGTAGTAGGAGCTTCGCGAGAGCCCCAAAAAGTAGGCTATCAGCTTTTAGCAAACCTCAAGCAGAACCCCAAGCTTACTCTATTCCCGGTCAATCTCAAAGCAAAAAGTATACTTGGTATAAAGTGCTTCTCACACCTGAGTTCTATCTCAGCCCCACTAGATGTGATCGTCATCTGCACTCCAGCTGCAACAGTTCTGGAAGTTGTGACTCAGATTGTAGATCGCAATAAAAAACAATCTCACAAAGTCAAGAGTGTAGTCCTGATCTCAGCAGGCTTCTCAGAAAGCGGTCAGGAAGGTCTCACGCTTCAAAATCAGGTACTTAAAGTTCTTAGTGAAGCTCACATTGAGTTGCTTGGGCCCAACACACTTGGAATCATTCACCCTCACCATGACTTAAACATGAGTTTTTCTGGGAAAAAGATACTCCCAGGAAAAGTAGCTGCTATTTCTCAATCTGGCGCCCTCTTGGTTGCTCTTTTCGATCAGCTCAACTCTATCAAGGCTGGTGTTTCTTTTGCAGTCTCACTAGGCAATAAAGCCGGCATCAACGAGAACGACTGCTTAGAGTATGCAGCTCATGATCCACATACTTCTTCGATTGTGATGTATCTTGAATCAATCAGTAATGTCGAAAAGTTTTTTGAAGTAGTCAGCAAAGTAAGCAAGCTCAAGCCGGTACTTTTATTAAAGGGCGGAACTTCTCTCAAAGGCTCAGCTGCCTCGCTTTCACACACAGCCGCACTCGCTACCAACAACACTCTACTTCAGGCTGCCGCTCAACAAATTGGCTACGTCTTGGTAGACACAGTGGAGCAGTTTTTAAATGCCGCATCATTTCTAGCCATTCATAAGAACATTCCAGAAAATACGATGATCATCACCAATGCTGGCGGCCTAGCTGTGAACACAGTTGACTCTTTAAGTCACAACAAAGTAGCTCTGGCAAATTGGAGTCAAGCGTCACACAGATATCTATCTGATCACTTGCCAAACATCCATCCTAGCAATCCCCTAGACTTACTAGGCGATGCCTCTCCTGACAGATTTCAATCTGCAGTTACGATAGGCGCACGCGATGTCAATATAGATTCACTGCTGGTCATAGTAACTCAGCAAGCGGTGACCGAGGTTCCTGCCATAGTAGACGTACTTACAAAATTAAAAACAACCAAACCAATCTTCGTGGCACTAGTGGGTGGAGATCAGCTTGCTTCATATAGGCAAGCTTTACATCAGGCTGGCATCACTTGTTTTGAGTACCCAAATGAGATAGCAGAAGTCCTAGGTATTCTCTCCCAGCTAAAAAGACTTCAGTACCTAACTGAGAACTTTGAAGCTCTTCCCAAGACATTGTCTGCAATACAGACCACAAGCAACGCAGTCCCAGACAGCATTAAGGACTCTTTTCGGCTGATGGCTAAGTATGGCTTTCACATCCCACGATTTACCATCATCACCTCACCCACAGCTGTACCAGCCATCAGCTTGCCATATCCATTGTTTGCCAAAACTGCCAACATGCAGATACTTCATAAAGCTCAACAAGGTGGGGTCATAGGCTTAGTTCACTCTCATCATGAAACACAGGCTGCCTTCAAGAAACTACAAAAATTAGGTGCTCAGATGCTGCTTCAAGAAGTTATCGATACACAGATTGAGCTACTTCTTGGTCTGGAGACTGACCCACAGTTTGGAGCTTTCCTAAGCATTGGCTTAGGAGGTGGACAAAGTAACCTCCTAGCTGATAGAGCCTATGTTTTTTTACCAGCCTCCAAAAAGCAGATGGAGCAGTCATTTAAAAAAACTAAAGCTTATGCTGTTGTGAACTCTACACATCCAAGGGCCATAAACAAAATTGTCAACCACATGTGCCAACTTCAGGAGCTCTGGATGCAGACTCCAACTCTTAAAATGCTTGAGATCAATCCACTGGTAGTAAACGTAACTGGTACTTGGGCTTTGGACTTAAAAATAGTATAAAATAAGCTAGGTTATGTCTCAAAATAATAACTCACTACACTGGAAAGTAGCAGGAAGATCCGGAGAAGGTATCGATGTAGCTGGTGTGATGTTTGGAAAAGTCTGTCTTAGACACGGCATGAATGTATTTGCCTACCGTGAGTATCCATCTCTGATCCGTGGAGGCCACAGCACCCACCAAGTTCACGCTAGTTTTGAGCCACAGTCTTGTCAGCAAAGACACATAGACCTACTTGTAGCCTTCAACGAAGAAGGTATCTCACTTCATCAAGATGAGGTAGATGCTCACTCTATAATCTTGGGCGACGCTACTACAGATCACTATGACCTAACTCAATACCAAAGCTCTGGAGCCAGAACTTTTGATCTTCCGATGACAAATCTTTCTCGTCAGACAACTGGCCATTTCTTAGCCCAAAATGTTGTGGCTCTCGGCTCCTCCTGCTTTATACTTGGCTTAGATCTAGAGGTCTTAAAAAGCGTTCTCACAGATCAGTTCGCAAGCAAAGGTGAAAAAGTTGTAGATCAAAACCTACAAGCAGCTCAGGCAGGTTTCGACTATGCCAAGTCGCGTCTACCACAACTCAAAGAGCCTTTTCCCAAGAAAGAAAACACACAACTTCTCATGACCGGCAATCATGTCATTGGTATGAGTGCTCTTTCTGCAGGGGTCCAGTTCTGTAGCATGTATCCCATGACTCCTACCTCAGATATTCTCCATTTTCTAGCTGACAAGCAAAGTAAATACCCCCTCGTAGTTAAACATGTTGAAGATGAAATAGCTGCTATCAATCAAGCTATTGGGGCATCATATGCCGGGGTCAGATCGATGACTGCTTCAGCAACTGGAGGTTTTGCTCTGATGGTAGAAGCTACCTCACTAGCTGGCGTGATGGAGACGCCGCTTGTGATAGTGGTGGGTCAAAGACCAGGTCCTGCCACTGGGCTGCCTACATGGACCTGCCAAGCAGATCTCAGTTTTGTCCTAAATGCTGGACATGGCGAAGTACCTAGAGTCGTCTTTACTCCGGGCACTCACCAAGAACACTTTGACTGCACTCGTCTAGCTTTTGAAGTGGCTGAAAAGTATCACCTAACTGCCTACATACTCTCAGACAAGTTCTCACTAGAGTCGTATGCTTCTTTTTCTAAGCCAAATACTCGCTGGGTCAACAAACGCTCAGGATTTGCTCCCGACCCACTTCCAGAAGACAACTCCTACAGACGATTTGAGGATCTACCTGAAGGCTGGTCTCCCAGATCAATACCTGGACAACCACATGGTCTCTCTATCACCAACAGCTACGAACATGACGAGCTTGGATACGCAACAGAAGACGCGAGTCTAACAAAAAAAATGAACCAAAAGCGCCACAGAAAACTGGCCACAGTTCTCAAAGATCTTCCAGATCCTGTACTTCTTGGTCCAGCAGTAGCGGAGGTGACACTACTCTGTTGGGGATCAACCCGCATGGTGGTAGAACAAGTACTGCACGAGAGTTCAAAAGACTCTTCTTCACTCAGTATCAATGCAGTTCATCTTCCTTGTGTCTGGCCATTTCCGGTCCAGAAATTGATGGATCTCCTTAGTAAAGTTAAAAAACTCGTAATCATAGAAGCCAATCAAACTGGACAGCTAGAGCTGCTCATTCGTCAAGAAACTGGCATCATTGCTGACGCTCACATTAGAAGATTTGATGGCAGACCTTTTTATAGTGAAGATCTTCTCCAAGAAATAAAGGAGATAGCAAAACAATGACTACAACTCGCCAATCACTCAAATCTCCTTACTACCCTACCTGGTGCCCTGGATGTGGCAACTTTGGAGTCTGGACTGCACTCAAGAATGCACTTTCAGAACTAGCCTATCCAGAAGAGCAGGTTGTGATTGTGTATGGTGTGGGTTGCTCTGGCAACATGGCAGACTTCAATCGCGTCTACGGCTTTCATGCTCTTCATGGTCGTGATATCTCCAACGCTGCAGCCATCAAGCTAGCCAATCACTCCCTAAAGGTGATCGTTGTGGCCGGTGATGGAAATACTTATGGCGAAGGCCTCAATCACTTTCTCTCAGCTTTGCGAGGCAATCATGACATTACTATCTTGGTGCACAACAATGGGGTCTATGGTCTGACCACTGGCCAAGCAGCTCCTACTACTGCCAAAGGCAAAAAAACAAAGTCCACACCCCTAGGAGTACCAGAAACTCAGATTAATCCTCTTGGCCTGGCTTTGACTTGCGAAGCCACTTTTGTAGCTCGAGGTTTCTCTGGTGAGATCGCTCATCTTACTTCTTTGATTAAACTAGCTTTAGAGCACAATGGAACCTCATTTGTCGACATGTTTCAGCCCTGTTTTACCTTCAATCATGACAATACTTATCTCTATTATCGAGAACATGTCTACAACTTACAAAATACTGGACACGACACTCACAATCGCCTCAAGGCTTACGAAAAAACTCTTGAATCAGGTAAGATTCCAATCGGATTGTTTTACCGTGATGAAAACTCAGTTCCTTTTCACAAAACTCTATCCCAACTAAACACAGGACCACTTGTAAAGCAGTCTATAGAAAATGTAGACATCACTCAAGTAGAACAACTCTACATGTAGTAAGCACTCAATTTGCTTCTGCCAATTAAAGGTTTTCCACGCAAAGAACAATCACAAAACTCAACTCTCACCACACTGGTCTTTTTAAAGCAGCTGTTTTTGGCGCAAATGATGGCATCATTACTACCTTTGCGGTGGTTGCTGGAGTCTCAGGAGCCACGCTCTCTCCAGGTGTAATTTTGGCACTCGGTCTCGGCAATCTCTTCGCTGATGGCTTCAGTATGGGAGTTGGAGATTTTTTGGGAGAGAGATCAGAACAAAAATTACGAGCCCAGCTTGGAAAAGCAACTCAAGATAGACGACTTTGGCTAACTGGAGTGGTAACTTTTCTGGCTTTCATCTTAGCTGGCAGTTTGCCACTCATTCCCTACATCATGAGTATTTTTGGTCTAGTCCCAGTAGGAAACCAGTTCCAAACATCTATAGTCACTACTGGTTTAGCTCTTTTTGGCGTAGGTGCTGTGCGCACAGTCGCCATGAAGGGCATTTGGTGGAAAAATGGTCTAGAGGTGCTACTTGTTGGCTCCATAGCTGCTGCCATAGCTTATCTCGTCGGAGCTGCACTAAGATCAATGATAGTTACTTCCAATTGATCTATTTCCATATCTTAAGATCTAGTTGTCTAACCCATATCTTTTCGTCTATTCTTAGCCTATTCGGTTCATATTCGCCCAAAACTCTACCGAAAGGATCTCATGCCAGTCACACTCTACAAACGACAAAGACAGATAGTCGACTTCATCAGTCAGTACATTCAGAAAAACGGTTTTTCTCCCACACTTCAAGAAATCGCCAACTCCATCGGAGTCTCATCTCTCGCCACGGTCCATGAACACCTAGAAGCTTTACAGAGGAAGAAAGTCATCCGCAAAATAGAAGGCACAGTCAGAGGAATTGAGCTTATTGATCGCACTTATTTACGCCTCACAGACAGTGTTGACTTACCCTTCATGGGCTTTATCGCCGCTGGATCTCCACTTGATCCTCACCCCAACCAAAACGCTACCTTCAAGGTCTCCCCAGAGCTAATCACTGGTAAAAAGAGAGCCTACGTACTCCAAGTACGCGGTAAATCCATGATAGAGGATCATATCGATGATGGCGACTACGTGGTCATAGAGGAGACAAAAGAAGTAGGTCAAGGTGACATCGTCGTCGCGCTTCTAGACAACGGTCTAGCCACCCTCAAGCGCTTCTATCGTGAAGCAACTCGTATCCGTCTAGAGCCAGCCAACGCCTCCATGAGCCCTATCTACGCTACCAATGTCCAGGTGCAGGGGAGAGTGGTGGGGCTAATACGAAAATTTCAATACTAAAGAGCTACGTTTAGATCATACCTTTGATCATAAAGCCGTCCG
>CAYUQY010000016.1:7330-25449 GCA_964447075.1 uncultured Pseudomonadales bacterium | reverse complement strand
TGGCTTAGATTAGTGAATCTATTGAAAAATTGACTAAATGTGGATGAATCTTTCATCATGTCTCAAGAAACTTTTCTGATTATCGACGGTCATGCCCTTATTTATCGTGCCTACCATGCTTTCACTGGGTTGACAACGCACGAGGGATTGTTGGTGAATGCTGTCTACGGCTTTAGTCGAATTTTATTGACAGCTATGAAGGACTTCAATCCTAAGTACATCATCGTGACTTTCGATCACCCCTCAGCTACCTTTCGTCATACCCAGTTTGCTGGATATAAAGAGCACCGTCCAGAGATGCCTGATGATCTCAAGCCTCAGATAGAGCTTATCAAGAAAGTGGTGACAACGCTTAACATCCCACAGTTCGAGATACCTGGTTATGAAGCTGATGATCTAATTGGTACTTACTCCAATTTAATCTATCAAAAACATAAGAATATGATCACAGTGATCGTGACGGGCGACAAGGATACTTTCCAATTGGTCAATGATCGAGTACACGTCTGGATGCCAGGGAGAGGCAAGGGGCAAATGGACACTGAGTACGACGAGGCGGGTGTTTTGGTCAAGATGGGTGTGAGGCCAGATCAAGTCGTGGATCTCAAGGCCCTCATGGGAGATGCGTCTGATAATATTCCCGGTGTGCCAGGAGTTGGTTCTAAGACAGCCTCTCGACTGATAGGCAAGTTTGGTAGCTTGGATGGGCTGTATCAGAGCTTGAAGAATGCTGACTCATTGAGCGAACTGCAAAAAAAATTGCTCACACCCAGACTTGTGAAGCTGCTGACTGAGAACTATGAGATGGCGATCATGAGTCAACAGTTGGCTCGAATAGACTGCGCTGTGCCCGTGAGTCTGAAGCTAGAGGACTGCCGCTTGGCAGCTTATGAAAAGGCAAAAGTAATAGAACTATTTAACGAATTTGACTTTAAGTCGCTATTGAGGCTTCTGCCTCCGGATGAGTTCGAGCTGGATGTGCAGCAGGCGCTGTTTTGAGGATAAGAGAAAATGTTGGGTTAAAACCTCATTGATTGACAAAAAATCCTCCTTTCGGGAGGATTTTGTTGCTGCTGCATCCAGTTGGATGTTATGCAAACTTCTGTCAAAAGATAATTCCATAATAAATTAAATTTTAAGTATGTCAAGTGGTATTTTAGTTCTGTCAATCAATCTATATTGATATTTCTTGAAGCTGTGGACCGGACGGGAGTCGAACCCGCAACAAATCTTTTGACAAAAGGTTCTGCATACCAGATGCCCGGCCCACGTACGAGCAACCTACCAAAAAATTCTTTAAAACAGATTTAAAATAAGAGATTGCTCTGGCTCAAGATCAACAAGCTGAGGGTCGATCCCTAGTTAGTGTTATCATTCCTCTATGAAAATTGCCTTAATCCATGATTACTTGAGGGAGTATGGCGGTGCTGAGAGAGTTATGGAGGCACTCCACGAACTTTACCCTGATGCACCAGTCTATGTAGCTTTTTTAGACTGGCAGGCTCTAGGATCTCAAGCAGCAAGATTCAAGAGTTGGGACATACGAACGACCTGGATGTCGAAAATTCCATTTATTACTTGGCTTTACTCACCTTTAAGAATCATTGCTGATCGGGCTTTTGCTTCACTCGATTTATCGAGCTATGACGTAGTGATCTCTTCATCCAACGCCTACTTTGCCAAGGCCGTGCGTGTGCCCAATGGTGTCCATATCTGCTACTGTCACACACCTCCTCGCTCTCTTTATGGCTACTCGACGATGACTAACTGGAGGGCAAATCCAGTGACTAAATTTTTTGGCACCATCATCAACCACTTCTGTCGCATCATCGATTTTAATGTTTCTCAAAAAGTCGATCAATTTATCTCAAACTCCAAAGAAACAGCACGTAGAATCTCAAAGTTTTATCGTCGCGACTCGATTGTGATCTACCCACCTGTGGAGCTGCCGGAGGTGGGAGCTGCAAAATTTGGAGTAACTGGAAGGCAGGAGTTAGTTGAACCAAAAAGGGATAGACAGTTGGTTGATGAGCAGATGCATGGTGAACAACATCAAGATGATCAGGTCGGAAAATACTACCTGTATGTGAATCGACTCTCCTTTTCCAAACACCCTGAACTAGCAGTTGCGGTCGCTAACAAATTGGGCTTTCCACTCAAAGTAGCTGGCGTGGGGTCGATGTTTGAAGTACTCAAGCAGGCTGCGGGAGCAAGCGTAGAGATACTAGGAAGTGTGAGTGATGTAGAGTTGTCTAGGCTCTATGCTGGAGCAAGAGCCTTGATCTATCCTGTCGAGGATGAAGATTTTGGGATTGTGCCGGTGGAGGCTATGCAGCGAGGCATACCAGTGATTGCACATAGATCTGGGGGGCCAAAAGAGACTATTATTGACGGGAAGACGGGGGTATTTTTCGATGACTTGAGCGAGGCTGGATTAGTAGCAGCGATCCAGAAGTTCGAGGCGAGTAAGTTCGATCACGCTACTATTAAAGAACAGGGTCAGAAATTTTCTAAAGAGGTATTCCAGAAGCAGATTGGGGAGTTGGTGAAAAGTAAGCTTCTCAAAACTTCCGGTAGTTAATTTTAGCTCTCAAAAATAGAATGTCTGATTAGCAATCTACTTAAACTTGTAGCAATAAATAGTGATGGCTACTAAATATTTTTCAAAGTTTCATTTGGAGTTAGCCCTAAGGGGAGTTGTAGATCTTAAAGTGCTCCATTGAACTGAGCATTATCAGGAGCTCTTGGCGTTCTCTGTATGGCTGGAGAGGCGGCTGGTATTCTAGGCTTGTTCGCAGCTCCAGTGGATGTGGCCGCGGCTGGGGCCGCGGCTGGGGCCGCGGCCACCAGCTTTAACTCCACAAAAACAACACTGTTAGTCGGCATAGCTATCGTAGTGTTCAGCTCAGAAGTGGTTGTCGAGACCTTGTCATTTTGCTTACGCCCGCCCAAGTACTCTTTGCTTATAGAGTACTCACCCGGCACCACTTTTTGAAAAGTCACTGGCACAGACTCACTGTTGCGACTGGCAGCATCATAGTTGACCATGACTACTTCCACCGTACCATCCGTCCTTTTGGCAGCTGCTGCTTTGACCCAAGAGCCTTTTCCCATAACCTGGAGTCTCTGGTCAGAAAGTCGATCAAGTAGCTTCAAGCCGCGATATCTAGGCTTGGGTTTACTACCTTTATCTTGATGAGTAAACATACCCCATCGTCCCCAGTACTCTTTATCTTCAGGACCTTTACCATCCTGAATCTCGAACACAAAAGCACGATCTAGCACGCCGATCATCTCGATAGAGCTAGCAACAGTGTGAGCTGCGGAAAAGTCGTTGTCGTAGCCATCATTATTGTTGCTGTCATGACCCCACTCACTTATGTGCAACTCTAGTGTGGGTTCTAGTTGAGGGCAGTCGGCCAGCCAGTTGTGAGCTTCGGCAATATCTTTTTTGTATTGATCGACGTTGAGCGTGTAGCGATGCCATGAGAAAAAGTCCATCCGAATGTTATTTTTGACAGAGTTGTTGCACATTGCTACAAACCAGTTTTTATATAAAGCCGTGATAGCAGGTCCGCCAAATTTATATGGTTGAATGCCAGGTACGCGTCGTGCTTGAGCCTCACCTCGCGCGGCAAAGTTATAAAGTGTGATGTAATTTTTATCTTTTTTACCGTAGTGCCAGCCTCCATAGAGATCCGGCTCATTCCAGACTTCATAGTAGACGTCGGCGATCTTACGATCGCCGCTAAGATGCTGAATAGTTTGTCTAATCGTCTCTTGCCAGTCTTCCCATCTGACTGGTGTCGAGATGATGTCTCCACTAGAAATAGCTGGCGGCATGTACGAGAGGGAGATGTAAGGCTTAGCTCCTGAGGCCAAAATATCATCGATGATGCCGTCGAACTTGGTAAAATCAAAAGTAATATTTCCTGGAGAGCCCTTAACAATGTCATAAAAATCATAGATATGATCGATGCGAATGTACTGAGGTTTTAACTCTTTGACCTGAGCTTGAATAGGTCCCATGCGCCAGTTGTGATCCTCTCCACCTTGTGCCAAGTTGCGCCACGGTCGGGGGAGTGAGCCCAAGACAGCTTGAGTATCTACAAAGAGAGTTTTGACTTTTTCACCTGATGCCTGACCAAAAAACTCACGTACTTGCTTGATCTGCCATGATCCTGCCAAGATTGCCACAATCATGAGGATAAAAGGTACTCCTTGAAGAAGTAGTTTAAGGTGAATTTTTTGACGACGATGGATGGGATGAGGGACGAAAGGCTTGTGATCGCCGTATATGGAAAAAATTTCTTGAGGTGGAGGGCTGAGTGTAGAGCTGGCTGGAGAGTTGGGTGGCAGGCTATCGGACATTGAAGTTAAGCCTAGCACATTTAGAGTGCCGAGCGTAAGTCCTGGCGGTTAGAGTTAGCTGCAGGCCATCAGTTTCTGCTCATTTGCATGTAAAAGCAACTCAATCCCAACTAGAAATGCTCAAGATTGGAGCGACCCTTGACAGATTAGCAGATAGCGTGTTAATCTGCCAATCATGACCGACTTGTCTCCTAGACAGATCAAAATTTTACGCTGTATTATCGAGGAGTTTATCTCTACAGCTGAGCCTGTGGGTAGTGAGACTCTAGATCGCAAGTTTAACCTGGGTGTTTCACCGGCGACTATTCGAAATGAGATGGTGTATCTCGCCAAGCAAGGTTACTTGACCAAGACCTACAGTAGTGCCGGTCGAGGACCAACACCAGTTGCCCTCAGACTCTACGTCAATGAATTGATGAAGGAGAAGGAGCTGACAGTAGCCGATGAAGTCTCAGCCAAAGAAAAAGTTTGGAAGGCGCGCAACCAGCTAGATTGGTTGTTACAAATCTCGGTGCGCGTTTTGGCAGAAAAAACCAGATCTCTAGGTGTAGCCATGATCGATCAGCAGCACCTCTATACTGCTGGATACTCCAATCTTCTGCAGATGCCGGAGTTTTACGACATAAATGTTATGCGCAACGTTTTAGAACTCATAGAAGAGGCTAGATTACTAGAAGAAATTTTTTCATACGGCGCTTCTCAGAACATGATTAAGGTGATTTATGGCTCTGAGCTAGGAAACAAGAACTTGAGTCCAATTGGTGTCATCTCGATGTCATTCCCTATTCATAACGAGACTTGCTGGGTGGGTATAATAGGCTCGCAAAGATTTGACTATCCATATGTCATACCGATGATGCGCTACTTTCGTCAGTTGATAGGAGAAATGTTGGTTTAGTTTAAAAAAATGCCACACTCTAAAACAACATCACCATCTCAACGATCAACTGTGGATGAAGTGTTGGATCCGTCAGAGGTTCTATTACAAGGCAGTCGTCGCAAGTCTGGTGAGTTCTCACTTGAGTCAGATGCTGAGTCAGAGTTAAATCAAGAGCTGGAGTCAGAGCTGGATAGTCCAGAGGTTGTACAGCTCAAGGGACAGCTGCTCCAGATGACCGCAGCACTAAGCGCTGCTGAATCTCTAGAAAAAAGAGCCGTGGCAGACTACGCCAACCTAGTTCGGCGTACACAGGAGGATAGATTAAAAATGATCAAGCTGGCAGCCAAAGGGGTGATCACTGCCTTACTTGAGCCTTTAGCTCATCTAGATTTGGCCAGCTCTCAGTTGAAGGACAAAGGTCTAAATATGTGTGTGTCTCAGTTCCACTCAGCCCTAAGAGATCAAGGATTAGATGAGATAGAGGCAGTGGGTAAAAAGTTCGATCCTGCAGTTATGGAAGCGATTGATAAAGAGATAGTGAGTGATGACTCGAAGGTAGACATGGTGATAGAGGTTTTGCGCCGAGGTTATACCCTTTGTGGAGAGGTGATTGAGCAGGCAAAAGTAAAAGTAGGAGTGAAGGAAAAACAGAACTAGGCGTCTTTAACTTTAACAAAAAAAATAACTCAAAAAAACGATACAATTACAGTTACAAAAATTAAAAGTAAAAAGCAAAAATTAACAAAGGAGAGATATGTCCACCACAACAAAAATAATCGGCATTGATCTGGGTACCACCAACTCTGCAGTCGCGGTCATGGAGGGTGGGAGTGCCAAAATTATCCCTACAGCCGAAGGTCGTAACACTTTCCCTTCTATCGTGGCTTACAAAGGTGCCACGATCACAGTAGGTGATCCAGCCAAGAGACAGATGGTTCTCAACTCTAGCTCCACAGTCAACTCAGTCAAGAGATTCATGGGTCAAAAATTGAGTAGCGACAAAGTCAAGAATGCTATCAAGCACGTGGCTTACAAAGTTGCCGAAGGCAAAGAAGGAATGGCCGTGGTTGAGATTGAAGGTAAGAAGTACACACCACAAGAAGTTTCTGCCAAGATTCTCAGTAAAGCCAAAACAGATGCCGAGAGCTACTTAGGTTCAACCGTGACTCGAGCTGTGATCACAGTTCCTGCCTACTTCGATGATGCTCAACGCCAAGCTACCAAGCAGGCTGGTGAGATTGCTGGTTTGACAGTGGAGCGCATCATCAACGAGCCTACGGCTGCTGCTCTTGCTTATGGTTTGGATAAAAAACAAAGTGGCACTATCGCTGTTTATGACTTAGGAGGTGGAACATTTGACATCTCTATTCTTGAAATTGGAGATGGCGTCTTCGAAGTTAAGTCCACCAATGGTGACACATTTTTGGGAGGTGATGATTTTGACAGTAAGATTATTGACTGGATTATTGTTGAGTTTAAAAAAGAAACAGGTAAAGATCTTTCCAAAGATCCTCAAGCACTTCAGCGTGTCAAAGATGCAGCTGAAAAAGCCAAAATAGAGCTGTCTGCTTCACAACAGACTGAGATTAATCAGCCATTTATCACTCAAGGTGAAGGTGGTCAAGCTCTTCATCTCACTATGACTCTGACAAGAGCCAAGCTAGAAGAACTAGTTGATGACTTGATCAAAAGATCTTTTGAGCCAGTCAAGCAAGCCCTCAAAGATGCCAAGATCTCAGTCAAAGATATCAAAGAAGTGGTTTTGGTCGGTGGTATGACACGCATGCCCAAGGTACAGGATGAAGTTAAAAAGTTTTTTGGCATAGAGCCTCACAAGGGTGTCAATCCCGATGAGGTAGTAGCTTTGGGGGCAGCAATTCAAGGCGGTGTGATCGGCGGAGATGTCAAAGATGTAGTCTTACTAGATGTTACGCCACTGACTCTTGGATTAGAAACGTTGGGTGGCATCCGCACACCTCTCATCGAGCGCAACACAACTATTCCAACCAGTAAGTCACAGATTTTCTCTACTGCGGCCGACAATCAGACTCAGGTGGAGATCAATGTTCTACAAGGTGAGAGAGAGTTTGCGCGTGACAATAAGTCCTTAGGTAGATTCATCTTAGACGGTATTCCTCCAGCAGCACGAGGTACTCCTCAGGTAGAGGTCACATTTGACATTGACTCCAACGGCATACTTCATGTGACGGCCAAGGATAAGATGACGAACAAAGAGCAGAAGATCTCGATCCAGAACTCTACCAACCTAACCAAGGAAGAGATAGAGAAAATGAAGCTGGATGCAGAAAAGCATGCCGATGAAGATAAAAAGGCTAAAGATTTGATTGAGACCAAGAATCATGCTGAAAGTGTCGTTTTTCAGATAGAAAAACAACTAAAAGATTACGGCGATAAGTTGGAAGCAGCCGATAAGACAGCCATCGAAGAAAATCTCAAAAAGCTCAAAGAAATGACAGCTAAGACAGACGCGACCAAAGAAGAGCTGGACAAAGCTGTAGAAGAAACACTCACTTCTGCTCAGAAAATTGGCGAGGCCATGGCTAAAGCTGGCCAAGCTGCCGCTGGAGCTGCTGGAGCAGGAGCGGACGGTGCGCAGGCAGGTGGATCTAGTGAAGCAGGAGCTGATGAAAAGTCAGATGCATCCAACGACTCTACCAAGGAAGATTCTAAAAAAGCTGAAGAGGGAGAGGTGGTAAAGTAGACCTATGTCCTCTCGCGACTACTACGAAGTTCTTGGTGTGGCCAAGTCTGTGACAGTGGCTGAGCTAAAGTCAGCCTATCGCAAGCTTGCTCTCAAGACTCATCCAGATCACAACAAAGAGCCTGACGCTGAGAAAAAGTTCAAAGAGATCAACGAAGCGTATCAAGTTCTATCTGATGATGCCAAGCGACAAGCTTATGATCAGTACGGCCATGCTGCCTACAAGCAGAGTACGAGTACTGGTGGATCGCCTGGTGGTCCATTTGGTGGGGGGTCTCGCTCAGGGCCATTTGAGTGGAGCTACTCATCATCTGGTGGAGCCAATCCCTTTGGAGATATTGGCATCGATCCTTTTGAGGTTTTCGAGAGTTTTTTTGGAGGCGGGGCAGGTGGATTTGGGGGGCGAGCTCGGCCTCGTCGAGCTAGATACGGTATCACCATTACTTTTATGGAGGCTGTAGAAGGTGTCGAAAAAGATGTTGAGCTAAATAGCAAGAAAAGAACCATCAAAATCCCTGCGGGTGTGAACTCAGGAACTCAGATGAGGTTTGACGACTTTGACTTGGAGCTAACTGTCAAGAGTGACCCTAGGTTCCGAAGAGAAGGTGATGATGTCTATGTAGATAAAGAAATTCCTTATACAACTGCTGTCCTTGGTGGTGAGCTGGAGGTGGCTACTCTTAGCTCATCTCTAAAGCTCAAGGTTAGACCAGGTACAGCTTCACATACTTTGGTTCGTTTGAGAGGTGAGGGTATCAAGCACCTCCAGGGTAGTGGCAAAGGTGATTTCTATGTTCGATTTATAGTCAAAATTCCAGAGAAAATATCCAATCAAGAGCGCAAGCTCTTGGAGCAGCTTGAAGAGTTACGATGAGGGTCTATGGCCAAAGTTCTCCCCACCAAACTCAAGCAGTCCATCGAAGCTCAAGTCAAGCAGGCAGCTCAGGATAGGCAGCTTGATCTCCAGCTGAAAAAAGAAGCAGAAGATAAGGCAGCCAACACTTCACCAGCGGTAGATCTTGACAGAGAGCTCGGTGTTCCAGCCTCTGATCACAGTCCTCAGCTTTTAGCAGACATAGTAATTTTAGATGGATTAAATGAGAGGTTGTCTTTGGTTCGCCATGGTGATGGTCAACATATAGTAGCTATTAGATTGTCTCTTGTTGAGTACTCAATACTCTCAGGAGTAGCTATAGCGGGAGTTCTGATATGGTGGGGTTGGTGCTACAGACGAAAGTAGTGTAAAATACATCTATAAGGGCGCGAAATACCTCCAGTTAGAGTGTTTTTTGATTTTTCGGGACGGGCCAAGCAGGAGGGCGCGTTTTTAGGCGTTTTTTGCACGGTAATTAGAAAGGCCGCGTTTATCTAGAAAGGGCACGTTTTTTTTAAGTGCAGTGATTATTTAGGGTTAACGATTATTTATGGTAGAGATTATTTAAAATGATCCTCGTTATTTAGAATCTTGATTAGAATTAAGGAGCAGTATGTCCAACACAAAAGTCCAGACTAAAGTAGCTAGAACCGAGTTCTCTGCAGCTTTGGGTCAAATAGCCAACGAGAGAGGCATCAGTATAGAGTCCATTCTTGAGGGAATTCGTATGGCATTGGTCTCTGCTTATCGCAAGCAGTTTGGACCTCTAGACGAAGATACTTACTTTGCTGCCAAAGTAGATGCAGACTCTGGTGAGTCTAGAATTTATAAGTATCCGAGCTTGGAAAAAGTTGAAGAGACCGGTGAGATTGTGCGCTGGGATGAAAAGAAAGAAGTGGATGTCACTCCAGCTGGTTTTGGTCGCATTGCCGCTCAAACAGCCAAACAAGTAATTTTACAAAAAATAAGAGAGTCGGAAAAGGAACAAGTCTTAGCTGACTTTACAGGCAAAATTGGTCAAATCATGGCGGTTCAAGTCCTGCGGATGGATGGCCGCACTGTAGTAGTGGATTTGGGTAGAGGTATGGGCTACATGCCTCCTGAAGAGCAAGTGCGCGGTGAGTTTTATCGCATGAACGACAGAGTTACCGTCTACATAAAGGAAATTAGTGAGACTCCTCGTGGTCGCAATGTGATCGTATCTCGCTCTGCCAAAGAATTAGTATCTCTTCTCTTTGCTCGCGAAGTGCCAGAAGTAGCTTCCGAAGCGGTGAAGATTACGCACATTGCTCGTGAGGCTGGAGTTCGTACCAAGCTAGCGGTTGAGTCATCACAAGAAGGTGTCGACCCAGTAGGTTCATGTGTAGGTCAGAGAGGCGTGCGCGTCCAAGAAGTTATCCGTGAGGTCAACAATGAAAAAATCGACATCATTCCTTTTTCCAAAGATATCTATGAGTATCTCAAGTCAGCTCTAGCGCCTGCTGAGAACTTGCAGATCGAGGTGGATGAAGCTACGCGCTACGTGACTGTCAAAGCTCCAGACGATCAGCTCTCTCTAGCTATCGGTCGTGGTGGTCAGAATGTCCGTCTAGCCGCCAAGCTCACTGGCTACAAAATTACAATCTCCTCACTCACTGGCACAGTGCAGTCTTCAGTGACTGGCAATGAAGAGTACGAGATCGATACTTTTGTCGGCTTGAGTGTTGATGTTAGAACTTTTTTGATCCAAAACAAGTTGACGACTGCTGGTGATCTCGCTCGATTTACCCATCGTTGGCAAGAGTCTGACTTGGTTGTAGGCGAGCAAAGAGAGTTATTAATGTCTAAAGTAGCAGAGTTTGAGAAAGAAATGGCTCAAAGAGACGAGCGAAGAGAGAAAAAAGGCTTATAAATGGCAAAACAACCACGACCAGCTATCATCACGATCATGGGTCATGTGGATCATGGTAAGACGACGCTTCTGGACTACATCCGACACACCCATGTGGTAGACAAAGAAGCTGGAGGAATTACGCAGCATATCGGTGCTTACCAGATAGAGTTTGAAGGTAAGAAAATGACCTTCATCGATACTCCAGGTCATGCTGCTTTTATCAAAATGCGTGAGCGAGGAGCTAAGGTTACAGACTTGATTGTGCTTGTGGTGGCTGCAAATGACGGAGTGAAGCCTCAGACTATTGAGTCTATTCGTCACATCCTGGCTGCCAAAGTGCCATTTATTGTAGCTATCAACAAGACTGATCTTCCTGGTGTTTATCCAGATGTGATCAAGTCCCAGTTAGTAGAGCACGGCGTCAGTGTTCAGGGCTTCGGGGGTGACATCGATGCGATCGAGATCTCTGCCAAGACTGGCAAGGGAGTGGATACTTTACTCGAGCACTTAGTCCTGATGTCTGAGCTGCAGAACTACATGTCTGATCCTGAAGGCTCACTTCAAGCCACGGTTATCGAGTCTACCAAAGACCATCGTCGCGGGGTGATAGCCACAGTGATCGTCCAGCAAGGCACGTTGAAGATCAAGCAAGATATCTCTATCGATGGAGTTGAGAGTAGAGTTAGACAGCTGCTCAATGAAAAATCAGAGTCACTAATCTCTGTGCTGCCAGGTTGTCCAGCAGAGATTCTTGGCTGCAACAGAGTGCCTGCTGTTGGGGCATTTGTTTATCAGTTGGGTGAGGTGCCGGTCTTGAGCGAGCCAGTAGCTGCAGAAGTCATGAGTGGCTTACCTGATTTTACTGATTTGCTCAATCCTCAACAAAAGCTAAAACTAGTGATCAAAGCAGACGTAGCAGGTACGCTTGAGGCAATTTTGGGGAGCATGGATAGTGAGTCGACAGTAGTTCTGAGGTCTGGCGTAGGTGAGATCGGTGACGATGATGTGGAGTTTGCTCATACGACCGGTAGCATGCTCTTGGTTTTTCACACGCGCATCTCTCGACAGATGGAAGAAAAAGCTAAAAAGCTAGGAGTGAAGCTAAAAAAGTACGATGTAATTTATCAATTGATCGAGGATCTGCAGAAGTTGATGTTGAAGTTACTCGAGCCTACGATTGACGAAGTCATCCAAGGTGAGGCCGATGTTCTTCAGATTTTTAACATGAAAGGTAATCACATAGCTGGCTGTATCCTCAAGAGTGGTAAGATTGGCAAGGACGCCAAACTACATATCCAGAGGGACGGCGTCACTGTCCAAGATAGTGAGATCAAGATGCTGATGCAAGGCAAGCTAGAAGTCTCGCAGGTGGGTGAAGGGACGCAGTTCGGAGTCACTCTCAAGCAGAAAAGAATCGAGTTTAGGGTCGGTGATCACCTGGTGTTCTACAAGGTGGAGGCGGAATAAGAATTTGACTCTCTGTTTGAAAATAGGTGAGTGGAGTGTTTATTACCCAGATCAGCAGCTCTCGGTATTTCATGGTATAATTCCCATCTTAAAATTACAAGGTTACTTTTCACTTCTGCCGGTCGACTCTGACCACCAAAGGCTCGAGTGAAAAAGGCTAAGCTCGCGCCCCAGGTGCAAGCACACAAAGGATACCTATGGCACTTCAAAAAGACACAAAAACACTTATCATCAAGGACTACGCTCTCTTCGAGGGTGATACTGGTTCACCAGAAGTACAGGTAGCTCTGCTCACTAATTCGATCAATGAGCTCACCGAGCATCTCAAGAAGCACAAAAAAGACAATCACTCTAGACGTGGACTTTTGAAGCAAGTCGCTAAGCGTAGACGCCTCCTTAACTTCCTTAAGACTAAGAGTGAAGATCGCTACCGCAAGTTGATCGAGAGATTGGGCTTGAGTAAGTAGTTTTTTCTGAGTTATATAACTACAAACAGAATATACATAATTGTCGATTCTCTTGTCAGGAATAATTCATTTCTCAGACGCGCTCGGTACCCAGATCCTCGCTCCTAATGTCATCTCAAGTGATTGGTGCACATAATAGTGTATGAAGTTTCGATGACATTAAAGGTCTTCGAACTAAATTATTCCTGACTAACTGTAGCTAAAAACACTTAACCCCCTTGAGCATCTTCATCGAGTATGACATGATGAAAGAATGGACTCTCTTCAGCCAATTAGCACTCAAAAGTCTCAGGCTCGATTTGGTCGTCTGCCGCATGTTTTTACGTTTTATTTATCTTTTGGTTTGTTATTTTTAATTTCTGGAGTTTGGCTTGCGCGTCTTTTACTTTCTGGTGAAAAAATTTCTGCTGCTTGGTTTGATGAGTCTTATAGGTACCGCCAATCGGTGGTGCTGACTAATGGTGGTACGAATCAAACTGATTTTCAAATTTCTTTCACACTCGACACAGCTACATTAATCACAGCAGGCAAAATGCAGTCTGACTGTGATGATCTACGGATTACCGATACTAGCGGTAAGGTGTTGCCGCACTGGATAGCGACAGGGAACACAGCCACAACAGTTCTAACTAGCTGTAACACAGCCACAACTCTAATCTGGACCAAGATCCCCTCTATCCCTACGACTGGTTCTACTATTTATGTTTATTTTGGCAATAATCTGGTAGGAAACAAAGAAGATCCTAAGAAAGTTTTCTACTTTTTTGATGACTTCACTACAGCGACTTCCAACGCCTGGTCAGTGACAAGTGGCACTTGGACTGTTGCTAGTGGTGTAGCCTCGCAGACGACTTCTACGGGAGGTGCGTATAGGGCTCCTCTGAACATGACATTGAATGATAATTATGCTTTTGAAGCCAGAATAGCTCTTACTACTGAAACACAGGTTTCATTTGCTCAAAATGGTATTGCTGCCGTTAAAGATGCAAGTAATACAATTTCTACATCTTTCAGAGCTGACTCAAGTGATAAGGTGGCCCAAATTCAAAATACTTATACAGGCTCTACAACTACTTATAACGACACAAATTTTAACTATGTGCTGGGAACTTACTACAGAGTAACTGGCACAAAGAACGGCACATCTCCAAGTGCCACCATCAAAAATATTATTGATGGCACTACGCGCATAACCCAAGGATCTATCAATGCTACAGATGGGGTTATCAACGTAGATCTTTCTACTTATCAAGCCTTGTCTAGCTATGACTATGTCCATGTCAGCAAATCAGCCGCCACAGAGCCAACAGTAGGCGCCCCCGGTTCAGAGGAGAAGACGCCTAGTATCATCGCTTACTGGACACTTAATGATGGCACTGGTACTACTGCACAGGATTCATCTACAAGCAACTACGATGGCACACTCACTAGTGGTCCCACCTGGCAAACAGATGATGCTTGTATCTCAGACAAATGTGTCAAGTTCGATGGCACCGATGACTACATCACTGTGACTAGTACGACTCCACTTTCTATGACAGGAGCTATGACGGCTTCTGTATGGTTCAAAAGCAACCTTAACTCTTATGCTTCGCCTACATATCGGGATTTAGTATCTAAAGGCGGAGTCTTTACAAGTAATACAGCCTACTCACTTGGAGTTAGAGCTGTTTCTGCGACAGACATGAGGCCATATTTTTATTGGAGAAATGGGGCTACTTTGTATGGTGCTGAGTTTGCTAGTGCTTTTACAAATGACTACAAGTGGCACCACTTGGTAGCAGTCAGAGACGCATCTTACAATTTATCACTTTACTTAGATGGTGAGCTAGTTGGCACAGATGCTTCTAATGCTGTTGCAGTGGACGGAACTCAGAATGTATATGTTGGCTGGGGAACAGAGGCAGACGCTGATGAAGGAACATGGAACGGAAGTATTGACGAGGTGAAGCTCTACAACTTCGCCCGTACTGCTACTCAGGTCAAAACTGACTACAACGTCGGATCTTCTAGAACCTCTACCTCCAAAGGCACTTCAGTCTCTATGGGTGGAAGTAACAAGAGTGGAGAGTATCTGAGCAATAGTCTCATTGGATACTGGAAAATGGATGATGCTTCAGGTAATGCCACTGACTCGAGTGGTAATGCTTACACGCTGACGAATCAAGGTACGGCTACATTTGCTGCCGGTCAGTATGGAGCAGCTGGAACTTTAAATGGCACTACTCAGGCCTTTACATATGCTACAGGCAGCACTTTTTTCACTGGTACAGGAGACAAAACTTTTAGTGTCTGGGCAAAAGTAGGGACTCAACCAGGAGCCAACGCTACTTACACCTTACTATCCTGGGGGAATGCGACTCACAGATTAATTCTGCGCTATGAAGATGTCAGTGGAGTAAAAAGAGTTGGTATAGGAGATGGAGCCACCAATATTGGCATTTCCAACCGAACACTCACGACTGGGTCTTGGTATCACTACACTCTGGTTTTTTCTGGAACTACAGCTTATGTCTATGAGAATGGGGTTTTGATAGGTTCTAGTACAGTGAACATAGCGACTGCGTCAGACGGATTTGGTGTGGGTAGGCAGCAAACAGAAGTACTCAATTACTTTAACGGCTCTCTTGACGAAGTACGTGTTTTTGGCAGGGCACTATCTGCAGCTGAGGTGGCTTCACTGAGTAGTTGGGCAGCTGGGCCAATTGGCTGGTGGAAGTTGGACGACAATACAGGAACGTCGGCTGCCGATTCAAGCGCTGGAGGCAACGCTGGAACTCTCACTCTAGGGCCAACTTATGGAGTGGGCAAGTTTGGGTCTGGTGTTAAGTTCGATGGGTCGGACGATTACATTAATTTACCAGCAGCAGTAAGGCCAGGAGCTACTAACTACTACACTATGGAAGCTTGGGTGAAGAGAGGAACCATCTCTACCACTCAGGGCATAATTGGCAACAACAATGGCACTGGAGCTAGTGGTTTTTATCTTCAATTTAATGCTGGCAATACTATAGAGTGTGGCAAGATTGCAGTCGTAGCCTTAACTAGTTCAGCAACTCTCACAGATACTACCGCTTGGCATCATGTGGCCTGTGCCATAAGTCCATCTGGAATGTTTCTATATTTAGACGGTGCATTGATCGCCTCCAATGCCAATACGGCCAATATTTCTGACTACAATGGTTTTATCGGAGTAGGAGCAATCAATGAAGGATCAGCTGGGATAGGTAAGTGGCTAAATGGCAGTATCGACGATGTGAGGCTGTATCGTTATGCTCGCACTCAAAAACAGGTAGTGGAAGATATGAATGCAGGGCACCCAGGAGTTGGCTCGCCAGTGGGGTCTGCCATAGGACACTGGAAGTTCGATGAAGGAGCATTGAATACTTGTTCTGGTGGCACCA
Organism: uncultured Pseudomonadales bacterium; assembly: GCA_964447075.1. GTDB lineage: Bacteria > Patescibacteriota > Microgenomatia > UBA1400 > PJMF01 > CAYUQY01. Next base: position 9,391 of record CAYUQY010000016.1, on the reverse strand, counting down.
ATGACGTGTGTAATTCGGGGAGTGTGGGGAGTGCTTTGGATGGGGCTATCACGGGTGCTGCAACTTGGACTAACTCAGGCAAGGTAGGCAAAGGTCTGAGGATCCAGTCAAGTCAATACGCTTCTATTGCCGATAATAATGCGTTGGATGTCACCGATGAGGTAACACTTTCAACCTGGATCTTGCAGTATGGAGAAACTAACAGCGGTGTTTTTTACAAGGGCAGTTTTGCATCATCTCAAGGGGTGTACTCCCTAATTGTGGGCGATGGAGCTATTTCAAAAGTGATCTTTAGATTAAACGGAAGTGTTTCAGAGGGGGCAGGTCAACTAACTAGTTCTGTCGAAATTAGTGCTGGGTTGTGGAATCATGTAGTGGCCACTTATAGCAAAAGTCAGGGCAAAATGAGAATTTATATAAATGGTCGATTGGACTCAGAAAATAACTATAGTACGAGCATTACGACCGATGCTAACTCTTTTTACCTTGGATGCTACTACTCATCCTCATTTTGTTTGGCTGACGGCACACTGGACGAGGCGAAGATCTACAACACAGCTCTCACCGCTGAAGAGGTCAGGGTCGAGTATAACCGCGGCTCTGCCCAAGTTTTAGGCGCCACTGGAGACAACACCAACTATGGAAAAAATGCCGCCAATCAGGTGTACTGCGTACCAGGAGATAGTACCTCTTGTACTGCACCTGTGGGTGAGTGGATGTTAGATGAAAATACAGGTACCACAGCCAGAGGCACAGGCAGTAGTGTTGTTAATGGAACACTAACCAGTGGACCTGTCTATGGTCCGGGTAAGTTCGGACCTGGTGTGGTCTTTGATGGGGTGAATGACCTAATCACGATGGGTGATAATTTTGATCTTGGTGGGAGTAGCATGACCTTCTCTGCTTGGGTAAAGACTACAGATATAGATGCCGAGATACTATCCAAAGGTACAACAGCCGACTACTCCTATAGTTTGCTTTTGGTAAGTGATAATACCCTGCGTTTCACCCTACATCAATCTGCTGGATCTGATTATTGCTTAGCCAGTGCTACTTCATCAGGGGGTGTTGTGGATGGCAAGTGGCACCATGTAGTTGGAGTCTGGACGTCAGCATCCAAGTGCGATTTATTTGTGGATGGTGTACTCAAGGCAACGGATAACACTTTTGCTGGAACATTAGACACAGACACAGTAGCAGCTTTTTATGTAGCAGGAAGAGCGGATGGCGACAGGCCATTTTTGGGAAGTATAGATCAAGTTCTTGTCTACAACTACGCTCGCTCGCCTGCTCAAATTGCCTGGGACTACAACCGCGGCGGTCCTGTAGGTTGGTGGAAGTTTGATGAGTGTCAGGGTGCTACTGCTTATGATGCATCGGTGACTAATGCCTTCAATGGCACTATCACTGAGCCAGGGGGGGGTGGAAATCTAGGAATAGGATCCTGCACTAGTAGCGCAAGTATGATGAGATCAGATGGAGTAACAGGTAAGTTCGCCTCAAGCTTGGATTTTGATGGGGCTGATGACTATGTGGAAGTGGCAGACAACTCTGCCCTGCAACTGAGTAATAAAATGTCGCTTTCGGCCTGGATTAAAACTTCAGATGCTGGCGCTAGTTCAATGGGTATCGTGCGAAAAGATACAACCTCCGGAACACGATATTTGTGGGGATTGCAATTTTCACCTAGTGCTGATGGCAAAGTGTCTGCTGAGTACTACAACGGCACCAACTACACAAAATCATCACTCAGTGTTGTTAATGATGGTGTTTGGCACAACATACTCATGACCATAGATGGTACAACTCTTACATTGTATGTGGATGGAAAGAGCCAAGGTACTACTACTATATCTGGCACACAGGGAGCTCCAACAGGTGTAATGGATATTGGAGCTGATCCGCCTAGTACAGCTGGTGGTAGAGGATTTTATTTCAATGGTCAAATAGACGACGTGCGTGTCTACAACTATCCTTTGACAACTACTCAGGTGAAGCTAATTTTTAACGAGAACTCAGCTGTGCGCTTTGGCCCACAGACAGGATCACCATAATACTGAA
>CAYUQY010000016.1:0-7230 GCA_964447075.1 uncultured Pseudomonadales bacterium | reverse complement strand
AACGAGAACTCAGCTGTGCGCTTTGGCCCACAGACAGGATCACCATAATACTGAAGCTAATGGTCAAGTATGTTTATGTACCATAATTGACCAACATGTAGAATTTTTTATATGTCATAATTATTTTGTATTAAAGTTAAAAATTCATGTGTTAATTACTCTACCTAAAAAATTAGCTCCGTTCTTAGTGCTCTCAACCATATTAGGTGTGATTTATTTTGTAGCTTTAGATGGTAGAGATAGTAGTTTTTTGCCAGCAATCTCACAGGTCCAAGCCATAAGTACGAATCAGACAGTTGTAGCAACCCAAGACACATATATAAAAGTTTCAGCTCCAGATACGAATTTTTCTAGCAGTATGTTGATAGAAGGCTCAAGATATAAGCTTTCTGGCACAGAGATGCGCGTAGCCATGGTGGGATTTGATCTCACTCCTTATGCTGGCAAGATAGTGACTGCCGCTACTCTTAAGTTCGAGACAACAGATATGGACTCTTCTACTACATCAGTCACTGATTATAAGTCTAAAGGGATCAAGATTTATCCTTATCTAGACCTTAGCACAGTCACTTACAATAGCTTTTTGGCACGTAACTCTGTTGGTCAAGTCTTGACTACAGTCACGCCAGCCTTTAAGTCTTACGAATACCCATATATACACACATTCATACTCTTTCCTACAGCTAATACGGCTGATGAACAGTTTAATCGAGCTAAAGTAACAGCCAATGGCAATGGCGCTTTTGTAGAGATTCCTCTACAAGCTGAAAATCTCAGAAATTTACCTGGACACAAATTTACATTGCTTTTTGACAATCAGCGTGGCGACGACATTCTTATCCGTTCTTTAGAAAGCGCTGCTACAGTTAAGCCACAACTTTTCTTGACACTCGATGATGCTCCTGCATCTACCGATACTTCTGGAGTAGTAGTACAAGAGCTTAACTCATGTTCTAGCCCAGAGCTACAATTTAGCAAAAATGCACTCACAGGATTACACAGAAGGAGTGGTATAAGCAACAATCCCCATTTCGACCATCCTGAGTTACCCATAGAAGATAGAGGTGAACCAGACGTCTATAAGAGATTCGAGTGGAATGAGTTTGAATCAGATCAGGGAAATTATACTGGGATTGCAACGCAGTTAGATCCTGAGCTGGCAGCTCTGAAGCCTGGTCAAAAGTTTGGATTTAGAATTAGACCGATGATCGAAGCACTTGAAGTACCCAGCTACATAGCTTCTACTCCAGGAGCGACTATGAGCTGTTCAGGCATTATGGTGCCCAACTGGAATGATCCCTTCTTTCTAAGTCGATCTGAGGCTTTGCTTCAAGCCTTAGGTACCTATCTCTCCCAAAGTAACAGAGCCGACAAGATTGCCTGGATAGACATGGGATTTACTGGAAGATGGGGTGAGACTAATGGCGCCTGCGTAGAGCAGATGACTCAGGCGAGCCTGGAAAGGTATGTCGACATGTACACTAATAGCTTTCCTAATATTAGGCTCCTATCTATGACTGATGATTCTAGGATTGCAAAATATGCCTTGGCTAAGCCTGCCAATAATAAAGGTATGATCGGACTGCGTCGTGACTCGATGGGTGGTGATTCCGGAGGCGCACTACGATTTGGAGAGATCTCATCTAGCTTTGACTCTTTTCATCTCATGAAAGACAGATGGAAGACAGCACCCTACGCAGTAGAGTTTGGTGGCAGTATTAATAACAACATCACTATGTGGGATCTGAGCGTCATGGAGATGAGCCAAGCCAACGTCACATCTATCGGCAATAGTAATTCACCAGTAAATCCGTTTAGTGTCCCAATTGACCCAAATATGGCGCGAGAACGAGCTCTTTATGACCAGTTAGCTCTCGGAGCAGGCTTTGACTTTGAGATAGACAAGTGGGGTCTGCCTTCACAGTTAGTTGCAGGCACATCTGTACCCGTCTACACAGCCTGGAAAAACACCGGCAATGCCCCTGCCTACGAGAAGTACAAAGCCAGCTTGGTTTTTAAGAACACAGTCACTCAAGCAACACAGGAGTTTGAGCTGTCTAGCGTTGGCTTTGAGTCCATGCTGCCCACCAAGCACAGAATTACTGGTGTGAGCATGAATCACGAGTTTGTCGATAACCTGACATTGCCAACTACTGCTGGACAGTATCAAGTTTTTCTTAAAGTAATCGACGGTCAAGTGTCAACGTGGCCTCGCCGACCTATGGCTCTTTGTAATGCTGGGTTACAGACTGACAAAACTTATTTGTTAGGTCAAGTCGCGGTAATAGATCAGGGTGGTTCTGTACCACCAACTGCTAGTCCTAGCGCCTCTCCCTCTTCTTCACCTACAGCTACTCCTAGCGCCTCGCCTTCGCCTTCAACTTGCTCAGTGGCTGATATAGATCAGGACAATGACGTGGATATGGCTGACTATGATCGGCTTGTGGCTGTACTCTTCACCATTCCATCCGCTACTGCACGAGAGGACATAGTGGATGATGGCTATGTTGATATTCTTGATTACTCATTTCTCAGCACGCATTTTGGTCAGACATGTTTGTAGAGTGCGCCAGCTACAGCTTTTGATGTTTCTAAATGCCTTGATAAAGTCACCTACGCGCAGTAACGCCAGATGATAGATCAGTCTTAGAGCTTTTCACTTTTCAAATTATAGGCTTCTGTTTTTTTGAGGTACAATATGCTACTCAAGAACTTATATGACCCCATCAGTCTCTGCCCCTCCAATTACACTCGACTCGGCGAAGATCAAGCTAGATTTTCCCATCTTAAGTCGCCAAGCTCATGGTAGACCACTTATCTACCTCGATAATGCAGCTACATCCCAGAAGCCTAAGCAAGTTATCGAGGCAATCACCAACTACTACTCTTTTCATAATGCCAACGTCCACCGTGGTGTACATACTTTGGGCGACGAGAGTACGACTCTTTTTATAGATGGTAAAAGAAAAATTGCTGACTTTTTTGGGGCTGAGGCTGAAGAGTTGATCCTCACCCGCAACACGACAGAGAGTATCAATCAAGTGGCTTGGACGTGGGCAGAATCTAACCTAGAAAACGGAGACATTGTGCTTTCTACTGAGATGGAGCATCACAGTAACTTGGTGCCATGGCAAGAAGTGTGTCGATACAAAGGAGCGACCTTGAAGTGTGTCGGCGTAACTGCTTCTGGTCAGTTAGATCTGGATAACTTAGCTGATATTTTGAAAAGTAGCGGTTCAGTAGACCAAGAAGATTACAATGATAGAGGCATCTCACTTCAGAAATTAGCTCAAGGGAACATCAAAAAAAATGGTGACTCAAGAATTAAGTTGCTCGCTCTGACACACGTGTCCAACACTCTAGGTACAGTTAACCCGCTTAAGCAAATTGTTGAGTTAGTACGCCGACTCTCGCCTGTTACCAAAATTCTCGTAGATGGTGCTCAAGCTGTCTCTCACCTTCCGGTTAATTTTGATAAGTTAGATGTGGATTTTTATGTCATGTCTGCCCATAAGATGCTAGGGCCGATGGGTATTGGTGGACTTTTAGTGAGGAAAAGCATACTTGCTGAGTTGTCACCATTTCTTTTTGGCGGTGGCATGATCGAAGAAGTGAGCTGTAGTAAGACCACTTATGCCCAGGATTTAAGTGATCGCTTTACAGCTGGTACACCAGATGTGGCAGGAGTAGTTGGCTGGGCAGCTGCTTGCGACTACTTAACTCAGATCGGCTGGCCGAACATACTCCAACACGATCAAGAATTGGTGAGCTATAGCTATGATCTGTTGTCAGAAATTCCCCAAGTAAGAATCATTGGTCCTGCCCCAGACAAACGGGTAGGTAGCGTAGCCTTTTTATATGAAGGTGTGCATGCTCACGATGTGGCGCAGGTGCTTGATGGTCAAGGAGTAGCTGTACGCTCTGGACATCACTGCACGATGCCCCTGCACCAGAAGTTTGGCTGGCAGGCGACTACACGCGCGAGCTTCCAGATCTACAACAGTTTGGCTGACATAGATGCATTCATAGAGGCTTTAAAACAAGTCAAAAAAGTTTTTGGAGTTTGAGTGGGTCTCTCTAAATGCAGGTAATTGGGCAAAGACTGAGTCGCGCACCAGAAGTAAAATTTGATAAAGATACTCTCTTATGAACACTTCAAGTGACTTATACCATGAGACGATTATCGACCTATTCCAACATCCACAGAATGTAGGGTCACTTAGCGATGCCACAGTAGTGATAGAGGAAAAAAATGCCAGCTGTGGCGACGAGATGAAGGTTTGGGTTAAGCTGGATGGTGACAGAGTTATGGAGGTGAAGTGGCAGTCCTCGGGCTGTGCTATCAGCCAGGCAGCCATGAGTCTAGTGTCAGAGTGGGTAAAAGGAAAAACAGTCCAGGAAGTGAGGCAGCTACAGCAGGTCGATATCGAGCAAATGCTGGGACTAGAACATGGCATCAGTCCAGGCAGGGTCAAGTGCTTGATGATGGGGCTGGCTGCGGTCCAGAGGGGGGTGCAGAGGGGGGTGTTTGCAAAGAGTGTATGATATGTTTTAAGTATCATTACTTATTGAAAGGCCATTGTATGCCATTTGATATTTTTAAACCTACTCCAGAACAAGTTGTAGCAAACGCAGCAAGAATTGAGGCATTGAGAATTAAGAGAGAGAGAGAGGAAGTATTAAAAAGAATTGAGCAAGACAAGAAGAAGTTGAAAAAATAAAATAATCCAGAAAAGTATAGAGTTATCTTTCAGTTTAATCTACATAGCTCTAAAAAATAAATTTTCAATTAAAATTACTATCAACACCGAAAATTATGAGAGGTATTTATGAGAGGTAAATTTGGACTAGAAAAAGGTATGGATTTCTCTGATAAATTCAAGAATTCGACAGTTTCCGATGGTAATGGGGGGGTGAAAGATCTACTGCTCAGAAAATTAATGATTTGATAGGCGCTACAATTGTCGCAATCTCTACTGGAGCTGCAAGCGCAGGCGCTATGATTCAATTACTCGGTCGCCTCCATCAACGTAATCATACAGAAGGTGAAGCGGGTCATAAGAAACAAAAGTAAATTTTGGAGTTATGTTTTAGCTTATTATTAAAGATCACTATGGAACAGGTTTTATTCAAACACTTACAGGCATTGGGTAAATTGAAAAATACTGCAATAATTTATGGGGATGAAAGAGGCGAGGAAGCTTTAAGAGGCTATATTTATAAGTATAGAATAGCTTTTCTTAGATTATTAATTACTCCTAATCTGGAAAGTGAAGTGAAAGACTAGATTTATTGAATTTATCCAATGCCTTTTACCAAACCTGAAGCCCAAATAGAATCCTCAAATTCAAGCCAGAAAAAGAAAGTCCAGGCTTCATAGCCTCAATAATCTTGTATATATTGAGAGCTATTTTCAAAAACGTCACCTACTACAGAGCTAAACAGAAGTGATAGGACTAATTTAGTATTTATGCAGCTCTTCATCGGTTCCACCAATCCAGTTAAAGTTGCAGCTGTCAAACTAGCAGTACTAGATCTAGAAAAAAAACTTGGTTTTCCTATCTCAGTTATTGATGTGGAAGTGGTCAGCGGAGTGCCAGCTCAGCCTCGCACCGATGCTCTGACGGAGCAGGGTTGTATCCATCGTGCTAAAGCAGCTCTACAACTAGGACTGTTGTCACAGCTCAGCTCAAGTAAAAAAGAAGATTCTAGCCATACATCACTTGGAGTTGGCCTCGAAGGAGGCGTTTATGAGCGTAAAGGTGAGATGTGGTCAACGGTCTGGGTATGCGTTACCAATTCTTCAGGAGATATATATACATGTAATGGGGCTAGATTCAAGCTCTCAGTTATTTTGGCGTCTAAGATTAGATCAGGGATTGAGATGGGCTCTGCCATGGACGAGCTTGCGGGAGAGAACAACCTCAAACACAAACAAGGTATGATAGGTATAGTTACTAAAGGAGTAGTAGATCGAACTAGTGAGTATGCCAATTTGGCTAGATTGGCGCTAGGCTTATGGTATGGCCGTGACTGGGATCAAAAGTTGTGATACTGTATTTTGTCACAATTTCAACAACTATGATCTGTTTTAGTCATACTAAATACTCTTGGAATCACAACATAAATGCCAAACACACCTCCAACTCCACCCCAGAAGATGACGGTCAAGCTCTCTGATCGGACTCAGTTCACACATAAGTACTGGCATCTTATTTTCGAGCTAGCTTCCCCTCATCGATTTGAGTTTCAAGCTGGGCAGTACATGTCATTTCAGGTGGCACCAGATGGTACTCGTCGTTCATACTCGATCTGTTCTGCACCTGATAACACTCACGGTTTTGAGATCTTCCTTGATGTTGCTCCCATGGGTGTGGGTACCAAGTATCTTCAGGGTCTCAAGTTTGGTGACGAGGCTCAGATCTTAGGACCTATGGGCGGCTTCACCGTCTCATCAGAAGTGGATCAATCTCAAGCTCCTCTAGTTTTTGTGGCCACTGGCTCTGGAGTTGGCCCCATTCGTGGCATGATCATCGATCAGCTCAGGGTAAAAAAGTCTCAGCGACCTATGACTCTCTACTGGGGACTTCACGCAGTCGAAGATCTTTGTCTAGAGGAGGAGTTCGAGGAGCTGGCAGAAGCTTTCCCCAACTTTCATTTTCATCCCGTTATCTCACAAGCTCAGAGCGAGTGGCCACTCTGTCGTGGACACGTCACCGACTGCTTGTTTGTCCATGACTTGCCTGTTGGGGCACATTACTACCTCTGTGGATCAAAAGGTATGATCGAGGATACGATGAAAACACTTAGTGATAAAGGTATAGTGGTTGAAAACATACATCATGAGAAGTTTTATTGAGGATTTAAGGCAAGCTGCATTTTGAATGAGAGGTTGAGTATGCGTCAGATCTTTGAAATGTTTGGCATTAAATCACTTCCCAAAGGAAAGTCATCACCTGTTTCCAATCAAGAGTTAGCCTTAGCTTCGTCTCCAGAGGAATATTTTCCAGCTAACTCAGAAATTCACTTGAAGCATGACTTACAAGAAAGTTTCGGCCCATTGAGAATGAGAGTAGGCGATGTTATAGCGATCAGGACTGAGGTGAAGAAAGGGGTTGGTGCTGATTTTTTAGCCTTCTATCTTGATGAGGCAGGCAACATTGTTTTTATTAAAAATGGGGCTAGTAAACTTAAAGCGGTATAATAAACCGCAATGTCTTCTTCTATCAA
>CAYUQY010000015.1:0-27730 GCA_964447075.1 uncultured Pseudomonadales bacterium | reverse complement strand
TGATAGAAGAAGACATTGCGGTTTATTATACCGCTTTAAGTTTACTAGCCCCAATTTTAATAGCATGTCCCATCAGGAAGCCTTTGCATATCTAGGGAGACTTAGTGATGACTGCAGAGATTCTCAGGCTGAGCATTACTTCAATGCCGAAGTGCGCACGGCAACAATCGCTGATGTCACCACCCTTCTTGAAAAAGCTCGTAACAAGTCGGCAGCATTATTGCATGGAGTCGAGTGGAGTCAGGTAGCTGAAAAATGTCTTGAAGTTCTTAAAATTCTGAAGGGTCTTAGTTATGAGACATCTTTGGCGAAGAGTGGTGTTCGAAGTGTGCTAGAAGCTCAGGTAACTGGCTCTCATGTGTTGGAGCATTTTAGAAGGATGGCTCAAGTCTGGTTTCGCAAGAGCGTGCCGACATCGCGAGATTTGGCAAGAATGGAGAAGTTTTTCAGAAGTGGGTCAAATGTTGAGAGTGTTGGCTCTCAGGGTCTCAGTCAGTCAAGAATAGATGACAACCAAGAACTAGTCGACACATTCAAGCAGTTGGGTTTTTCTAAGATAGGCGACTATGAAGACCTACTTCATTCGGTTTTTTTGGTAATTGACGGACAGGCTGACGATGAGCCAAGTAGAGCAGCGCTGTGGGAGTTAGGAGTATTCTGTCTTGGTCTAGCCAGGCTTGGATTATTGGGTAGTGAGAAACAATATACTAAAGTCACCACTCCGCCATTTCGACCCTGGCTTGTAGAGCTGTTGGGCTCAGAAGATGAGGGCGGTGCGGAGAATACAGCGGCAGCCAAGATAGACGAATTGGCAAAATTTGTAAGTGAAACTTCAGATCCATCCCAAGCTAATACTCGAGCAAAGCCACTGGTTTGGAAGAGTGAGAAGTTGCAGAAATTACTAGCCTTTGCGGCTTTTCAGTCGGGGACGACTACTGCGGCAACAGTTGAAAATAAGCTGCCTCCAGAGCAATATCCTGCTGGCTCTGCCCATTGGCATGAGTTAGCTACGACAATAGGCAAGTTAAATGACAAGAGAAACCTATCAGCATATCTAGATCACTTGTCGACACTCATCAGTGGAGAAAACACTACAGTTGTTTCTCGAGATAAATTAGTAGTTTATTTTGTAATCTTGACGCAGATTAAAAATCAACTTGTCAATAAGTTTATTTTAGATGTTGGTCCTGATAAGGCAGCTGCTGATAATGCGGAGTGGAAGGTGGTCATTGCCGAGGTTGATAAGCTAGTCTCTGTTATAGTCCAAAAATTTGAACAACTAGACACAAGTGGAGAGGGGCTGGCAACCAGCTTTGAGACTGAGGTAGATGATGCGCTGCGATGGATCCGAGGCGAAGCAAGCTTCAAGGCCCAAATTCCTGCAGCATTGAAACCTGTCGTTAGTCCTACCGAATATGCTCTAAACCCAGACGTGGTGAGAATCTTCACACCAGACGAGATCAAAGCATTAATTCTTCAAATATCTACCTCACCTATTCTGGACGCGCCTATTTTAGCCGATCGCAAAGAAGTCGACTCAGAATTAGCCGCAACTATCGCTAGCAAGCACATACTTGGCGCTATTGTATTACGCCTTGCTTCTGAGAAATTGGGCTGGGCAATACTAGAATCAAGTAGTAATGATAATAGAACTTTCTCACTGACTGGTCTGAGAACTCTAATCGAGGCTGTATTTTATTATGCTAGCTCGATAGAAAGATTTGTCGCTCTTCCTGCAAGTTCAAGACAAGGTTTTGGGGTAGCAGACAGTCGAAGTGATAGTAGCCTGCTTACATATATTAGAGTGCAGAGACTTAGGAACCAGTTGCTTGCTATAGCCAAGCCAAACTCAGGCGACACCTCAGCGAATATAGTATTCCCCAACTCAAGGCTTTTATCCAATTTTAGTTAAAATACAGGAATACACTCCTCTAATTTGACTAAATTAAAGGAGTAAGTCATGAATCTTCACGTCGATCACTAGACATATCCAGCCAGAGCTTGGGCGGGCTTTGAGATCAAGTGGCAAAACTCCAATTTTTCCGGACCTAAAGATTTCTTGAACGCTTATCCTGTAGGCGTCGTACTGTCGGTTTAGAAACTGTATACCATGAGCTGACCTATGCTCACCACCCAACCAGCTCCTACTGTTGCTTGGGGTGGGGATGGGATAAAATGGGATGTGTATGGCAGCACCAGAAGCAGCACCAGAAGCAAAAGAGAAAAATATTGCTCAGCTCGTCGAAGAGTTGATTAAAGCTATCGCAGCGGTGGATAGATCTGATAAAGTTAAAGTGATTAGAATTCTAGCTAAGTATGTTCCTGAGATAGCAAAACATGTTGCCCAAGCGCTGAAAACAGCTAGTGCAGATGATGATGTTGCTGCTGGAATGCACATTAGTGCATTGAAAACGGCACTTAGTGCAGCGGGATTAACAATAGGGGCAGCCTCTGGCGCACTTGAAGCATATCTAGAGGCAGTAATTCTACTGAATGCAGTTGGGCTTTCAGGAATGCCGCTGAGAAGTGTTCTTTCATCAGCGACATCTGGGCTATGGAATATGGTTCGTGAATTTTTGGAAAAGCATCCAGAATTTTCTGCCATCCAACCTGAGGTCGCTGAAACAGCTTCAACTGCCAGTTCCGATGATTCCCAAAATGAAAGTATGGAGGCTAAAATTGCGAGGGGGGAAAACTTAAAGGAAATTCTTAAATCAATAAATTTGGATAATCTTACATTTTTTGATGTAGATGGAGAACAAATTGATGCGCAAGTATTGAGCATTAAAAAATTGCCTGTAACATTAAAATTGATTGCTACTATGTTAAGTAATGGATTGTCTCTCACGAAAGCACAAGTAAAGTCAATGGATAAAATTGCTGCTGCCCTTGAGTCTGACCAATTGACTTTTATCTCCACCCAAACAAAGTATGTACTTGATGTGGTGCTGCAGCTAAAAACATTTGTCCAGATTTGTTCACACGAGAATTTAAAATTAGGAGACAAAAGAGTCAGAGATGTGAGATTTTTAAGACCCTCACTCAAAGCTTTGAGTGATTCGACACATCCTCACTATGGTGTTTCTGGTGAGATAGCCTCATTTATAGGATCGAATTCATCTACAATCTCTAGGGGAGAAACTCTTGGCACAATTTTAGAATCTGGTGGATCAATAGGCTCAAAGGGAATTTTAGAATTGAGAGATATTATTGAGAAAATCAGAGCTAATCGCGCGAGTCTCGTCAGTCTCAAAAATTCATATGGCACTGGAGGTCCAGATGATGAGAGTGCCTCTAACCCCAACTTGGATCACTTTATTAAGGAAGTAGAAAAATACATAGCATGGGTACAGTTTTTGATTGAAGAAGCTGAAAAGATTGAAGAGCCAGAAAAACCCGCTGCAGGTTCTAGATCTGGCAAAAAGCCTCCTGGAGGTGGTGGAGCCTGGGTCGGGGGAAAAGGTGATGGAGGCGATGGAGTGCCACCTGGTGATGGTGCGGAGGGGGCAGCTCCAACTCCAGAAAATTCCGCAGATAGGCTAGAGAAATTCAATATAGAAACAGCAAGACAGATATACGCAAAATTAAGAGAAAGAACTCCAGAATTGCCACCATATCAGGATATTCTAGATGGGAAAGTCACGCCAGAGCAATTTCATAAATTTTTTGTGGTTGCGATTTTTAATCATGCTAAACCAAATCAGATAGACAAGGGTGTTACTTCTGGAGTTACACCATTAAAATGGGCATCAGGCAGATTGAGCTTATTCGATGAGGAACATTACCTCGGACCAGTCTTCAACGAAGGTCAGGAGCAAAAAGCAAGTTTAAATATTTTTCTTAATACTTTCCCGTGGCATAAGTTATATGGTGATCCAATCCCAGTCGCGTCATTTGCTGCTTTTAAAAAAATGTGGGAGTTTCGACTTTCTCACATAGAGCTTATGTATAACGGTGCTGGAGCTATTTATGATATCAAGGAAGATCCAAAATCGCCTGCTCATCTCGAAGCAGTCATGAGACTCAAAGTGGATGCTAAATCTGGTGGCGGCATGAACAATGCAATCTACAGCACATTCTTAACTAGCGATTTCGATCCTTCCTCTCCTGAATCATTTTTTTTTGGAGAAAAAGATTCGTCTTGGGTGTTTCCAGAGCTAGTGCAGTATTTTTTGATGAAGATTAAAACGGAGAGCTTCTACCCAGATGGAAATGGATATTTGCCCGGCATGGAGAGTTTTCATGGCAGATTTAGTAATGCAATAAAAAATGCATCAGCCGAATTAAATACTAGATATTCAGGACAATTCCCTATAGGCATTTCAGATATGATAGAAATGGCGGGATTGGTAGCAATGTGGACATTCATTCAAAATTTTGATTTGTACACGATGGATATTGGTGCCGTCAATCAGCGTATTTCTAGAATGTTTTGTACGGGAGATTATGGTGCGAAGGTGGCTGGAGAAGATAATACTAACGAAAGGTGGAGACATGGTTATATTGAATCTTTGAAATGGTTGTTCCCTACAATAGACGATTATGTTCGCATGGGTGTGGATCTTTCACCAAAAGAAGACCCAATCACAGGTTCTTCCATTGAAATTTATGACACTCTTTCTCTAGACGAATTGATTGCTGAGAGAGATGCTTGTCCTCCAGATCCTGTTGATGGAAGACAATCGTCTCGTCGTGTTGTTTTGACCAGACTTATCGGACTTATAAGCAGGGTTTCTATGTCTGAGACAGAGGATATTGCATCCCCAGAGTTTTTGAGTTCAGTTGTCTTGCCTCTAATAAGACAGAAGAGAGCTGAAATAGAGGCTAAAAGAGATAGTAACACATCGGACTCTCCTGAATACGAGATGTTTGATCAAAAACTACAGAAACTGGTCGGATATATGACTTCTATGGAAGATAGAGAAATTTCTTTTGAGAGTAAGTTCAGAATAGCTAGAACTTATGCAGCTTCCCAAAGATATGAGATTATTAGGATTAAGCCTGAATTTTCTGCAACAGGTCTTGGAGGGTTTCCAATTTTTGTTGAAAAGCAAGCACTAATGCGTGACCCTAGCAGGGTATCTTTATCGCTAAGTGATATTGTTAGGTCGCAAATTGAGGTGAGTAGGGTAGATGCTGTTGCGCCAACAACTGCATGGCAAGATGGATACTTGGGAGTGCTCCAGCAAGGAAAGCCCTTGGCCGCTTCTCTTGAAATTAAGACTAAAGATGCACTACTTGCACCAGTTCATTCCCTTATGAATGAACTGATTCAACACGGAATACATGTTATTGATGTTATTGATCCAAAGGTAATTGCCAAAAGTGCAAAATTGAAACTTTTGAGTTCTCCAGTTCCACTTGTTGGCGATATTCATGGATTAGCTCATGACATAGACCACATATTTACTCATGAGGTTGTGCGAACTCGAGATTATGGATTCGCAGAAAAGGATGCTTTTAAGATAGCCGGTCTAATAAAAAACAGTGCTAGATATTATGTAGATGCGCTAATGCCAGGCGATGCTAGATCTGGAGTATCCACAGCACTTGCGCTAAGTCTGTTGAAATCTCCTTTCACTGGTGGGGCAGCGGAAATAGATGGAAGAACTAAAATATTTTACTCCCTAGATGAGCTGTTTGCTGTAAAAAATGTTGGCGTAATCAGAAGTGTGCTAGATTCTGCGCCTGTTCCGCCAAGACTACGAAAGGCTGCTGATGATCTAGCAGAGGATCCTACCAATAATGATTTGGTGACTGCATTCAAAAATACTATGATGGTTGAGCTTACCAGATTGTTCTTTTCTGCCTATTTAGATCAATATAGATATGTGACTATCACCGATGGTCAGCCGCTAAAAACTGATAAATTATTCTCTGGAGGTGCATTAAAAGAAAAGGCCAAGCTTGTAAAAACTATTTGTGGAGAGCCACCTCTCGATTTTGCAGCCAGATCAGTCTTGAGAAGAATATTTCATAATGTGATGAATGACTTTACTCAGTCAGAGTACACAGGATTAAATCCGCAACGAAACCCAATTGGAATTTATGATGAGACTGATTTTGATGCAATGCTGGATGACAAACAGCTTAGAAACAATGAAGAACAAATCATTGCTGATTTGACTTATTATCACGGTGGGTTCCACTCACTGCATGACCCAGGCGCTGATAAAAAGCATGGAAAGTAATATTCTAAAAAATGCTTAAAAATTTTTTTTGTTACCGTAAACCCAAAAACTTATTACTTATTCTCAAGTTCTCAGAAAAATTTCAACTGAACCTACTTTGATATTTCGGATGGGTTTGAATTTTAAAAGTCTCTTGCAAACTAGACTAGCTCCAAAATCATGTTCAAAATTGCTATGAGAAATTGGTTATCTGGCTGTTTCAATGTAGGCACAGTTATTTATCTAAAGGAAATAACCTTATTTTTTTCTTCAAATAATTATACTGAGGACTCATATTGATTTTTTTTGTTACCCATATGCTCTTTCCTTGAAGAGACCTAATTATTGAATTTAATAGTTTGCTTTTCATAAAAATAGAATTTTTACGAGCTACTCAACCCTCTAATTCTTGGGGGAGTTCTGACCTTACTAACAGTACCTTTTACTCCGGAAGATGGCTCTGGGGGGAGCTCCTGAAGCTTATCTATAGCCTTTTTCTTTTGATATTTTTCCCAAGTATCTTGAGCTTCGCCCATAAAGCCTCTACCTACAAAATTTAATTTTCCTCCACTAACTGCTGCATTGCTTTCCTTTGTTCCAAAGAATGGCTTAGCTAGTAAATTCTTCCCCGAAAGTCCATACATAGCAGTATTTGTAGCCCCAACGCCTGGGATAAGCTGATCCCCCGTCCAGCCCTTCTGCAGTGACTTGTTAAATGCTCCAGCGAACTCGCTGAAGATGCCTTCGCCGCCCATTTTCTTTACTTTGGCTACTATCTCGGGGATGATGAGCAAGATGCCCATGCCGATCAAGGCGGGTAGTGCGCCTCCGCCTGATCCTAGCAAGTATGGTGGAGCGAAGCCACCACCTCCGTCATTGAGTTTGGCTTGATCGATGAGTGAGTAGGCGATGATGATGCAGCCCAGGACTGTTGGGAAGGCAGCTAGGTTGAAGAATAGACCTTTGATCCACTTGCCGAAGTTGCTCTTGCCAGGAATAGCTCCAAGCATGAGGAGGATAGGTGAGGCAACGATATCTAGAACCAGACCGATGTAGATCTTGAGTAAGTCAAAAAAGAGTCTGAAGATGGCGAAAAGTATAGCTAGAGAGAAGACTACAGCAAAGGTAATTCCACCGATGAAGCCTAGTGTTTCAGAGATGTAGGTGCCAGATTTATCAGTGGCTGCAGAAATCAGCTGTTGGACAGCAGCGCCAGACTCCAGGGGGCTTGCTTTCCCGATAATGTCATAGCCGATATAAAAAATGTTGGTGTTGACTGACATCGCGTTGCCAAGAGTCGAGCCGCCCACACCCATGACTTTGGCTATTTCGATCAAAAAATACATGATCAGGTACATCAGATCAATCATCAAGCCAGCAATAGGATATGAGAAATTCACAGCTACAAGCGAGATGACAATACTAGGTAGCGCCTGCTGGACACCTACAGCCGCTTGAGTGCCAACTTTTTGGCGTAACATGATCATGAATCCGATACCTAAGAAGACTAAAACATAGAAGAAGTAAGCGATGTTGCGGAACATTTTCCAAGTTTCAAGGACAGGATTGAGGGCTGAGAAGCCCAAGCCTTGAGCATAGGCAGGAGAAACAAAGCCAAAACCAGCATTGCGAAATAAATCAGCGATGTAGACCTCTGAAGCAGCGGGTGGGGTGTAGAGCTGGGCGATAGCTTTACCTAGCTGGGGGAGTGCTCCTTGCTGGTAGCCCTCTGGCAACTCAGGCGCACCCCAGATAGTGTTGTAGATGCTGGCTCCAGTGATGTGGAGATCAGTCAGGCCGCCACAATCTTTGGTGAAGATACCTTGAGTTTTGGCCAACTCACACGACTGTTTTTGTTGTTCGACCTCGGTGATGCCTGATGATTGGGCTAGTACTAAGTGAGGGGTGATGTGCGAAGTGAAGAACACTGCGGTCAGCAAAGTTGTGAGACTGAGAGTTACCGCGACGCGATGGAGTGGGGAGGTTTTGCTATAGTTGGATAGGAATGGCAGTGGCATGATCTTGAAACTAGCTTGGACGCGAGAGGCGCTGTTGGAGAATTATACAGTGAATTAACTAGATGTGCAGCAGTTAGATGTTTTGATAAGGACTTGATACAAAAATTTAAAAGGATGTGATATGTTTTGACTAGTTTGGTTTTACCCAATTGATAGTTTTTAAGATTTGAAAAAGGCTTTTTGTAGATGAGTCTTGATCAACGACTGATAAGGAACATCTATCTCGTTAGCTCGCTCTTTAATTCGATTCAGGAGTATCACCGGCAGTCTTATAGAGATAGGCATGGAAGTTGGTTTAAGGTTGGGAAAAGCAACGCTTTGTGCATCACTTGGGTCAAAATACTCATCAAGTTTTACTTTTGACCAAAAATTTCTTTCCTCTTCTTCATTCTTGAAGTTAGGCAATTTAAGCTGTTTTTTCATACAATCCCCTTTCTCTTTTATTTAAGTCCCTGACAGAGATCACTCTGATTTTGTTGTGCCTTATAGTGAACACCAGAAAAAGAAGTCTGCCAGATTTGGATTTCCCAATTAGGATTTTCCTTACTTCTTTCTTCGAATGAATGGGGTCAGGATAGAGTTTTTTATTCTTGTCAAAAAATACCTCTTCAGCCTCGATGCTTGTGACCTCATGATTTAACCAATTTTTAAGCTGATTGGATTCATCCCACTCGAACTCGACTATCTCAGGCAAAAGTGACATTGAAATATTGTATATTGAAATCATATACAATGTCAAGGATATGTTTTAAGTATATTTTAGTCATTTCTTGACAAAAAGATAACGGATATGTGATAATCGAGACATGAAGAGATACACACAATTTAAAAAAGAACTTTTAGCAATTCCTCTGGTCAAAGCTTCTTATGATGAGCTTGGACCTGAGTATGAAGTAGTGCAAAGAGTTATTAGGCAGCGCACTCTAAGGAAAATGAGTCAGAAAGAACTAGCTCGTAGGGTTGGCACACAACAATCTGCGATATCACGACTAGAATCAGGCAGTGCTAATCCTTCCCTACTTTTTCTACACAAGGTAGCCACGGCGCTAGGTACTAAACTGGATGTTTCTTTTCGCTAATCTTTGTGTGTGAATGTAAGTGTGTGGAGAATCACTATAGAAAAATATGAAAAAAATGTTGGTTGCACTACTTGATAAAATTTATCTCAAGTTGCGTTTTCTAGACAGACCAGAGCTTGGAGATTGGGCTGCTGCTGAGCAGGATGATCTTGATCGGATGTGGAAGTACTTAGAGGAGAGAGAGGCAGTTGAGTGAAGCTCCGTTCTTTATTTTCTTGAGTGTTGCATAAGTGGTTCAGCTGACTCTAGTTTTCGAGTACAATACTGTCGATGACTGCCACTAAACTTCGTCTCCACGCCACTGCTATATTTATATTATTAGTTGTGTCGATGATGGCGCAACTCCTCAAGCCAGTCTCACTTAGAGCTGCCACTACGCCTCTGGGCGACTTGGTTGACGATCCAGCAAACGCACTCATTCCTACACCTGCGACACAGCCTGCTTCCACTAACTCTACAACTCCAGCAGTTCCTCCTCCAGAGATCATCAGCACATCTTACTCAGCCAAGCTAAGTCTAGATCGTAAGAAGAGTGCCAAAGATATCCTCAATCGCTTGATCAACTACGGTTATCAGTCGAGTTGTTTGACAGATAAAATATATTCTCTGTCTCTAGATAAAATTCAGAACTGTAGCTTATTTGGAGTCTGTGACGATACTTGGCAGGCTAAGGGTACTCTTACTGTCGAGCCGTCTGACCTGTCCAAGTTGGGACTAATCTACGACGGTAATCCTCCTCTGGCCAAAACTGATGTCTCAACCAATGCCCAAGACAGATTCAAAGACGTCACATCGTATGTTAACACTACTGTCGCGGGTGATTTAAGCAACTCAGCTGCCTATGGCTACGAGTCACTCAAGACTAAGGCCTTTGATCGTTTGAGTGATGCTCGCACGCGTTGCTTCCAAGCAGTGGGCAAGATGCGCAATGTCGTCAAACTCTGTGAGAACGATGATGTTTTGTCTGCCCCTGGCATGAACTGTGCTATCAATCAGCAGATTCCCGGTACTAGCTACTACGATCGTTCTCTCATACACAAGCTCGAAACAGAAGTGGGTGATCCTATTTGCGACAGACTATTCCCAGTAGGCAACTATGAAGCCAAGGCCCCTCAGTATAAGGAGTATCGCGACGCGGTCCTACGTGTGGAGCCAAATATAGACATGTGCGTGCCAGTCTTTGTGATCTTGGTGACGGATGAGGGAGGGCACAACACTTGGTTTGATAGGTTTATTAAAGTTTTTGGAGCGCAGCCTAAAACTCAAGTAGATTATGTCGAGATGTGTGTGCCTACTACACTAACCAATATAGGTGATGGTTTTCCGGTGGCGTACAACAGTACCGAGAAGCTACAAGCACAGACTCAGATTTCTTATCAGCAGTACGGCTGGATGAGGGATAAAGAAGAGTCTTCTAAAGCTGTTTTTCGTCAAAAAGCAGATGATGCACTGGTCAACCTACCCGGCGGACCTTTTGGATCCAATCCTAAGTGTCGCATGGGTGATGATGGTCTTTACTTCGACTGTAGTCTAGATCCGACGGCACATGCCATTATGGCCATGACGAGGTCTGTGATGGGGGATAAGTGTACCGAGCCGACCATTTATCACCTGGGTAGATATGGAAAGCCTGATGTGGTTTCAGATGCTAAACAGATAGGCTCTTCGCTCAAGGCAGTTAACTATGGTGGTGATCCTATCAAGAACAAAGCCATAACTGACTTGGAATTTTCATTTGATGGTAAAGACAAAATTGACGACTCGGGAGCTCCGCATACTCAGGTGATTTTGGTAGCTCCATACGGAGGTAACAACTTAGGTAACTTCGGTGTGTCGGGATTAGTCATCGAAGCAATGAGTGCTGCTATGATGAGTCGGGGTGATAGGCAGATACAGGAGACCAAGTACCAAGGTGGCTCAGCACTTTTCTTCAATCCAGGTGAAAAGAATAGCTTGCCTACGCATGTCAAAGAAGGAACCATACGTGGGGTAGATGGTAAGCCACAGAAAATAACAAGTGAGCTGAGTTCAAAAGTGGATAACAAAGGCATTCCTGCGGCAGAGAGTGTGGGTATTGGTTTGTCATGGCTGTCAGATACTGCCAATAACGTAATTAAACCAGTGGCCTTTAAGTCAGTAGCCAACCCAGGCACTGATCCAAACAAAAGCTACTCCACCGAAAACTTCCTCCTAGGCAACTGGAGTACTGCCAAGTCCATGCCCAACCAATCTGGGGACAACGATCCAATCTCTTGTACTAAGTATGACAATGTGATGATACGTCTACCTGAAGGCGGTACTATGAAAGATAAGTATCGCAACTTAGCTCAAGCTACTCAGTCAGCAGCTGATAAATATGGAGTTGACGCAGCTCTGGTCTGGGGAGTTCTGAGGATTGAGGGAAGTAGATTTTTAACTGACATGGCTTGTTCAATTGGAAAAGGTGGATCGAGTGACTGCAGTAGGGTCAAGCAGGGTGATGCAGCAGTTAAATGTTCGCTTTTTACCAATACCTGCGGTGCAGTTGGCATTTTCCAGACATTAGACAAAGTCTGTGTACCAGAGAACAACCCCTGTGGACTTAATCCTGCTACTGTAGACGATCCTGCCTCGCACGGTCTGACTGCCGACAAGATGTGCCAGTACGACTCAGCCCTAGACGAGGTCGCGCGCAGACTTAAAGCAGCTGAGAGCTACATGATCGGACAGGGGATAGGGGGGACGGAGCTGAAGTACAGAGTCGGTGGCTCGTGGTACTACGGCATGGCAGGAGCGGCGGCACTTCAGGGGGATGAGTGTGGTGAGGCGGCTGAGGATGTGTCTGGTTGTTACTGGGATCCTCCAGATGGTGGCGCAAGAGTAAACTATAACTACTGCCAGTGCGTAGTCGAGTACGGCAAGGGGATCAAGAATAATGGGGGGAGCAGTGCTCTCTAGTTCTGTGATTTTCCAAAACCGTCAGTCTGGCACTCAAGAGGGGACAGTTTTTTACCAAAAAAAGGGAACAGTTCTACTTGAGTCAGTGGTGACGTTCTCACGTGGGACTGACCGATAGGCCCTGATCAGACAGAATACCCCAGCTGCTTGACAGGCATTTATGCCAGGGATTACAATAAGAGTACTTTTTTGAAAGGCTTGTCTTATGAAAAATCTGCTCACCAAGTTGTCTATAGCTACAACATCAGCATCTCTGGCATTTCTGGCTGTAGTTCCTCCAGTTTTGGCCGTAAATGTAATCGTACCTAAGGGTTACGCCTTGGACTTGGGCAAGTTGATTAACTTTATCCTTCGTGTAGTGATGGTCATAGCTGCTCTCTTGGTTTTCTCGTATCTTATCTGGGGTGGCATCGAGTGGATTACTTCAGGCGGTGAGAAGAGTAAGACTGAAGGCGCACGCAACAAGATCACTGGCGCAGTGGTTGGCTTGATCATCTTGGCAGCTTCATACGCTATCTTGACCCTGGTCATCGGCTTCTTAGGCTTTGGAAGTCTAGATGAAGTCCTCAACAGTGCTCAAGGAATAAACGACTAGTTGTTGAGTCTCTAAGTTACTTAAGTTTGTACTTTCAGCCCTGTGTTCAAAAACACAGGGCTTTTTGGTTTCTCGAAGGTGAGTTGCGGGGCTGACTCAGATCAGAAATGATTTCTGCAAGGATGTTGATATAATAAAGTTGCATGCTCAACAAATTTTTTCACTTAATCTGTGGCTTCTGTCTCTTTTTGGCTGTTTTATCTTCGTCCACTCAAGTCGCCCACGCCCAAACCCAAGCCTGGGATGAGCCTGGTAGCGTCTGTGTGGCTTATGGAGATGTGGCTACAATCCAGGGTTTTCAGTGCTTGGTAGGCAACTTACTTTCCATCTCTATCACAGGCATCGGTTTTTCTGGTTTTATCATGATGATCATCGGCTCTTTCCGCTACATGCTCTCTGGAGGTAACGCCAAAGGTATCGATGATGGCAAGAAATCTATTACCTATGCGATTATAGGCATGGTCTTAGCCTTGTGCGCCTTTATGGGAGTGAAGCTGGTCTCTGACTTTACAGGTATCAAGTCTATCTTGAGGTTTGAGATCCCTACTTCTGATAAAAATTGGGGGGCGGAGCTTGGTATTAAGTAAGATGAGATGTAAAATGATAGAGATATCAAGTGACTAAAATACACGCTTGCGCAATATCCTAAGTCGAGTATATAATCACCCTCTATTTAACGCGACATCCTTTGCTTTTACAAAAGCCTAAAGTGATCCCTCCGTCCTTTCTTTTTTGTTAGTACTGATAAGTTTGGTGAAACCTAGAGGGCCCTTAGCTCAGTTGGCTAGAGCGCTTCATTTGCAATGAAGAGGTCAAGGGTTCAAGTCCCTTAGGGTCCACCAAGATCAAGATGAAAGCCGACAGTCGAGAGAAGTACGTTGGGGAATTTAAGCTAATTCCAAAATTTTGTCTAGACTAGAGCTGGTATCAAGAGAACTCAGGTCACAAGTCAAGAAAGTCTTTGAAGTTTCACGAAACTTCGATGATTTTCAGAGACTTTAGCCTTTCTCCTGCCTTCAAAAAGCAAGAGAATAGACTGTTCTTTAAAAAGTGAAGAGAGATTCATATGAACGCCAATCTTTGTATCGTCCTGATACAAAGGGAGGGTTGATTTTTATGACATTTCACGCCGAAATGAGTGATTCTATTAATTATGTAAACTAATGCAGATAGTGGATGCCTAGACTTGTTTGGACGAAGAAGGACGCACCAGGCCGCGATAGTCGTTGGGGAGCTGCCACGAAGCTATGATCCAACGGTGTCCGAATAGGGAAACCTCTGTGCAGAAATGCACGGGTCCACACCTTTATTGGTGTAGGAAGACAACCCGGGGAACTGAAATATCTAAAGGTACCCGGTGGAAAAGAAATCGAATGAGATTCCCTTAGTAAGCGACGAGCGAACAGGGAACAGCCCAAACCTGCCTTCGGGCAGGGGTTGCAGGGTCTTTGACATGGGAGAAAGTGCGTGAGCAGAACAATCTGGAATGGTTGACCAAAGTACGTGATAGTCGTGTACGCGAACACAAACTTTCCTCTAAAAGATACCTAAGTAAGCTGGGAGACGGCAAACTCCCTTCTGAATCCGGGGTGACCACACTCCAAGGCTAAATACCAAACAAGATCGATAGTGAACGAGTACCGCGAGGGAAAGGTGAAAAGACGGGTGGAACACCCAGTGAAATAGTACCTGAAACTATCTGCTAACAATCAGACAGAGCCTGAGCCGCAAGGCGAGGGTGATGTCGTGCCTATTGAAGAATGAGCCGGCGAGTTAAGGCAATGGTGCAAGCATAAGCTGATCATCAGTGTATGCGTAGTGAAAGCGAGCATGAATAATGCGATTAGTACCTTGCTTTAGACCCGAAACCGGGTGAGCTTACCATGGTCAGGATGAACTTCGAGTAACATCGAGGAGAGGTCCGTACCGTTGAGTGCTGCAAGACTCTCGGATGAACTGTGGTAAGGGGTTATATGCCAATCGAACCCGGAGATAGCTGGTTCTCCCTGAAATATATTTAGGTATAGGGTCGAGTTTTAGGGTTGGGGGGGTAGAGCACTGATCGGGCTGGTGTGCGTAAGCATACTAGTCTAGTCAAACTTCGAATACCCTGACTTCGTACTCGGCACTCAGTATCTGGGGGCTAAGCTCCAGAGGCAAAAGGGAAACATCCCAGATCTACGATTAAGGTCTCTAAGCTATTGTTTAGTGGGAAAGGAAGTGTGTATTCTCAGACACCTAGGAGGTCGGCTCAGAAGCAGCCATCCTTTAAAGAAAGCGTAACAGCTCACTAGCCGCTAGAGTACATGCGCCAATAATGTAAGGAGGCTCAAACATAGCACCGAAATCTAGAATTTTTTGCCCCGCTTAGGCGGGATAAGGAGTGGTAAGGGAGCGTTCTGACATCTGTGAAGGTGTGGTGTAAACCGCATTGGAGAGGTCAGAAGTGCGAATGCCGGCATAAGTAGCGTATTTGAGTGTGAGAATCACTCACTCCGAACGTCCAAGGTTTCCGCACCCACGTTCGTCGTGTGCGGGTTAGGCGACCCTAAGGTCAGCCCTGCAGAAGCAGGGGTAGCCGATGGATTACTGGTTGATATTCCAGTCCTTGGTCTTTTTCGTTTGACTTGGGGAGTGACGGTGGTGGAAGAGTGTGGGTAAAAGTGAATTTTACCTCCAAAGAGTAATGCAGTGGTGATAGGCAAATCCGTCACCGCGTTTATCAGAACTCTGATAGGGAGTTTTCTTTCGCAAGAAAGAGAACAACACATGACCTTCTACTATCCAAGAAAAGCTTCGCAAGGAGAAAAGGATCAAATCGTACCGATAACCGACACAGGTGGACAGGTCGAGTAGACCCAGGAGGGCGAGAGAAGGTAGTTTAAGGAACTCGGCAAAGCAGCTGGGCGTAACTTCGGGAGATGCCCTTCCCTACGTCATTTATTTGGTGTAGGGGCACAGCAAAAGAGGTGAGGCTGACTGTT
Organism: uncultured Pseudomonadales bacterium; assembly: GCA_964447075.1. Taxonomy (GTDB): domain Bacteria; phylum Patescibacteriota; class Microgenomatia; order UBA1400; family PJMF01; genus CAYUQY01. Next base: position 11,947 of record CAYUQY010000015.1, on the reverse strand, counting down.
TACCAAAAACACAGGTCCGTGCAAACTCGAAAGAGGAAATATACGGGCTGAAACCTGCCCAGTGCCGGAAGGTTAACGAAGCTGGTGCTTGCCGCAAGGTAAGTGCTGGTGACCGAAGCCCCGGTGAACGGCAGCAGTAACTATAACTGTTCTATGGTAGCGAAATTCCTTGTCACTTAATTGGTGACGCGCACGAAAGGCTCAACAAGCCTCACTCTGTCTTAAACTATTACTCGGCGAATTTGAAATGGCTGTGAAGATGCGGCCTTCTAACGGCAGGACAAAAAGACCCCATGAAGCTTTACTGCAACTTGGCACTTTTTTCTTATTTGGGATTGTCTAGGATAGGTGGGAGGATCTTCATTTAGTGTGGATCCAACCTTGTAATACCACTCGTTTCATCTAAGAAAAATCACCTAATTCGTCTGCACACGACGAAGGGGACACTGTCTGGTGGGCAGTTTAACTGGGGAGGTTGCTTGCTAAAAAGTAACGCAAGCGCGCAAAGGTACCCTTAGCCTGGATGGAAATCAGGCTGGAAGCGCAATAGCAGATGGGTGCTTAACTGTGAGGCATACAAGCCAATCAGATGCGAAAGCAGGTTATAGTGATCCTCGTGCACTTTGTGGAAGGTGCCGGGCTTAACGGATAAAAGCTACTCTGGGGATAACAGAGTCATCGCGCCTAAGCGTCCCTAGCGTCGGCGCGGTTTGCTACCTCGATGTCGGCTCATCGCATCCTGGAGCTGAAGAAGGTTCCAAGGGTTTGTCTGTTCGCCAATTAAAGCGGTACGCGAGCTGGGTTCAGACCGTCGTGAGACAGGTCGGCCTCTATCCGCCGTTAGCGTTAGATACTTGAAGAGATTTGCCCCTAGTAAACAATTTGCTACATCTCGATCGAAAGACGAGAATGAAACACTTGCTCAAATCGGTGAAATCCTTTACAACAGAAGCCATGGTCCTATGGCTGTAGAGGACAATACCGAGGGAAGAGCGATTATGACTTCTCAGCAATGTTCCTATCTAGCTGGTCTCTTGGATGGTGACGGCAGCATTATGCTGCAGCTAAAGCCGAGAAAAGAAATGATTTTTTTATTTCGAATCAAAGCTCTAGTAGTCATCTACCAAGATACCAAGCAAAAAGACATTGTTGAAAAGCTCTGGAAATTAATAGGTGCAGGGTATTTTTCTCATCGCAATGATCATATTAGTGAAATTAGAATAGAAGGTTTTTCACAAGTAGAAAGATTTATTAAAGCAGTACAGCCCTTTGCGTGCTTGAAAGAGCCACAAATTAGACTGATGCTTAAAGCTCTTTTTATTTTAAAAAAGAAAAACTATACGATTCATGATTTCTTAAAAGTATGCAGCATTGCAGATGAAATTTCTGCTCATAACTACAGCAGTAAACGAAGAATTTATACTTATGCATTTGTGAAATCAGAGTTGGAAAAGCATAATTTGCTCCCCGTAACGACTGAAGTCTCAAAACTTAAATTTTGAGAACCGATGGTGGACTGTAGTAGTCCTCCATAATACGGCAAGCACCTACATCATGACTGAGTGTTAGAACTCTCTCATGCTACGGTGAAGGTATAGTCTATGCTTCTGGTAACAGAAGAGATCATGACGAGAGGACCGGGGTGAGGTAATCCCTGGTGTTCCTGTTGTCGCTGTCAAGCGCATCGCAGGGTAGCCACATTACTATTTGGATAACCGCTGAAAGCATCTAAGCGGGAAGCCAGCTCTAAGATGAGGTATCTCCATTAGACTCCACGGAGAACACGTGGTATATAGGCAGTCAGTGTATGCCTGGCAACAGGTTAAGCTTAACTGTACTAGATGTCGATCGAACATAACTGATAGTAGAATCGCAAGATTCTGCGCTCATTTCGGAAGAAATGAAGAAATTATCTCTCTTCACTTTTTAGGGAATAGATCCCTAAAGTGATTTTTCTATTTAGCATTACTGCTGCGTTAGGTTGCGTAAGGCGACTAGCAGAAAAATCTAAGTAGGAAATACTTATTTAAAAACGCTGTGTTCTGGTCTTCTGAGCGAGGTGGAACCAACTCTTCCCATCCCGAACAGAGTCTTGAAACGCCTCAGCGCCGACAATAATTCACGGGCAACTGTGAGTGAAGATAGGTCGAGGCCAGAACAGAGCGTTTTTTTGCGTCTGGAGAGTGCTTTTTACACCCGTCGGTCTATAATAGAGCTCATGCCGCAGCTCTCACGTCATTTTCAGATTCGCTCACCATCTCCGATAAGATCTTCTCAACACTCATTTCTTAAGCGAACTGATGGAGTAGAGTGCATCAACATGGCGATTGGTAACGTGACCTTGCCGATGCACCCGGCACTTCAAGAGCGTCTCAGTAACTTATCAGCGGCTAATTCGCCATTCAGCAAGGGGGTAGTGAAGTACACACCTTCTGTGGGAAGTGATGAGGTGCGTCAGGCGTGGATCAAGGTTTTGCAGGCTAGCAGCTTAGACACTGAAGGCCTGGAGGTGCACTGCACAGATGGAGGAAGCTCGGCTATGGAGCTAGTAGTCATGGGCGTAGCCGACTCTACTCAGGACATTGCCCAACCTCGACCAATTTTGGTCTTTGATCCAGCTTACTCCAACTATCAGTCGATGGCAGAGCGCACTCATCGCCAAGTAGTGAGTATTTCGCGAACTCTTGATGAGAATGGTGAGTTTCACTTACCTGATCTCAAAGAGATAGAGGTCGCTATCGAAAAGTACCACCCGAGTGCCATGCTAGTAATCCCAGCAGATAACCCAACAGGTCAGTTTCTGACTAATCAAAAACTACTTGATTTAGCTAAATTATGTGTCAAGTATGATCTTTGGATGGTCAGTGATGAGGCTTATCGAGAGCTGCAGTACACTGGTCAGCCGACAAGTAGTATTTGGAGTAAAGAAGTTAGTGAGGTTCCTGGCGTGAAGGGTCATAGGATCAGTATCGAGTCAGCCTCCAAAGTTTGGAATGCTTGTGGTTTGAGAATAGGAGCGATCATCACAGATAATTTAGATTTTCATGAAAAGGCTGTTAGCGAGAGTACGGCCACACTTTGTGCCAATGCAGTGGGGCAGTATGTTTTTGGGGCTCTAGCTCACGAACCATCAGGGCGACTACAGGCATGGTTTGGGCAGCAGCGAGCTTACTACAAGCCACTACTTTCTGATCTGGTAAGTCGTCTAAAAAGTTTGGAATATCCTCTAATTGTGTCGAAACCAGATGCGGCTCTTTACAGTGTGGTAGATTTTCGCAAGGTAGATGCTAACTTTGATGCTGGCAAGTTTGCCTCCTTTGCTGCCGCGCAGGGTGGGGTGAAGGTCGATGGAGCTCTCTGGACATTACTACTAGCTCCCATGAAAGGTTTTTATGTGGATAAAAACTCTGCCGAGCACTGGGGCAAGAGACAGCTGCGACTGGCCTTGGTCGAACCTAAAGAGAAGTTGGAGCTAGTACCAGAGATTTTGGGTAAGCTTTTGAAGGAGTACTTGGGGAAGAGGTAGGTGTATACCATTGATTTCTCGTAAAGAAGTAAAAGAATTCATATTTAAGAGGTTCAAAGTAAAAGTTGTTAGATACTGAGCTTACTGAGAATTAATACTGATCATGAGCAATCAGGTCAAAAAAAACGTAGACATCGTTTTCTTTAATACAAAGCACCCTCAAGTCATCTTTTATCCAAATAGCATACTGTGTGGAGCGAGTACCCTGTAATTTGTGTAGGCGCAGAGAACAGTATCGCTTCATTACGACCCACACTTCGGAGCGAGTACCCTGTAATTTGTGTAGGCGCAGAGAAGGGTGCACAATACTTGACCCAAAAGTTTCGAACTGCTTAATGAATGCTATCTTGAGTTAAGGATTTTTGTGACAGAGTTTATCTGCTTTCTTTTCGAACGATTTGGTGAGATAAAAGCTCATAATTTGCTAAAGTAATCGTCGATATTTTCCACTTTGGTAGTCTTGCCAGACCTCAAATCCTTGAGTGCGTCTAGACCATTTTTCTCAGTTTCAGCACTCATCTCATAGACAGGAGTGATACCTTGTTCAAGTATTTTTTCTGTAGCTTTACTTAGAAAGAATCTAGCTATTTTTGGTAGGCTGTAGCCAAACTGTAGGCCGTAGCCTTGGAGAAGGGCTGTTTCCTGGTCGGTGAGCGTGAGCTGGAGTTTGGTCATAAGTAGTGTAATTGTAGTATAAACGTATTAGTATTACAATACTTTTTAATAACAGGAATGAGGCAATTGAGTGTGGAGAGTTATAGCTGAAGTTCATCCCAGATAAGATGCCTAGGAGATTGGGTACATGACAACCAGCCCTCGCTCATTCTTCAAAATTGGTGACATTACCTTGGGGTATTGCTAAAATTTTCCTTCATAACCATAATAGTTGCTGTTTTTGCGGTTGCATCCTGTTTCCGTAATGTAAACGTATAATCGTTTTCAGAGACGCTTGCTACACTCACAGTGCCAAGGATAATCTCCTTGAACGACTTGCCAACATTGCCTCCTGTAATACGCAACCAAGGCGATAGTTCACCTTCCCATATACAAGTTACTCCCTGTGGGCAACGCGAATCTTCTATTTTCACAAGAGTTATTGTCAAACCATCGCTAAACTTTATCTGTTCACCAATCGTCAAGATAGTTAATTCCCCAAACGCCACTTCCGCTGGCAACTCGCTCACTCCCGGACATTGCGCAAATTCACAGCTTTCTCCTGTTCGACTTACATACGATCCGTTAGGGCAAAGTTTTACATCGGCAGTGCAAACAACAGATTCTTTTTTGACCCTTTCAACTATTTCCTTGGGGTCTACTTTTTTCACTGGTGGAGTAGGCACTTCACCTATCATCTGGGGAGAGGTGGTAGGGAATGTTCTAGCAACATCGACTGGGTATGGAGATGGCTCCTCGGCAATTGGATCTGGTGTACTTTTCTGACCGATGAAGTATGAGGCCAGACTCACGATGATCAGTACAGCAGTGATGATAGTAATCTCTGAGATCGAGAGGTTGCCTCTTGAGTAGCTTGATTTCATAGTGCGATCTTTATTAGCACCTTACTAAATGGGCTCATCTGAATCTGGGCAGTAGCTCATCACGAGTTACGCCTCTGTTTTCGCTACTATTTATTTTAGTGAGTTCTTCTACCTGGTACAACTGGCGACTTTCCTCAAGTTCTATGGTAAAATACAGCTCTCACCAGAGAGAAGGAGAACTTACTCGCTATGGCGTCCAAGTCCACAAAAAAATCAGAGTCCGCTGAAAAATCGGTCACAAAATCAACTTCTACCACTAAGGTAGTCAAGGTAAACAAGGCTGAGCCAGCCACCAAGGTCAAGTCAGCCGCTAAAAAGGTCTCAACACCAGTCCAACCAGATCAAGTCGCTCAGTCTGATCAAGTTATTGAGTCTACTAAATCTGCTGCACAGCCAACAGCTCCGGCTCAACCAACAGCTCAACCTGCTGCACAACCTACCGCTTCAGCACCTCAAGCCGAGGCAGTCTCTGTTCCTAAAATAAAAAAAGCCCCATCCACAGCTAAGACTATGGAAGAGCTTCTCAAGCAAGCTAACTATCAATTTAACTTGCCCCAGAAGGGTGCAACTGTCAAAGGTATTGTTCGTGAGCTTTCTCGTAAATCAGTAGTAGTAGATATTGGGGGTAAGACAGAAGGCGTTATTTCAGACAAAGAGTACGCCGCAGCTTCAGATTTCATCGAACAACTTAAGGTTGGTGACTCTGTGGAGGCTTTTGTTGTTTCAAGTGAGAATGACAGAGGTCAGGTGCTTCTCTCACTTAAAAAGGCTGCTCTTGACACCAAGTGGCAAGAGTTTGAAGAAGCATTTACTACCAAAGCGACTGTAAGTGTCAAAGGTCTCGAGATCAATCGAGGCGGTTTGATCGTGGCCGTGGATGGTATTCGTGGCTTCATTCCTTCTAGTCAGTTCGGTCACTCTGTGGGTACCAACTTCGCCAGTCTCAAAGGTAAAAAGGTAGAGGTTAAAGTCATCGAGGTAGATCGTGAGAAAAACAGACTTATTTTTTCCGAAAAACACGTCTCAGAGGCAGGTGAGCTTTTAGCCAAAGCAGCTGCACTAGATAACATCAAAGTAGGCGAGATTTATGAGGGCATTGTGTCTGGAGTAATGCACTTTGGACTTTTTGTCTCGGTGAGTGTGCCCGGTAAGAAGAAAGGCGAGGAAGCTACAGTTGAAGGTTTGGTCCACATCTCAGAGATTAGCTGGGAGAAGGTCAACGATCCTCGAGATTTCTACAAGGTGTCCGACAAAATAAAGGTCAAAGTTCTAGGTGTAGAGCGAGAATCTGGCAAGCTGAATCTCTCGATCAAGCAACTGGGTAATGATCCTTGGACAGCAGTAGCTGATTCCTATCCAGTGGGGACAACTATTACGGGTAAAGTTAGCCGTGTGGCTCCATTTGGTGTTTTCGTGAGAGTTGAGCCTGGTGTCGATGGTTTAATTCACTCAAGTAAGCTCAGTCCAGATCAGTTCTATGGTGTGGGAGATGATGTGACTGTGACTGTCGAGAGTGTTGAGCCATCACTGCGTCGCATGAGCTTGAGTATTGTACTAACAGAAGTGCCTATCGGCTACAAGTAAGCAGCTAGGATGCGAGTCCTCTGGTTCCAGATTAGCAATACAGTCTTGAGTATAGGAAGCTGCAAGATTACTGCTAATCGGTTGTTTTGATTCTGAGTTAGTCTAGTACAAAAAAAGGAAATATATGGCCAAACAACGCATGATTGTGACTGATGATCAACTCTTGATAGATATCGATTTGCTTTTTAACTCGATACGAGAAGCTGGTGGTGATTGGGAAAAAGTCGAGATGGAGATGCGTTCATACTTGGGAGCCATCAAGAACATGGCAGTCAGTAGTGAAGATGCCAAGGGCTAAGGTTCTAATTAATTTATTCAGTTGCAGGTGATCGCTATTTTTGTTGATTTTAAAAAAAAAGGAGTAACTTGCAAGATATTAAGTATTGTTTAGCCTGCGGTGATGAGGGTGTACGAGTTAGCGGTGCAGTGCGTCTTGGCGTGGTGGGCGCTGGTGTGAAGTTGTCCCATGAAGAGGCCTTTTTTAAAGCTCTCAAAAATTCTTTTCCTTCCGTGACTCTTTTTGCCAATCAAGAGAATGACTGGATCAAACAGCAGTTAGATTTACCAAATTATGAGAGTGCTGATGCTAGTATGCAGCAACAAGTTGCGGCTCTAGCCGATCGTCAAAAGTTGAAGTACCTGGGTAATATTGAGTTTGTTGATCCTGTAGATTTTGGCAATGAGATCAAGGCTCACATGGTTCGCCCACATGGAATTCACATCGCCAAACAGATCTGTTTGACGATAGGTGGAGGAGAACAGACATTCAATTTAGGCAATTTTGTAGTGAGTGCAGACTGGATCTCTGGAGCTAAGCCAGATGTGGTTAAAGATATTTTGAGTACTCAAATAGCTTTCTATAGAGCCTTGCGCAAGAAAGAGCTGCCGGTTGTGATCGAAGAAGGTGGCGAGCTGGATGACAAGGTGAAGGAAAAGAATCGTGAGATGCTTAAGGAGATTGGGTTAGGATAGGATTGGAACTAAGTTTCATTTGTTTAAATTGGCCTACTTGAGTTAGATAAGACTCTCATAATTTGTAGTCTGGTCTTAAGATTTATGGTGACATGTATAAGTATGGAGTTTGTTAAACAAATCCAGTTATGCTCTCACCTGCTTGTTAATCAGAGGTCTTTTCCTCTACAATAGTCTCATGTCAGTTGCTGCCCAGCTTCACAAGAAACTCGGAACTTTTGCCTCCACTGCAATTGCAGGCAACGATATTCTCAGCTCAGCTCTCTACGTCTCCGGTATAGCTATTCTTTTTGCTGGTGTGTACGCACCTCTGGTTTTCTTGGCTGTTGTGGGTGTTTTGTGGCTGTATAAGTCAGTATATATAGAGGTTGTGGAGGCATTACCTCTTAATGGTGGTGCTTACAACTGTTTACTGAATGCAACTAGTAAGCCGGTCGCAAGCGTGGCTGGCGTGATGACTATTTTGTCATACGTGGCTACATCGGTGATTAGTGCCAAAACTGCGGCTGAGTACCTGACGACACTTTTCTCCATTCCTGTTTTGTTTGTGACAGCCGCGGTCATTGTCGCTTTTGCAGTGCTAGTGATAACTGGTGTCAAGGACTCTGCTAAGGTGGCGATGGGAATCTTCAGCTTCCACATAGTTACCCTAAGTCTCTTTGTGATCTTTGGAATTTTTGCTGTGATCAATCATGGTTGGGGACACATTCCTGAGAACATGGTAGCAACCACTTCTAAGTTTACTCAGGCTTCTGAAGGTGGAGTAATGGCTGAGGGGATGATCAAAATGCTTTTTTTGGCTTTTGCGGCTTCGCTACTCGGGGTGTCAGGCTTTGAATCGTCAGCAAATTTTGTAGAGGAGCAAGAGAAGGGAGTCTTTAGAAAAACCCTAAAAATGATGCTTCTAGGGGTTCTAATTTTTAACCCACTTATTGCATTTGTGGTTCTACATAGTTTGCCCATCCACGAAATCGTAGCAGCGAAGGATTTTATTTTGTCAGATGTAGCTAAAATACTTGGTGGTCAGGCTTTTCAGTATATGATGGTTCTTGATGCCTTCTTGGTTTTGTCTGGGGCAGTTTTGACCAGTTTTGTGGGAGCCTCTGGATTAATCTATCGTATGGCCCTTGATCACTGTCTGCCCTCATCAGTTTTGGTGCCTAGGCTTTCTCACCGCAATGTTCAGCTCAACAGAATTATTATAGCTTTTACCTTACTTTGCTTGTCTATCCTTTTGATGACCCAGGGGAATTTGCTTTCATTGGCAGGAGTGTACACTATTAGCTTTTTGGGCGTGATGACCATGTTCGCTGTGGGAAATATAATTCTACGACTGAGTCGTCCCGACCTGAAGCGAACTTATAGAGCTCCTTTGGCTGTAGTGCTCGCTGCAGCCAGCTGCACTATTTTAGGAATAATTGGTAACATTTTGATTGATTCAAAGAACATTTTCTTCTTTTCTGTATACTTTCTGCCTGCCCTAGCAATGGTGCTAGTTATGATTTATCGTGACTATGTACTAGTGTGGCTGGTAACTCTTAGTAAGAGGATACCATTTATTTATAAGAGAGCTCTACCTCTGCTAGAGCATGTTACTAGGCCAAAGATAATAGTCTTTGCCCACATGCCAGAAAAATTATTTGCTTCCCTAGAGTACATTCGTCGTAATGAAACTAGTCTGAACATAGTCGTAGTGCACTGTCGTCAGGGCGTCCAAAGTGAGGATAGACAAAAGATACTCAATAAGTTCAATGAGTACCTGAAGTTCTTTAAAGAGGCAAAAATCTTCCCTCAATTTAACTTGGAGTTGGCGATTGAGGAAGAGTTACCATTTGGACCGGAAGTGGTGCGCAAGTATGCTTCTCGCTTTCGGCTTTCATTTAATAGCATCTTCGTTGGCTCCATTCACGAGTCTCATCCTTTTGACTTTGAAGACTTGGGTGGGGTGAGGATTATTCAGTAGGGAAAACTTTAGAATTGTTACTTAGCGCCTTCTTAATCTCAAGCTTTTGGCAAAGCTCTAAAAACTGTTAAAGCTATTTGATAAATCGTTTCATCCTCAGGAGCAAAACCAGATAAAGAATACTTTAACCTTATAAGATCAATAATATCATTAATTGTAAAGGTTGTTTGTTGCCTTATTTCACCTATGCGGGCATGTGTCTCAAGTGTATTTAATGCTCTAGCCATAGTGAGTTTGAAGTTCTCTGACTTAATTATTAGAACTTAATGGAGTATAACACGTGATAGAAGTCATAAATTTAAAAAGCACTTGAGAATTTGATATTTATGTCCAAAAATTCCTCAGTATTTGTCTGCCAGCACTGTGGCTGGAGTTCTCCCAAGTGGGTAGGGCAGTGCAGTGGTTGTTCTGCCTGGAACTCTTTGGTAGAAACTCAGTCAGCTGTTCAGACACTTGGAGTTGTGAGCAAATCACATTCTGCTAATCTAGGGCTTGTAGTTCCGTTTTCGCAAGTGGTGGCTACGGCGATGCACGAAGATCGCATTTCTACCAGTTACGAGGAAATTGATAGAGTCTTGGGAGGTATGGATGGAGCTCAGGGCATAGTACCAGGAGCAGTTATGTTAGTAGGAGGGGAGCCTGGAATTGGTAAGTCAACACTTATGACGCAAGTCTGTCTCGCAATTGCGGAGAGTGAGACTAACAAAATGTCTCAAACTACACAGAACTCAATGAAAGTAAATCATAAAATTGGGCGCGAGAGTCAGAAAACATTTGGAAAGTCAAAGACAACTCTCAATCAAGTGAGTAAGAGTGACGAAGCTGATATGAGTGGTCAAGTGACTAGCTCAAAGACTATAGTTCTATATGTTTGTGGTGAAGAAAGTCCTAGTCAGATAAGTATGCGAATCCGCAGACTGATCAAAGATCGTCCACAGGCCTTCAGCGTTGAGTCGGCTTCCTCGATACAGTTTGTGACGACTACGGACGTTGACCAGATCATCGCTCTAACTCTGCAGCTCAAGCCTAGCTTGCTAGTAGTCGACAGTATCCAGACAATTTCGACCCAAGACTTGACGGGCGGAGCAGGTTCTTTTGGCCAAATGAGAGAGTGCACAGAGCGCTTGGCACAGACTGTTAAACTGCATCATATACCTCTCTTTCTGATAGGACATGTAACAAAAGAGGGCACCATAGCCGGACCGAAAATCATCGAGCATATAGTGGATACGGTCCTAGAACTGACTGGGGAGCGAACAGGTGAGCTAAGACTCTTACGGACGATAAAGAACCGATTTGGCGCCACTGACGAGGTGGGGGTCTTTCGCATGACACAAGCTGGGTTGGAACAGGTAACCAATCCTAATGAGTTATTTTTGGAGCACGAGATACCAACTTCTGGCTCTGCTGTGACTTGTGTTTTGGAGGGGACGCGCCCATTTTTAGTGGAGGTGCAGGCACTGGTCGTAAGCTCTCACATCTCTATACCTCGGCGTGTGGGTAGAGGAGTGGAGCTCTCACGAATTCAAGTTTTGTGCGCAGTCTTAGAAAAACACTGTAAAGTTCCGCTTGGAGTAGTTGACGTCTTCGTCAATGTGGCAGGAGGTTTTACCATTCGAGAGCCAGCTGTAGATCTCTCATTGGCTTTGGCCATGGTCACCTCCTATCGTGAGAAAACCCTTCCCAAGGGGGTCGTCTGCATTGGGGAAGTAGGATTGTTAGGCGAGATACGTCCAGTAAGCTTCTTAGAGTCTAGAGTGAAAGAAGCAAAAAGGTTGGGCTATCAGCATATTATCTCGCACAAGACGCATAGTAATCTGCAGAGCTTGCTGAGGGAGTTTAAGCTGGGGTGAGGACTTAGTGTATGGAGCTTAGATAGTTTAAAGTAGTTATTCACACTCCGTTTTTCTCAAAAAATAAATGTCAATATAAAAACATTTATATCTGGAAATGTATAAGAATTTATATTCTAGGATATCTTCAAAGTTGCTTTAAGCTTAACTATAGGTTGACTGAGATAAGGGCAAGAGTTATACTCGTGGAGGTGAAAAAAAAGCATTATTACCGCTGGGAAATCCCACGAATAACAATGCCTTTTTTACAAAGATTCTTACACACCTTTGCAAAAGCCCAAGGGTATGAAAGGAATCGGGTAAACTCTATCATTATCTTTTGTAAAAATAAAATAGATCTTTAGTTAGCAGACAGCTACTAATGAAATCAAAGTATTGCATAATTGTCGGTTGGGATGTTTAATATGGTTGCTCTTGAATTTGTTCAGTGTTCAGTTATGCTGCAGTTAGCAGTTAGCAGTTAGCAGTTAGCAGTTAGCAGTTAGCAGTTAGCAGTTAGCAGTTAGCAGTT
>CAYUQY010000014.1:0-30209 GCA_964447075.1 uncultured Pseudomonadales bacterium | reverse complement strand
TAGATCAAGAGTCAGTTTGATGTATTTCTATCTCAGCCCAACCCCCACCCAACCCCCGCCCAACCCCCACCCAACCCCTGCTCAATCCTCGCCTACCCCCGTCTTGTTTTCACTGCCAAAAATTGTGTATCATGGTCTAGTGCAGTCCATCACCCAAGCCCTAACCCGCCTCTTTCACCCTCACCACGCCAACCAACACAGACCAAAAGTTCTTCATCCTCATGCCTACTTCGTCTACATTCTCCTGATAGGCTTTTTCTATGCTGCCTTTGCGATTACTCGCCTCTCGCCTGGAGTGCAGAGTATTTTGGGTTACTCTTCTAACATTACAGCTGATCAAGTGATCGAGCTTACCAATACTTCAAGAGCGAAAAAAGGCCTTTCTCCACTCGAAAATGATCAAAGTCTCTCTCAAGCAGCCTTAGCTAAAGCCTCGTACATGCTCGACCACCAGTTTTGGGCTCACACAGCTCCTGATGGAACTCAACCGTGGGCTTTTTTTGATCAGGCCGGCTATAAGTACAGTGTGGCAGGTGAGAACTTAGCCCGTGATTTTGCAGACAGCGACCAGATGCAAGCTGCTTGGTTGGCCTCTCCCACCCACGCTGATAATATCTTGAGCCCGAGATACACCCAGACAGGCATAGCGGTGGTAAATGGCACGCTCCTTGGATCTCAAACCACTCTGGTAGTTCAGCTCTTTGCTCGACCTGCCTCAGTCAAACCCACGCTCCAAGGTACTGCTGCCACAGATCGAAGAATTACGCTGCAGCTGTCTGAGTCTGAGCTTTCAGTTGACTCAAAGGTTCTGGCAAGTGAGAGCTGGCCGATTGCGACGCTAGGGGGCACTCAGATTGCGACTCTTGAGGATGTGGTGTTCAAAACTTTTTCCCCACTCTCGATTATGAAGGCAGCTTTTATGGGACTCCTGTGTTTGTTGTTAGGGGTTTTGATTTATGACGCGTTTTTACTTGGACACGAGACCAAGTTGCGCTTGGTGGGCAAGAACATGGCTCACATTATATTTTTTAGCTGCGCACTCTTGATTATGATTATCTTTAGATCTGGGATAGTGAATTAAGTCTAACTACTTAAAATTATTAAACTACAAATTATTACTTAAAAAAAATGAAAAAAGAAATCTGGAAACACCGCTGGGCTTATCTTATTTTGCTACTAGGATTAAGCGCTCTCACGTACTTATTTTTTTGGAGCTGGCCCAACAGGGTTTACCAGCGCCTTGTGGTGATGATGATCGGTATTTTCTACGCAACTTGGGGTGTGGTAACCCACACCAAAACCCAGACCGTGACACCTTCTGTGATTAAGGAGTATCTAGGAGTTAGTTTGCTTGGTGTCGTGATGCTATTACTTATTACGGTGTGATAAACTCGAGATATAAAGAAGAAAGGCGCTTATGAAGGGCATTATATTGGCAGGTGGAGCTGGGACTAGATTGAGACCATTGACCAAAGTCACAAGTAAGCAGCTGTTAGCTGTCTACAACAAGCCCATGATCTACTACCCACTCGAGACGCTCCTCACAGCCGGGATACGTGATATTTTGATTATTATTGCTCCTGATCGCGCTGGGGATTTTTTGAATCTCTTAGGTAGTGGCAAAGATTTTGGTTGTCGTTTTACTTATGAAATTCAAGATAAACCAGAGGGCTTAGCACAAGCTTTTTTGGTGGGCAAGAACTTTATTGGCTCAAGCAATGTGGCTATGGTTCTCGGAGATAATCTTTTTGAAGATGACTTTAGTGAGGCAGTCCAGAGCTTCAAAACAGGAGCCAGAGTGTTCGCTAAAAAAGTGAGTGATCCAGAGAGATTTGGAGTCGTGGAGTTTGATGAAAACCAAAAAGTAATTTCAATAGAAGAAAAGCCTAAGCAGCCTAAGTCTGACTTTGCAGTTACAGGACTTTATATCTATGACAACACGGTTGTAGCCAAAGCAATGACTCAACAACCATCGCTGAGAGGGGAGCTTGAAATCACTGACCTTAACAACACCTACATCAAGGAAGGTACTCTAGATTTAGCTAAAGTTAACGGTCGTTGGTTTGACACTGGCACCTTTGAGTCGCTCTTCGAGGCTACTCAGTTTGCTCGTGAAAAAGAGTTGAAAAAACAGAAGTAACTATGAAGTTCACTCTTGCCCAGATTTCACTTAAGCCAGTTATTTTTATGTCGGTCTCGGCAGTTTTCTTGACGGCATTTTTTCTTTCGACGCCTTCCCTCGTAGCTGCTCAAGAACTAGTCTCGCCACTCCCAGAACAAATACAGTTGTCATCTCGCTCTCAGCTGAACACTCAATATCGGGCACAACTTGAGAGCTACAGAATCGAGGAGAGAGCATTTCGGCTTGCCAAGCAAGAGTACCATCAACTGCAGACCTTGGCGTCACTTGAAAAGGTGATCACTGCATGGAAGGCAGTTTCACTGGCACGAAATCAAGTCCTGATCACCTATCTTATGATCCTAGACTCTGAAGTTATGGTGAGCTATGGCCTTGATGAAAAAGTGCGAGAGCAGGAGCATCAAATGCTTACGACTTTGCTTGATAAAGTTAAGTTTTTGGAGTCACAGATTGGTCTAGTTCAGGATAGAAAAGAGCAGGAGTCTGCAGAGGAGTTATTTGCTATCCAGGCACCTTTTATAAAACGAGCTGCAGGCAAAGTCATAGCTGAGATTCTATACTCTCGTTCAAGACTTGCTCAGCTCCAGTTGGCAGAGTATGTCACTCTCAAGTCGGGCATGATCGGAGAGTTTGAGAAAAACGCCTTAAGACAGGCAGAGAAAAAAAGAGGATTTGCTGAGGTACAGGGTCTTCTTGATTCGGTTCGAGAACATTTAGATAAAGTACAGTCAAGCATTGATCAGGTTTCACCGGAAGGCAGTGAAGGGCTTCCCAACCAAGTGCGCCAAAAACTCCAAAGCGAGTATGGTCAATTAAATAGAGTTAGAACCTACATTAGAGAGTTAATGACGGAGTAGATATGTCAAACCAGGATCAAAATTTTAGCCAAACAGAGTTTTCCCAGTCAGAGCCATTTTTTTCAGAAGTGGGTGTACCACTCTTACCTGATGAAGAAAACGAGCTCTATGTCTTGCAACAAAAACAAAAAAAACAGCGCCAACTCTTGACCATTTTTGGCTTGATCATGACTGGCTTGATAATTACTGTCGTCCTTTTTGCCGTCTTTAGACCAGCTCTAGTAATCCAGCCTGACCAAGGCCCAGGAGCCACGGCTACGCCCACGCTTAAGATCAGCTCTCAGCTTGAACAGGAGCTAGAACAGATGGATAAATCAGTCAAAAATGCAGATCCCAACAGTGATGAATTCCTCTTCCCACCCCTAGAGATGGAGCTAGGCTTGGGTAAGTAATCTTCTCTTTTTTTCTAAAACTAGCATCACTATTATTAAGTAGCTCCAGAAAGTGATGGTAAAAAATGGTAGCTCTCCAGGCATTGTGATGTCACCCAAGAAGCTAACTACTTGAGATACAACACTGATGTGCAGGCCTATCTTCAACAGAATCTTAAAGCTCCAGCCAGCTCTCAATAATCGAATAAAGAAAAATGCGAACAGGACTTCAACCAGAATGACTAGAGTTTGAACTACGATCGACCACATAGGAGCCACAAATGGTAGTACGATCTTAAGAAGCTTGGCAGCAGCCACAAGCTCCAATTTCCAGAGAGAAACATAGTGACCAATACTTTGTTTATCTATCGTAAAGGAGCTTTCGAAGCCAGGCAACTTCTTGAGCTCTAGAGAGCTTTGAGAGTTGCCACCACCGATCAGGTGCAGATTTTGACGAGTGACGACCAAGAGATTTGTTTTTAGTAAGTTGTCTAGCTCTGATGGATCTAATTTTTCTGACAAAACTAGGCTCAAAAAAGTTTGGGGTAGAGAGTCATTTTGTAAAAAGCTAGGGAGAGGTAGGCTGATAAGCTGGGAGCTGTCGCCATTCCTAAGTAAGCTCTGACCATCCCAGCTCAGAACTAACTCAGATGGGTAGTTGGTGACAACTTGGTCAAGAGAGAGCTCTGCCTGGCGGTGAGTCTCAGGCAGTGAGAAGTAAGAAAAGTAGAGACCGTTTGCTGCTCCCAAGAGTACTGTGCTCACTAGAAAAAAGCGAAAACACTGTGAGAGTTTGGAGAGTGCAACCTCTAGATAGTAAGAAGTTGAAGAGATACTTTTCCAGAGAGTTCTAACAAAAGTTTGAGGCCACATGGGAGAAAGATTGTAGCATGAGGCTAGTTGCTCTGGAAATTTGTCAGGTTTTCTGCGAAGATAGCGGAGATAACGAAGTTGGCTATGATAGCAACTGATGCCAAAAAGAGGAGAGGTTATGATTTACGACTTTACTCACTTTGATCACAAAATAATCAAGACTCTAGAGCATGTGCAACAGGAAATGTCTAGTTTGCGCACAGGACGGGCCTCTGGAGCAATGTTAGATTCTGTCAAAGTTGAAGCCTATGGTGCTCTGATGAGTATCAGCGAAGTTGCCTCAGTTTCAACCCCAGACCCTTCTCTGCTAGTGATCTCTCCTTGGGATAAGTCACTCCTCTCTGCGATAGAAAAAGGAGTGATAGCCGCCAATCTCAATCTCCAGCCTGTAGTAGACAAAGATATTATTCGGATCAGCGTTCCCATGCTGACCCAGGAGCGAAGGCTAGAGATGGTTAAGATTCTGGCAGCTCGTATCGAGGATGGAAGAGTGATGGTGCGAAGTAATCGGACTGAGTGCAAGAAAGACATCGAGAGTCAAAAAAATGATGGTCACGTCAGTGAGGATGTCATCAAGTCTCAGCTCGAGATGCTAGAGAAAAGAGTCAAAGATACTATGGAAAAACTTGATCGATTATTTGTCGATAAAGAAAAAGATTTACTGAAGGTTTAATCGATGTTAATAATTCTATCTCTAGCTTTGTGTGCCGTGGTACTTGGTTTTATTTTTTCCAACCTGGCTCTCAGCTCTTTCCTCAGCGCCCTTGCTGGAGTGCTTGTGATAGTTATGATGCTCTCTTTTTTGGTTATTATTCATGAGTTGGGACATTTTTTTGCGGCGCTTTGGGCTGGGGTCAAGGTAGAAGAGTTTGGAGTCGGTTATCCACCTCGTGCTAAAACCCTTTTTAAGTACAAGGGGACGCCTTTTACACTCAACTGGATTCCCTTTGGAGGTTTTGTCAGGTTGGAGGGAGAAGAGAGTGAGGATGGTGATGAAAGTGAAAGCGAGGCGAAGGTGTCTGCTCAGGAATCAAGAAAAACCCTGAAGAGCTCAAAGGCTAGTAAAGTTTCTTCCTCAGAGATCACTTCAACTCTCACAGCTCGCTCCGGAACAAAATCCGCATTTTACAGTAAGCCATTCTTGTCCAGGCTTGTAGTTATTTTAGCTGGTGCAGCTGCCAATATTACCTTTGGACTACTGGCTTTCACTCTTGTCTTTTCTATCATGGGTATTCCGGATGTGATCGATGTGCCTTTCATTGCCCAAGTTATGCCTGACTCACCAGCGTCCAAAGCTGGTGTTCCTGAGCGAGTCCAGATTCAGCGGATTATAGACTCTAAGGGGGTTGTAACTGAGCTCACAACTGCTCATGAAGTTATAGAGTCTGTCTCAAGTTATCAAGGGGAAACGATTCAGCTAGTAGTTACTGGAAAATGTAGCGGTCCAGCTGAGAACTGTGCAGAAACAAGCAGCTCTCACAGTGTTTACGTACGTCGAAAATCTGAGTTGCCTTCAGGACAGGGTTCTCTGGGCATTAGTTTTGAGCCAAAGTTAAACTATAAGCACTATCCTTGGTATCAAATGCCATTTGTGGCCGCTTGGTACGGCATGTTGCAGACCGTGGCCGTGATGCAGCTTATTTTACAGTCTCTTGCCGGCATCATACTTGAGTTGACGAGGGGCTCAGCACCTACGGGCGTAGCAGGACCAGTGGGCATAGTTCACAGTGCCGTCAAAGAAAATTTTGCCTCTCACAGCTTCTTGCAACAGCTCAACATGGCCGGCATGCTCTCGATCAACCTTGGACTTATGAATGTCCTACCAATTCCAGCCCTTGATGGTGGTAGAGCCTTGTTTTTATTCCTAGAAAAAATTATTGGTAAGAAGCGGATGAGTCTTTTTGAAAACAAAGCCAACACAGTCGGCTTCTTTATCCTTCTGGCTTTGATTGTTTTAGTCACCGTGGGCGACATAAAAAACTTATTTGTGAAGTAAAGTAGTACTCACATTTTGTGAGAGTTGTATTTATCTAGATTAAGATCTAAGTGTAGAATAGAGCCTATGTCCAGAACTCGCACCAAACAGCAAAAAGCTCATGCAGTAGAGCTTCGTAACAGGAAACTTCATTTTAGCGCACTCGAGCACTCAGCTCTCAATGGCCACCCCAAGGACAGTGTCACAGGGTCTTCAGTTGAGCTGATACCAAGAGCTTTTGCTCACTCCCAAGATAACTCAAAAAACACTTACCAAAAACTTTTTGGCTATGACACCACCCTAATTTATCAGGACTTGGTCAGGACTCTTATGGTAGTTACAGCCATCTTTGCCATACTAGGAGGAATTTATTGGAAGTTTCACTCTTTCTTCGTCTAGCGTAAGGGGTGAGAAATATGGTATAAATTCCTTCGCTTAATGTTTAGATTTTTCGTGCTGGTTTAGATCTAGTTGCCTAGAAAGGACAAGGATGTCAAGAAAAGCTCTATTTTTAGTTTTAATCCTCTACATGGGAAGCGCCGGTGTTTCTTTTGCGGCTTTTTCCTACTTTCAGAAGGGTAGTAGTGATGTCTCCAGTAACTTAGCCCAGCAGACAGAAGGGGTAGCTCCCAATGACGAGGAACTCACTCCTGAGACCTTGATCAAGATAGATCCCAATGAGCCTAAAGACCAAGAATGTCCACTTACTGGTCAGCTTTTTACCAAGTCAGAAAAAGATTCCTGGTCAGCCAAAAGACCACTAGCTGTGATGGTCGAGAATCATCCTGATGCCAGGCCTCAATCTGGCCTCTCTATGGCTGATGTTGTTTTCGAAGCACAAGCTGAAGGTGGAGTAACTCGTTTCATGGGTATATTTTACTGTTTAGCCCAGGCTCAAGATGTCAAGATTGCTCCTGTGAGATCTGCTAGATCTTACTACTTGGATTGGGCATCTGGCTTCAATCGTCCTTTGTATGCTCATGTGGGTGGAGCCAACTTGCCTGGACCTGCCAATGCCTTGGGTCAGATACGTGAGTATGACTGGCACTTGCGCAACGACATCGACGCGATGTCTGTAGGGTATCCTACTTTTGCTAGAGATTACTCTCGTCTTGAAGGTAAAGACTTAGCTACAGAGCACACTATGGTTTCAAGTTCTGACAAGTTGTGGCAAGTCGGTGCTAAGAGAAGCTGGACCAACATCACTCCATCACTTCAGGCTGCAACTAAGAAGAAAACTGCTACCTCAGCAGAGTGGCTTGATAGCTTCACTCCTTGGAAGTTTCAGGACGGTGAGCAGGTGACTGAAAATGCTGCTCCCAAAATTTCTTACCTATTTAAGCCTGACTACAACGACTACAAAGTAGAGTGGAGCTATGATTCTGGCACCAACTCCTACTTGAGAGTAATGTCTGGAGAGCCTCATGTGGATCTCAACAACAATCTACAGATTTCTGTTAAGAATGTAGTTGTGCTTTTGACTGACGAAAAAGGTCCGATAGATGAAAAGGCTCACCTTCTCTACACTACGTCTGGTACTGGGACAGCTCACATTTTCCAAAATGGTACAGCAATCAAATCTACCTGGTCCAAAAAAGATCGCCAGTCACCTTTGATTTTTAAAGATCCCAAGGGCAAAGACGTTGAGATGGTTCGAGGGTCGATTTGGATCTCAGTTCTGAGTAAAAAATTGCCTGTTACTTTTTAAGTTTTGATGTTCAAGTAGTCTTACGAAGTCACAGGTCTCAATAGCTCAAATGGCATCACATGTCAGATTTAACTTCATCACTTGAAGTTGAACACTTTTTTGCTACAATGATCTCTATTAGCGAGTAGTACCTTCTCTTTCCTGCCCAAGGATTTAAAAAGGCCTCAAGTATGTCTGTTCTTCAAGATTTTATTATCTCTCGAGTACGTATTAACATTTTGATTCTTTTTTTTACCAATCAGACAGAGATGTTCTACGTGCGCGAGATCACGCGTCAGATCAAAGAAGAGATCAATGCTGTTCGGCGAGAGTTGGATCGGATGCTGACTGTGGGTTTACTCAAAAGTGAGGATCGAGGCAATCGTGTTTACTACTTCCTAAACAAGAGTTATCTCTACTACCCAGAGCTTCTGCGCCTTGTAGCCAAGTCATCTGGTCTGGGCGAACAGATTCTAAAGTTGCGACGCAAGTTGGGCACCGTAGAGTTTGTCATGTTTTCTGGTAACTTTGTCTGTAACACCAAGAAACACCATGGTGACGTCGATGTTCTAATAGTGGGAGATGTGGTTTTGTCTGAAGTTCAAGCGCTTATGAAGGATGAAGAGACCAAGCGAGGCCGAGAGATCAACTACACAGTTCTAGCCAGCGACGAGTTCGAGTTTCGCAAGACGCGTCGAGACCCCTTCCTAATGGAGGTGCTGTATGGCGCTCGCATTCTCATCGTAGGCACTGAGGAAGATTTAGTGGCTCGTCAAATTCAAGGAGTCAGCTCATGAGATTTCTTCCATTTCTGAAGTTGCCCACAGTGACGACTCAGCTGCGTGTTTTCTTGGCGATCATGTTTGTTTCTGGTTTAGCTACTTTTATAGCTCTGCCTGAGGAATTTAAAGTAGACCAGAGTATTTTTGGTAGGCAAGTTAAGTTCGAGTACATCAAGCCTCCTCTTGTTTTTAATTTTTTTGGTCAGCCGATCTACAAAGAGCTCAAGCTCAAACAAGGTCTAGATATTCAGGGAGGGATGCAGGTGGTGTTGCGAGCCGACATGTCTCAAGTAGCTCCAGCTGATAGAGTAGATGCGCTCGAGTCAGCCAGAGAGGTGATAGAGAGGCGTGTTAATCTCTTTGGTGTCAATGAACCAGTGGTGCTGACCTCAATGCAAGGAGAAGAGTCTCGCATTATCGTAGAGTTGGCTGGGGTCAGTGACTCCTCCAAGGCTTTAGAGTTGATAGGCACTACTGCTCTTCTGGAGTTTAAAACTCAGATTGCTTCTCCTTCAGCCTCTGCCACTTCTTCAGCCGTCGCTTTTCTGGATCAATTTGCAGAAACTGGTCTGACCGGCAAGCAGCTAGAGAGAGCTCAAACATCGTTTAATTCCAAGACTGGTGAGCCTGTGGTTAGCTTACAGTTCAACGACGAGGGTAAAAAACTTTTCGCAGATATTACTACAACCTTTAATGGTCAGGTACTAGCTATTTTCTTAGATGGTTTTCCTGTCATGATGCCGATAATCAAGACTCCTATCATTGATGGACAAGCTGAAATTTCGGGAGGATTTTCTCTAGAGCAAGCCAAAAACTTAAGTATTCAGCTCAATGCCGGGGCTCTGCCAGTACCGATAGAGATTCTAGAGCAGCGCAGTATTGGGGCTAGTTTGGGTCAGAGTTCTGTTAGAAAAAGTGTGGTGGCCGGAGGGATCGGATTGGGACTAGTAGTTTTGTTTATGGTCCTGGTCTATGGTTACAAAGGGGTTTTGGCAAGCGTCTCACTCTGTCTCTATGCGATCTACACAGTGGCTATTTACAAGATGTTGGGAGTGACCTTAACCATTCCTGGCATTGCGGGCTTACTTTTGTCGATAGGAATGGCTGTGGATGGCAACATCTTGATTTTTGAGCGCATGAAGGAAGAGCTACGTTTGGGCAAGCCAGTAGAGAGAGCCATGGAGCTTGGGTTTGGTAGAGCTTGGGACAGTATCAAAGATGCCAACGTGACGAGTATTTTTGCTTCTCTGGTTTTGATCAATCCTCTTGATTTCGCTTTTTTGAGTACTAGTGGCTTGGTGCGGGGTTTTGGAATGACGTTGTTTCTAGGTGTCTTGATAAGTCTTTTTACCGGTATGGTGATCACTAGAACTTTGATGAGGTTGTTTTTGAAGACGACTGGTTAGAATCAAGACTAAGGTTGAAGTTTGTGATCGGTGAAGCAGTTAGGTACTCGAAAAAAAAGAAAGCGCGACCCAAATATGAAGTTCATGAGCTACCGATATATTTTTTTGATGATCTCGTCCATGGTGATCTTACCTGGATTGATTTCACTTTATTCTTTTGGTCTCAAGCTTTCGATTGATTTTACGGGAGGTACTTTACTTGAGTTCCAACTTCAGAGTCCTTCTCAAGACAGACTGGACCTAGAGAGTTTTCAGAAAATTACCTCCGAGTTGATGGATGTTAGCTCAGCTGTCAGCTCTGGTCCCAATCAATATATCTTGCGCAGTAAAGCCATCACAGATAGCCAAAAAAATGCAGTTTTAGCTAAAATTACTCAAGAGCTGGGGGTGGTCAGCGAGTTGAGATTTGAGTCAGTGGGTCCGCTTATCGGCAAAGAGCTACTCCAAAAAACTTTAATAGCAGGTGGAGTCGTAGCAACTTTTATTACACTCTATATAGGTTATCAGTTTCAGAGCCTGAAGTTTGGCATCTGCGCTGTTTTGGCCATGCTTCACGACTCGTTAGTTATGTTGGGTTCTTTTAGTTTGCTGGGTCACTTTCTGGGAGTGGAGGTGGATGTGTTGTTCATGACGGCGTTACTCACTGTTCTGTCTTTTTCTGTTCACGACACGATTGTGGTTTTTGATCGGATTCGTGAGATGAGCAAGCGTCATCAAGGAGTAGAGTTTAGGAGTTTGGTAGATGCCGCAGTCTTGGAAACGCTAGGGAGGTCGTTGAATAACTCCTTAACCATCATCATCATGCTAACGTGTCTTGTTCTGCTGGGTGGAGCCACGATTCGTTGGTTTGCTGTGGCCCTTTTGATAGGTGCTATCACTGGTACTTACTCGTCGACCTTCACAGCCGCGCCGCTGTTGGTGATTTGGGATGATGTGGCGGGGAAGATTAAGAGGGAAAGAAAGAAGTAAGTATGCTATTTAACGAAGTATCGAGGCGAGATCATAGTAGAACTGGAAATCAAACTGAGCGCATTTTGCTAAAAGATTCAATTACGGCTGATAACCTGATGACAGGTGACAGTTACTTCTTGGAAGGTATGTGGTATTTAGCCTCGTTAAAAATCTTTGAGAGTGATGAAGCTTTGCAGCGATTTTTTGATCTGTATCCTGACCTTGGGGTAGTGAAAGTTGATAGCTGTCGAACACCTTTCCTTCGAGCTTGTCAGAATATTGCTAACCTCTACAACCATGATGATCCGCAGATGAATAGGGCTACGTATAGGCGCACGTTGTCATTGATGATTAGCTCAGATTAGCTCTACCTAATCTTATAAATCCCAATTTTAGTGACATTGATGGTCATTTGAGCCGGGTCGGACGATACGCCTTTGCTGTCTGTTACTACGAGCTTGACAGTGATGGTACCAGGAACTTTGAAAGATCGTGTAAATGATTTTGACTTATTGTTGTAGCCATCTGAGAAACTCCAGCGGTAGCTGAGATTATCTGTGAAACCTAAGCTATCAGTTCCCTGTCCGATGAACTGCTGAGCAGTGCCAACCAAGATAGATGTAGGATCTGTGCTTGGTTGCTTGATCTCAGCCTTGGGCTTAGTCGGCTGGGGGAGAACAGTGATCAAAAGAGTTTTTGGGGTTGGATCAGCTAGACGAAGAGTATCGGTGGCAGTTAGTCTGACAATGAACTGTCCCAATCTACCTTGGTACACAGATGGTGGCAAAACAATGTCTTTAGTCAATAACTGCAGTTGTGGTCCAGTTCCATCGGCAGCTTGTAGTAGCCATTTATAGCTTAACTGCTCTGGAGCGTCGTGATCGTCAGTTCCAGTGCCATAAAGGTTAAGGGTGGTGTTGTTGTTGATAGTTACAACATAGTCAGCAGGAGTTGTGCTCCCATCGTTTGTTAATTCTGGCACGCCCTTCATGTCACCATCTGGAGGGAGATTGGAGACTGGTGAAGGAGCTGGAGTCGTGTTTGTAGTAGGTAATGGTGAAGGTTGTGATGTAGGGCCAGGAGATGAAATACTACCGATATTTAGATGTAAAGGAGCTATCGTGCCCAAAATATTTTCTGGAGGAGAAGAGTTTTTTCTAGTCACTAATGAGTTTGCTTGCATAGCGGAGATATCTATACTACCAGGAATAGTTGGGATGAACCTTAAACTTAAAAACTGCTGAGGTTGACTCGTATTGAGAGGAATTGGTGGACTTGATGGGGTAGCAAAAAGAGTGATGTTAGATCCTGATTCAGGAACGTGAACTATTCTATTTACGACAGGAAATAGTCCTGTTCCAGTAGTAACTACAGAAGCTACTAAACTACTTGGATCGTAAACTAGAGCCATGTTATTATTACTATCTCGACCTGCTAGATTAAGCTGAAGCTGAACCCCATCTGTATTGATTGATTGAGTGTTGATTCTAAAACTAAGGACAACTGGTGTGCCCACTGTCGGAGGTAGTTGACCTTCGTAGATAGAGTCAATAATTGCAAAACTGTTTCCCTCTGAGGCTTGATTGCGCGTATCGAGATTCTCGCTAGGAAGACCGAAGATCAAGACAGCTCCAGAACCTAGTGTTAGGACTAGTAAGGCCACTAAGATCCAGTTTTTAAAACTTAGATTCTTGGCTGTTCTGGATGATGTATTTTTGCTGCTTGAGATTCTTGACCAACCATTACCAACTGAAGAAATACTAGAGCCTGGAAGCGAGCTTGAATCAGTGATGGATGAGAGCTGGGTTTTGTCAGTCATATATTTGAGCTTATTCTTTAATTAAACATAGACTTACTGATTTATTGAGACTACCACCCGTATATTAGTTTGCAGGGCAGACTCTCCCACCTTGACCAAATTCTCTAGCGAAGAAGGAGTAATCAAGCATATCTACCTTACCATCTCTATTGATGTCGGCTCTCATAGATGGGAGAGGTGGTGGGGTAGGAGCAGGAGATGAGCAAAGAAGTGTCATGCCACAGCCAGTATTTGGATCGTAATCAGGACCTGGAACATATTGGCACCCAGCTGGAGGAGGTGGGTAGCTACACATTGTTAGAAGAGTGGGAGATGAAGTTGGAAAAGTCATAAAAAGAGAAGCGTACAAAATAGCTCTATCATCCAAGTCTATTTCTGAGTTAAGGTTAATGTCGGCATCTTGGCAAGAAGTGCGAGGGGCTGGTGATGAGGTGGGGTAAGGTGAAGCAGTGGAAGAAGGCGAAGGAGTTGAGCTAGGAGCAGGAGATGAGCAAAGAAGTGTCATGCCACAGCCAGTATTTGGATCGTAATCAGGACCTGGAACATATTGGCACCCAGCTGGAGGAGGTGGGTAGCTACACATTGGTGGAGATGGAAATGGAGAATAGGATGGTGCGGGCGTTGGAGTAGGTGTGGTTGGCTGACAAAGTAAAACTAAACCACACTGGTTTGCTTGGTTGTAGCATGGTCCTGGCTCATATTGGCACCCAGCTGGAGGAGGTGGGTAGCTACACACCGTGCCTGGAGGGATAGATGGGCATGCGTAAGGAGAGGAAGATGTGCTGGGAAGAGGTTCTTCAATCACTATTGGGTCGCTAATAGCAGCAATAACAGATTTTGGAGATACGAAATTGAGCCCAAATATAAAAACACCTACCAAAAAAAAGAGTGATGTAACTAATGCGCCCAAATTATTTTTACTCATTTACTAATAATACTTCTGAAAAACTATACTTTGCAACAAGCAGCTTTAACTTTTGTTTATGACTTTTGATTGATCTACAAGATTTTGCGCATTGATCAGGGAATTTTAACTTACTCCACCCCAATCTTTTGAGCCAGCTCCAAAAGCTTCACTTCCTCATTATCTTCTGGGTGTTCCAGGACATGCTCAAAAAGTTCTCGCAGTATTTTGCCCAACTCTGGTCCAGGCTTGAGCCCCAAGTTTTTCATCAGAACATCGCCGTTGATCTTCAGGTCTGAGATGGCAAATGGTTGGTGAAGCTGTTCTATCATGCGTGCCTTCATCTCTTCGAGCCGCCAGCTGGTCTGCCTAGCACCACTCCCCAGTCGATCGCCCTCGCGAAGGTCGAGGATGTCATCGATATTTTCTAGTCCCACCATTCTCATGAAGCGACGTATGGCTGCGTCGGTGTGGAAGGCTTGGTAGTGGAACATGTGGAAGCGCACCAGTGTGTAGACTCGTGTGCAGTCGCGACGCGAGAGTCTCAAGCGAGCTGCGATTCTTTTTGCCAGGCGTGAGCCCAGAATTTCGTGATTATAAAAAGTATATTTAGTGCCTTCCAGCTGGCGAGTCTCTGGTTTTGAGATGTCGTGAAGTAGTGTGGCTAGTCGCACGATCGGGTCACTGCTTGGGCAAGTTTGGAGAGCATCAAGTGAGTGAGTCCAGACGTCAGTGGTGTGATGTCCGGATTGTTCCACACCTTTAGCATCCAATAGTTCAGGAAGTATCTGAATCAAAAGTCCCAACTCATCAAGTAGTTCTATGCCTTTTTTTGGTTGTGTAGAAATTAGAATTTTTAAAAACTCATCTCGAACTCTCTCCCAACTGATGTGGGCCAAATTTGTGGCTTGTGACTTTATGGCGGCGCGCGTGGGAGCGTCGATCTGAAATCCAAGCTGGACGCTCAGTCGCACCGCTCGCAGCATCCGTAGGGCATCTTCGTGGAATCTTTGCTGTGGATCACCTACTGTTTTGATTACTCTAGCTTCCAGGTCATGAACTCCACCATGTGGGTCGATGATCTCTAACTTGTCGGAGAGCGCCATGGCGTTCACGCTAAAATCTCGACGCTTCAGGTCTTCTTCCAGCGATGTTCCCCAGGTAACACTCTCAGGTCGGCGGTGATCAGAGTACACCCCATCAGAGCGGAAGGTGGTGATTTGGTAGGTTGGAGTAGGATCACTAGTTTTATTTTCTTCTGGTAAAAGCTGACTTGAATCACTTTGCTCGGACTTTAGGGAGTCGTGGATTTTAGTAGCGCGTGCAAGGTCGATGATCTTGGTCGAGTGTTTTTTTACAGTAGCGATAGGTGTCGTCGTGTTTTGATTCTCACCACCAAGCTTCATCATTTCATCTAAGTGCTCTGGTGTAATGCTGACTGTGCCGTACTCATTTTCATAAAAAGCGTCAGGGAAAACTGCCATGATCTGATCTGGAGTGGCGTCGGTGGTGAAGTCGTAATCGAGCGGGTGTGGTCTATCGAGTTGAGCTTGGGTAGGACTCTCAGAAGTTTGATGGGTCATTACCAAGTCACGCACTGCTCCGCCTACGATGTAGGCTTGATACTTCGCCGAGCTCAATTGATCGAGAATGAACTGAGCTTCTTTGCTCACTTTTATCTGCATAGGGGAATTATAATCAATCTCTTATGGAATGGAACCTCACTTCTGAAACTACTCCCTCATCGCAAGAGGAGCTCACGACCATTTTACTTACCAATCGTCAGATAGCTGATCCAGACATATTTTTTAATCCTCCTCATCCAAACTCGTTTTCTCCTGCTCAAGTGGGTATAGATGAGCGTGAAATGTCCAAGACTTTACAGCGTCTGTCCAAGGCTCGCGACTCTAAAGAAGTTGTGGTGGTGTACGGTGACTATGATGCAGATGGCATCTGTGCGACTTCTGTCATGTGGGAGGCTTTGCGCTTTTTTGGTATCACCGCGCATCCTTTTATTCCTCGACGTGAGCATGGTTATGGCTTAACAGAACTTTCGCTCTCTGAGTTGATCCGTCAAGTTCAGCCAACTCTAATAGTGACAGTAGACAACGGTATTGTGGCTCATGAAGTTTTATCTAACTTAAAAACTCAAGGTATAGATGTAGTCGTGACTGATCATCATCAGATGGATAGTGATTCTCAATCCAAAAAATCTCCTGCCTTCAGCGTTATCCACACTACTTCACTCTGTGGTACGACGGTGGCCTGGATGGTGGCTCGTTCACTAGTCCCTGAGAAGTCTGGGGTGCTGCTTGACCTCTGTGGGATTGCTACTGTTACCGACCAAGTGCCGCTCACTGGATTCAATCGTAGTTTTGTTTGGCATGGTCTGCAAGCTCTGCGTGAGTCACGCCGGCTGGGTCTGATTGCTCTTTGTGAAAAAGCCCTTATCGATCAAAAGAATCTCGACGAGGGTCAGATCAACTATGGAGTTGGTCCTCGCTTGAATGCCTTGGGTCGTATGACTCACAATCTGGATGGTGTTCGCCTACTCTGCACCAAGAGTCCTCAAAGAGCTCAGCAGTTAGTAACTCTGGTAGATCAAGCAAACATCGATCGCAAAGAGCTTATGGGTGATCAGCTAGAACAGTCGCTCTCTGAGGTGGGCAGCATGTCTGAGGAGAAAATTCTCATCGTTGCCTCTGATCAATATCACGAGGGCGTGATTGGCTTGATAGCTAGCAAGCTGACAGAGACCTTCCACAAGCCTTCGATAGTGCTTAGTATCGGTGAGCAGTATGCCAAAGCTTCGGGGCGATCTGTAGTGGGTGTGGACATTACAGCTCTCTTGCGCCAAGTGCAGAGCGACTTGGTAAGTGTCGGTGGTCACACCATGGCAGCTGGTTTTACTGTGGAGGTGAGTAAGCTAGAGCTGGTAAAAGAGAAGCTCTTTACGCTGGCTCGTGAGCAGATCTCTACGACACTTCTCGTTCCTTCTGTCAGGATTGAGTGTGAATTACCTGCCGAACTCATCACCGAAAAGACTGTGGATAACTTCTCACGCTTCGCTCCTTTTGGAGCTGGCAACCGACAGCCTATTTTTATGGTAAAAGAAGCTAAAGTATTGAGTCTGAGAACTATAGGTAAAGAAAACAAACACCTCAAGCTAAATGTAGAACTAACTGATGGATCAAGAGTCGATTGTTTGGGGTGGGGGAAGGGGGGGGAGCTGGATAAAATTAGATCGGTGAAAGTTAGTGATGACTGGCTGTCACTCAAGGACCAAGCCCTTGAAGCCAAAAAAATTGGCTCCACCGCCAAAATTGATCTAGTGTGTCGGTTGGAAAAATCTACCTGGAACGGACGCGAAAAAATTCAGATGGTGATGGTGGGGTGGAGGGGAATAGATACCACAATTTAAGAGTTTAGTATTAAGATCAAGTTACTAATTATTTAGGAGCATTAATATGCACTGTGATACCAGGGGGGGGGGAATGCGATCCCAAAAATTGTCCTGTAGAGTTTTGTCCTGAGCGGGAGAAAAATGGAGTACAAAAACTAGCCGAGCTGTTGGGGAAAGGTTTCAGTCAGCTGTGGGCGGAAAGAAGAAGACTGAAGGCAGAGAAAGCAAAAAAAAAGTAGGTACAACTTATGATTTCACTGAGATGTGGCAACTACTTCAGCACGAATATCATTATGTTTCTTGATTATCAAACACCTCTGTCTAACTTGAGTAAAGTAGAATATTGGATGTGTAGGGTTTAAATCTCGTGGCTGAGGACTTTGGACTACAGACTGAACTCAATTTGACGCTTCGCCTAGTAGAGTATCTAAGACATTCACTGAAAACATCATTAGGGGTTGCCCGTCTGGTGTCAGTTCATCTTTCATTTTTAAATTTTGTTTAGCCAACTCAACATCAAAAAGATTCAGAACATTATCAAATTCAGCATCATCAAGATTAACAGACATACTTCCTGGATAATCTTTCCAGGTTTTTCTGACACTGAGATTTTTCAGGATGTGTGACCTTACAAGTTGTGTGGGATGTAGCTCCCAATTACCATGCATTACCACAACCTTATAAGCATAAACAGAATTTGGTCTTTTCTTGGTGATTATAACTTTAACCTCACCATTCTTTAGCGGAATGTAGGCTAAGGAACACGATTCAGTAGTTCCGTCGCCAGTCCAGCTCTCTACACTTTTACTCTGGGTAGCTGCAATTTCATCCGTAATTTTTCGATACTTATCAAGTTCTTTTTTACCAAGTTGCATCAATGACCAAATTTTGCCACCTTTTCTTACAGCATGATCAATTTGAGTTCTGAGCATTTGGGTGCCAAACCCCCTGCCTCTGAGATTAGGCACAATGAACGCATGCGAAAGCTCTTGAGAAGCTGCAGTTCCAATGCCCCAAGTTCCAGGCTCATGAAACTTGGTGACCGATGCTCCAATCACTTCTGGTCCAGACATTTGTAATGTGTACAACTCCATCTCCATCAGAAATAAGCTCAGAAATTTTTATAGTAGCCTCACTTTTACCATGATCATTTTCGAATGCCTGAGAGCATTTTATGTCAAGTTCATGAAGAAGAGCGGAGTTTCGCTTTAACTCTGCAAAATTCATATCAGTTATTTCAGTTGGTTCCAGCTCAGTTACCACGCCAGTCACTTCACCCTCACTCACAAGTGATGCCTCAGATAATAAGATTGCCATATGAATCCCTTCTGCAACTTCATATCTAAATTTGAATTTGCACGACTCACTAGTGATATAGTTTTAAACTACTTCCAAATCTCAAAAATTCCGTTCAACATCACTAACCACCCAAGTTATTTACTTTGCACTCACCACAAACTCTCTATTTAAGATAGTTATATCACTAAAGGTGCTTCTTTTCTCCTTCGACTCTGTCGAACATAGAGTGGTATCATTATGCCGAGGTCACCAATTAGCGTGTTCGACCTAGCCCTAAAGTTTGCGTCGGTATCACAGAGAAAATCGTAATATGGCACTATAACCTGATCGTAGATTAGCGCAGCGTTAGCTTGTGCATTAGCAGTACTAAGGCCAGAATATTTGAAGCTTGTAGTGAGAATATGTCGAATGTTCAATTTTATTTGAAGATAGATTTGGTTGATTAGTTGAAGCTTTAGACACTTAAGGTCATCTTCAGTTGTGTCGACACTGCTCTCAATTAGACTCAAGTTAGCTTTGAGAGATCGACACTGAGCATCGATCCAACTAATACACTTATCTGGAGATGGAGGTTGGTTGTTGCGGTATGCCTCAGCTGCAAGCAATGCTATACGAGTCTCCCTTGGACTGAGACGGTTGGAGTCAAGTTTAGTACACTTAGTACAAAATAAAAAATGATAAATTTTATTATTGATACAATCCAGTTCTTCTGAGTTGACTGTAATCAAATCACACCAACTATTATCTTTATATCTGGCGGTACTTAGCATTTCATTTGATTAAAAAAAATAATTATTCTGTTGCCTTTACGCTATACTATCCCCCATGCCCCAATCTATCAAAGCTGTCTATGATCTGGTAGCTAGGATTCCCAGCGGGAAGGTGCTGTCTTATGGTGATGTGGCACGTGCCTTAGGGCTCAAAACTCCTCGTCAAGTCGGCTGGGCTCTGCATCGTAATCCTGACGAATCTAGCATTCCTTGTCACCGAGTCGTTTTTGCCGATGGTTCTTTAGCACCAAATTTTGCTTTTGGTGGTAGTCTCGAGCAGAAGTTAAGGCTTAAGGCTGAGGGGGTGGTTTTTAAAGGAGAAAGGGTGGATTTAGAAGTGTGTCGATGGCTTTTCACTACTCCTTTAGCGCATCGTGGCCAAGGATGCTAGACATCCAGTCAAACTCTTGTTTTGGAGTCATCACGTCGCGCTCGACCTCTCGTATTATTAGGTGCTTTATAAAAAAAGAGATTGGCACTCCATAAAACTCAGCTTTGGCCTGAAGCAGCTGGTTCAGCTGAGCAGATAAATTTAGCTTTATTTGTGATCTGGTAGGAAAGTTAATAGTCTTTTTTTTGCTTGCCATGTTAGACCTTCCAATAAAGTACCAAATAGATCCCCATTTTAACCCCTTTTTTGGTACTTTTATCAACTATAAAAATCATGAGTTAAAAAAAGAGGAGAAGAATTTTTCTCTCTCGAGACGATAGATTGTTCCAGCTTTTTTCAGGTTTGCAGAAAATAACAGCGAGCAAGTTACAAAATTTAATCTATTTTAAATAATCTTTTGCTAGGCTCTGCCTCATGTGGGCCGGGTATCTGGTATACATGGTTGTTCGCCAAATAATCAGTTACGGGTTCGACTCCCGTCCGGTCCACACTGCACTACTCAATTTAAGTAGATAGATAGATGTTTTTGTCCTGTTGACATGGCTGATAAAAGTAATATATTGAAGATTGTTTGGCGAATAATCATGCAAACATCCTACCAGATGTAACTGCAACTAAATCCTCCCTTGTGGAGGATTTTTTGTAGAAGTTATCATTCCTCACTCTAGTTCTCTAGGAGCTCTCGTTTAAGCATGCGCTCTGCAGAAATTCTCTCCTAGGCGCACATTCTGATGGTATACTTTCATCACATCGAGATAATTTTAGTTTATGACTGCGCCTCTCAAGTAGTCAGCCAGTTAATTTAGGTCTACCTATGACTTCTTCTCACTCTTCCACTCCAGCCTCCACTTCAACTCCCACCCAAGCCTCCACCCTAACCTCCACTTTAACTCCCACCCTAGCCTCCACTCCAGCCTCCACTTCAACTCCCACCCCAACCCCCACCCAAGCCTTCACCTCCACCCCCACCCTCGACACCATCGTCGCCCTCGCCAAACGCCGCGGCTTTGTTTTCCCGACATCTGAAATATATGGCGGCATGGCTAACTCTTACGACTACGGCCCAGCAGGGACAGAAGTCCTGCGCCACATTCGCGAACTGTGGTGGAGATTTTTTATCACTTCACGTAGCGACATGGTGGGACTCGACACTCAGATCATGCTGCACCCTGAGACTTGGGTGGCCTCAGGTCACGTAGGCTCATTTGCCGACCCACTTGTCGAAGACACCATCACCCACAAGCGCTATCGAGCCGACCACCTGATCGAGAAGTGGCTCGTAGGTCACTCAGAAATATCAGGCGTGATCTTAGAGAACTTAAGTCTGGAAGAGATGGGAGCATTTATCGTGGATCACAAAGTACTCAGTCCTGATGGGAACCCACTCACACCTCCCAAATCATTTAATTTGCTATTCGAGACAGCTATTGGCTCAGTGGCAGGTGACAAAGCCAAAGTCTACCTAAGAGGCGAGACAGCTCAGGGAATTTTTACCAACTTTAAGCAGGTCTTGGACTCGACACGCGTCCAGCTCCCTTTCGGCATAGGAAATATCGGTAAAAGCTTTCGTAACGAGATCACCACTGGTCAATTCGTCTTTCGCACGTTGGAGTTCGAGCAGGGCGAGATAGAGTACTTCTTCGATCCAGAAGAACAGAACTGGTCTGAGTTGCTGACAGAGTGGAAAAACCAGATGTGGAGCTTCGTCACTAAAGTCTTGAGTATTCGCGAAGAAAATTTGAGATGGCGACAGCACACTGACACAGAGCGCAGTTTTTACAGTACCGATACCTATGATCTAGAGTATCACTATCCCTTTGGTTGGAAAGAGTTGTGGGGAGTAGCCTATCGCACTGACTACGATCTGAAGGCCCACATGACCCACTCTGGTAAGACACTAGAGTACACCAACCCTCACACTGGCAAAAAATTCGTGCCTCACGTGATCGAACCAGCAGTTGGAATTAATAGGCTCTTTCTGATGATTTTGGTAGATGCTTATAGAGAAGATAAGATTAAAGAACGCACGATTTTGGCTATGAGCTCTAAACTAGCTCCATACCAAGTGGCCGTTTTTCCTTTGCTAAAAAATAAGCCCGAACTAGTGAGTAAGGCCCAAGAAATAGTCGCGAGCCTGAGGTTAAATTTCGCCGTCGCTTACGACGATCGAGGAAACATCGGCAAACGCTACTTATCTCAAGATGAGATCGGTACGCCAGCTTGTCTGACGGTGGACTTCCAGACTCTGGAAGATGATACGGTTACTTGGAGAGATAGAGATACGGCAGAGCAAGTAAGAGTAAAAATTGGTGAGTTGGCAGGGAGGCTGTAAACACAAAAAATCCCCCATGAAGGAGGATTTTACGCTTAGGGCTGAGCTGGGCTTTGTTTTGTACCCGGAACTACGAATAACTGCATTATCTTCTTTAACTAGTCAGAGTCAAGATATCAGATCTGCTTTAAAATACATGGAGACATAATGTCAATATTAATTACTTTAGCTTTAACTATTTTTGCTTTCTTAGTACTCTGGGGTGGTATTAAATCGAGAATCAATAACAAAAAAAGAAGCTTACTCATATCTGATTTCAAACAAGATTTGACTAAGGCTTTTTTTATTTGTGATAGTGCTGATGAGTGGGACTCCAAGACGATTCTACTAAGTGGAGTATCTGTCAACTCTCCATTGAGGGCTGGTCAAATACTTTCTCACAGATCTGGTAAAAGCTATAGTATTCAGGCAGTGTACAAATATGAGGAGGGTAAAAATGATGAAGAAAACATGCCTGCAGAATTAGTCCCAGAGGGAACACTAGAAACGCCAGTTGAGATAGCTAGATCTCAGTGGGATCAGTCTTGGTACAATGAAATTATTAAGAAAGAGTCTCCAGTTGTGTTTGATCTTTATGAGGAGAAAAACTAATATAGATGCGTGGTGGCTTTCGTGGCAAAATATCTCTGAGTTAGTTATAAACCTTTATCAGACAGTAGCTCATAGTAGTGTTAGAATTCACCTATGTCCACTTCCTCCACCGCTACCGCCCCCACCTCCGCCTCCACCTCAACCTCGGCCCCCACTTCCTCCACCACTCCCCGCAGCCTCATCTCCCAAACCACCACCCTAGTAGGACAAGAACTTCGCCTCTGTGGCTGGGTAGACACCAAGCGTGACCATGGCAAAATAACCTTCATAGATTTGCGCGATCGGACGGGCACGATCCAGTGCGTGGGCTACAAGATGATGGGAGAGCTTACCATCGAGTCAGTCATAGAAATTTCCGGTCTAGTCAAAGCGCGACCAGCCAACATGGTTAACGCTAAGTCACCTACAGGCACGGTTGAGATCGATGTTAAAAGTTACACCCTTCTTAACAAATCAAGTGAACTTCCTATTCCAGTAAGTGGTGATGGCAAGGACATCAATGAAGAGATGAGGCTCAAGTACCGCTATCTAGATCTGCGGCGCGAGCGCATGCGCAGTATCATGAAGTTGCGCAGCCGCTACTTCCACGCTCTACGAGAAGAGCTAGCAGCAGATGACTTCATGGAAGTAGAGACTCCGATGTTGACCAAGTCCACCAAAGAAGGTGCGCGTGACTTTATTGTTCCATCTCGGCTTCAACCAGGTAAATTTTACGCCCTTCCTCAGAGTCCCCAGCAGTACAAGCAGCTACTCATGACTGCAGGAGTGGAGAACTACTTCCAGTTCGCTCGCTGTATTAGAGACGAAGATCTGCGAGCCGATCGCGGCTTTGAGTTCACTCAGTTAGATCTAGAGATGAGCTTTGCCACGCGCGAAGAGGTGATGACTCAGGTAGAAATGCTTGTTAAATCAGCTGTCAAAAAGGTGGATGGAAAGCTCCAAAACGAGACATTCCCCATCTATGACTACAAGGAAGCCATGCAGAAGTTTGGTGCTGATAAGTTCGACCTACGCTCAGAGCAAGATAAAAAAGATGGTACTTTAGCCTTTGCTTGGGTGATTAACTTTCCTTTTTTCAAAAAAGTGGACAAATCTGACGCAGCCGAACTACGAGACGGCAAGAGCGGCTGGACTTTTACCCACAATCCTTTCAGCGCCCCCCTACCTGAACATGAAGAGTGGTTGCGAGAACGAACTCACATTGATCAGATTTTAACCAGCCAATATGATCTTGTCTGCAACGGCTTTGAAGCTGGTGGCGGTAGTATTCGCTCTCACCAAGCTGATCTCCTAGAGTCTACTTTCAAGATCATGGGATACACCGATGAGCAGATCAAAGACAGTGTGGGTCACATGCTCGAAGCTTTTCGCTTAGGTACGCCTCCGCACGGCGGAATTGCTCTGGGTCTCGATCGCCACATCATGATGTTGAGTGGCGAGGACTCACTGCGTGAAGTGATCGCCTTTCCGATGAGCTCATCAGGCAAAACAGCAGTTATGGACGCACCAAGTGAGGTGGCAGAAGAACAACTAACTGAAGTTCATCTTCAGATAAAAGCACCCAAATCACGTTCAAAGTAATTTGGAAAATCGATTGGGTGTTGCAGAGAGACTTGAAAAATTTATGGATTATTTTTTACTCATTCTTCCGTCTGGAGCCTGACAGTAAGTGAGTTTTGTCTCTACCAGTAGATTTTGGTCATCAGGCTGTAGGTCTAGAAGTTCGCCCTCTTTGTGGCCATCTATCTTGAGACATGTAGCGTACTTGAGAGGTAATGCTCTGGGCGATGTAAGCTGACCTCTCGTAAAAAGACCTCCTAACACCACCAAGCATACAAGAGAAACCACTGGAATTATTTTCTGCGCTTTTTTAACCCCAAAAAACTCGCTCATTCGTATGAGCAGGACAAATACACCAAAGATGCCACCAATCAAGCTAGCTGGAGGCATAAAAGGTCTAGTCAACTCATCGTTACCGCCATTGATCGCCCAGTTAGACCATCCAGGCCACTTCATCACGAAGACATGCAACAGGATCAGCACTCCTGCGATCCTAACTCCCCAGTTCTGAAGATGCCACCAGAGTCTGCGATTGAGCTTTATCTCTATTTTTTGGATAGAAATTATAAATAATAGACTCAAAACTATCATGGCGGCTGTGCCAAATAGAAATGGGTAGAGACCACTACCCCAGAATCGCTCTTTAGGAAAATGACTTGGAAGAAAATAGTAAGAGATTAAGCCATGAGCCAGACCGAAGAAGAAAGATAAAATACCCAGCTCTTTGCGGTATCGCAGCCAAAAGTCAAAGCGGTCGTAAATGCGAGAGAGAGGGCCTGCCAAAAGCACGATGCCAATTCCAGCCATCGAGACTGTTCCGAAGACTTTGTTCAGAATGTATAAGCTGACGTAGCCACGACGGAAGTAGAGGTAGGCACAGAGAACTACTCCCACGAGCATGAGGGTCAGGAAAGACTTTAAGTAAAGTAAAAATGTATTTTTACTCATTGCTTAATACTACACTGGATATTATCTGGTCTGCTAAGCTAAACTACAGTCTACTATGCCGCGCTTGAGAATAGATCAATACCTGAGCTTTTGCTTACTTATCTTAATCTTTTTAGTCACACCTGGCAATAACTTTTTGCAGTTGCTTTTGCCTCGCCTTCAACTCCACGCTGAAGCACAGTTTGATCCACCAGAGTTGATCACTCAGTCTGTTGTGCCGGTACTCAAGGCTGCAGCTCTACCGACAGCTTCAACTGCAACTCCAGAGTTTTTTGCCCAGTCGCTCACAGCGTCAGCTATCTATGTGATGGACAGAGACTGCGGTTGTATTCTTTTACAAAAAAATTCTGACGAGAGACGCTATCCAGCCTCAACTTCCAAGCTGTTGACTGCCCTAGTGGCGCGCAAAGTTTATAACCTTGATGATGTTCTCACCATGACTCCTGAGGCTGGCCAGTCAGTAGGGACTTCTGCCCATCTCCAGCCAGGTGAAAAGTTCTACATTCGTGATGTTCTGCCAGCTTTGCTGATTCCCTCAGGCAATGATGCCGCAGATATGTTGGCGCTTCAGCATCCTGGAGGTAAGGCAGGCTTTATTCAGGATATGAACAGTATGGCGACACAGCTTCATCTTGATTCTTCTCACTTTGATAATGCTTCTGGACTTGATTCGCCAGATCAATTTGTCTCTGCTCGAGATTTAGCAATCTTGGCCCAAGAGGTGATGAAGGATGATGTTTTACGCATCCTTGTCGGCTTGACCAACTTTACTATTTTTGATCTTTCAGATAATGCTTATCACTTGCGTAACACCAATAATTTTCTAGGAGTTCTGCCAGGTGTGGTAGGGGTCAAGACAGGGACCACTGAAAATGCTGGTGAAAACCTAATCGTGCAGATTGATCGTCAAGGTCACAGAGTTATTATTGTAGTAATGGGCAGCACTGATAGATATACTGAGACTAGGCAGATTATTGATTGGGTTTTTGACAACTATTCTTGGAACAAGGTAGATCACATAATAAGCCAGTGAATATATGACTCCAGAATCTCCTCTCTCTCTTTCAAAAGTTGCCAATGTGGGTCGCGTCACGATTAAGTACGGCATCATTTTTTTGGTAGTTATGATCGTAGGAAGAGTTTTGTTGGGTAGTCTTATTTCCTTTTGGATCGCCACTCATCCACCACTGCCTCCTCCACCTACAGTAGGATTTGGTAAGTTACCAGAGTTGGTTTTTCCTGTTAAAAACATTGATCAGAAGCCAAAAAGCTATCAGATAGAAACTGCGGATGGTAGATTTCCACGCTTCGGTGATCGAGCTAAAGTATTTCTGATACCTCGTCAATCGAGCTCCTTACTTGCTGATGAAAGAGTCAAAGAAATGGCTGTTAGCTTGGGGTATGGCTTTGAGCCTACTCCCATGAGTGAGAGTCGTTATCGTTGGACCAAGTCCTCGCCAATGAGAAGTGCTCTGGAGATAGATCTCCTCAACAATACTTTTACGATCGACACTGAGTATTTATCTCGACCAGAGCTTTTAAGAAAAAGAATTCAGATAGAAGAAGATGGAGCTTCTGACTTTGTGAAGTCGGTTATAGCCACTGCAGTCAGGACGCTGCCCAGTGATATAGCCACCTCGTCAGCGCGAGTCGGGTACAGCAAGTCTAGTGGAGGGGAGCTACTTCCTGCCGTTTCCTACTCTGATGCTGACTTTCTCACGGTGGATATTTTTCGTCAACCGATTGATAATTTTTACAAAGTGATAGGTCCAGATGGTAAAAGTGGCGTAGCACATGCAGTTATCGCTGGTAGTTTTTCTGGTCTGAGCAATGTTATGTCGCTGAGATATCTTCACCGGCCAGTAGAGTACTCTCAGTTTCATACTTATCCTCTGATCACTCCTGCTTTAGCCTGGCAGATCATGCAGTCTGGAGAAGGATACGTGGCTGACAAGGGATCTTTTGACACTGCTGTGGTTCGCGACGTATCTCTAGGTTACTACGATGACTTCAACGATCAGCTCTATCTCCAGCCCATCTATATCTTTGAGGGCGATGGAGGATTTGTAGGCTATGTTCCGGCTCTTGATGCTACTTGGTTCCAAAAGCTCTAACTTTTCTAGCTGCAAGAGTTAGTAAAAAGCTGCTGAGTAAGCACAAGACTACACTGCCTCCCGTGGGTAGATCAAGATAAAAAGCAACTACGACTCCGATCAGGACATTAATCAAGCTATAACCCACAGAGATTACAACGGTTCGTCTAAAGCCCTTGTGCCAAAGTCGGGCAGTGACAGTCGGAATGACCATGACTGCTCCTATCAGGAGTGCCCCCATGATCTTGGAAGCGACGCTGACCGTCAGGGCTGTCAGGATCATGAGCAAGAAGTTGATCTTGGTTACTGGTACACCACTCACTTGAGCCCCCTCTTCATCAAAACAGATATAAAGCAGTTCTTTGTAAAATATTTTGATCGCTACTAGAGTAAGGGCGGTTAGACCTAACATTAGCCAGAGATCGAAACTTGAGATGGTGTTGATACTGCCTGTAAGGTAGCTCGACAGCTCATCTTCAGTAAGTCCTGGTCGTAAGCTCATCAGAACCACAGCTAAAGCCAGCCCTCCTGTCATAAAAATAGACAAGACTGTCTCGCCGGAGACGCCATGTTTCTGTCGGAGGCGATCGACTAAGATTGTAGCAAGTATGGCTGAAAGGGTAGCCGTGAGGACTGGGTTGATGCCTAGTAGTAATCCCAACGCTACTCCGGCTAAAGAGACGTGTGCCAGGCTATCTGTGATCATCGAGTATCGTTTGGCAACTAAGAACGTGCCAAGCATGGTGGAGGTTAGGGCTACTGCTAAACTGGCCACAAGAGCTCGAAGTAGGATGGAGGTGTTGAGAAGCTCTAACATAGGTTTAAATTTTTTTGGATTATAAAAATATCATTTTCTTGGCCCAGTTGCTGAGGACTAATGATTGTGAAGTATTAGCTTGTGATTTTTGCCGTAAAGTTTCTTGAGGATGTCTGAACGAGCAAATGCTTTCGAGCCACCATGGAAGATAAGTTTTCTATTCAAGCACAAGATGCTTTGTACCTGATCCAGAATCATAGTAATGTCGTGTGACACCAGGACTATGGTCAAGTCGTGGTCTTGTTGGAGCTTCTGTAGGAGTTGGTAAAATTTATCCTGGGCTTTCTCATCGATGCCGACTGTAGGTTCGTCGAGGATGAGTAGTTGTGGCTGGCTGATGAGTGAACGAGCGATGAAGACGCGTTGCTGCTGGCCGCCAGATAGGTCACTTAGGAGGGTGTTTTTCTGTTTTGTTAGGCCTACTAAGTCAAGAGCTTGTGCGACCTGCTGCTCTGCTGTGTGGTCTAGTGATCGTCCCAAGTTAAGCTTATTTATCAAGCCAAGCTGCACGACTTCTTCGACTGTGATGGGGAAGTCTCGGCTTATTTTTGAGATGCTCTGGGGTATGTAGCTACTGCCTTCCGTTTGTGCGCCAAGCCTGGTAGTTTGTCCCAAGATCTTTACTTTGCCTTTCTGAGGGGTGAGTAGTCCCAGTATTATTTTGAGTAAGGTAGTCTTGCCTGAGCCGTTTGGTCCTATCAGTCCCACAAAATCACCTTTATGAATCTCAAAACTCACGTTATCAAGTACTAGCTCATCGCGGTAGCTGAAGGTCAAGTGTGAGGCTGAGATGATGGCTGGCTGGGGTGGAGTTGGCATTTTGGTCTAGTATTTGAGTTTTGTTCTAGAGTTGGCTCTTGGCTATTATCAGCTATTATGAGGCCTAATGCAACATAGTTGCGTGGGCATAGTTGCATATAGGGTGTGTATCTGTTATGCTTATAGGTCGTATTCAAGATAGCTTCTCCTCAAGACGAGGAAGAAAGAGATCTGGAGTACAGTTCTTTAACAATCCCAAAGAGAGATTAGGCTAAAAAGCCTCAGGGTAAGTGGTGGCACGTGTTAGAGCTTCTCAAATTAGGGAGATATGACGAAATTGTTGGATGAAAATTGGATTGAAAAAATGAGGAGAGCTAGCGCGTGTCACCCGCCTGAGACCCGGACTTCGGGTGTAGGTAGGGTGAATTTAAAAATTAAGATCGGCAGCCAAGGAGGCTGAGATGAAGAAGATTCTTTTCGTTTTATTGGTCGGTAGCTTGTTTTTTTTTGGGTGCCAGGCGCACCCAATAGTGGCCACATTAACAGTGCCTGCCCCAACCTCTATCCCCACCCTAACCCCCACGGCGACCATAACTCCCACGCCCACGCCAATTCATGGCGTGGTTGTAACAGAAACGATTAAGATCAGGCACGGGGAGGTGTTCACGGTGACGGTTGAAGGAAGAACTGGCATGTGGCAGTTCTATTTTGAGATTTTGCCAAAGGGAGGGGCGATGCACATGTCAATGCCGCCTGAATTCCCTAAACCATGTGATTCTGAGGATAAAGCACCCTCGGAGATGGTGTGCCAGAAGGTAATCTTTTTTACCTTTACGGCATATACAGATCTTTTGATTGTCACCCCCTCAAAAGGGGTGACGATGTATGTAAACAAATGAGAAAGGGGACGCATCTCTTTGGGATGTGTCTTCTAAGTTTTTATTAATTATGAAAATTTAGAAGACATATTTTTGTTACTATCAGGCTAGATAGTTTATGATATGTCTATTTGTTGCTCATCTTGCGTATTTAATATGTATCTGATATACTATAGGACTTGGTTCTTAAAATAATTCTGGGTAATTTAAAAAAAAAGATTAAGGGAGTCGTATGTCCAGTAATAGATCATCAGAAAACACGAGTGGCCGAGTAGGAAATCTAGTTTATTTTTTCGTGGAAAGAGGAGTGCCAGCGACCATGATTGCATCGCTTTTATTGACGGCATGCGCCCAGGGTGAGACTGCAACTGCTAAAGACCCAGAAGTTATTACTAATAGAGTTACTTTGGCAACACCATGCGAATTAGAAGTAGGTGGAGATCTAAGTCCAGAAACAGACACTATAGTCATGTATGAGGTGTGTGGGTATGCTCAGTTCACTGTGGATGGAGTGACTGTAACTATGGGTGATAATTTTTTGACCACCGATAACCCATCAGTTCGAGTTGAGCCTGGGGACCAAGGTGCTTCTGTGTATTTTTT
>CAYUQY010000013.1:16244-30633 GCA_964447075.1 uncultured Pseudomonadales bacterium | reverse complement strand
TAAGTAACTACACCAACTCAACCAGAAGGTATCGAGGTACTTGCGCTTTCCTAGATTAATTAATCACCAGTGTGATGACGTATAATAGATGACAGAAGCACCAAGCGCGCATAGCTCAATCGGTTAGAGCATCAAGCTTATACCTTGAGGGTTCGGGGTTCGAGTCCCTGTGCGCGCACTGACTGTACCAGCCTGGCTAAAACAAGCGCGCTTAACTAACTAACTAATTAACTAATTAACTAACTAACTAACTAACTAACTAATTAACTAACTACGAACACCAGTAATAGTAATATCTGCACAGTAAGATCTAAAGTTATGAAAAAATCCAGCCAGAAAAAGAAGATCACATCCCACAAAACACTTTTCAGTAAAACACCAGTCCTCACACCACTTTTTTCTGACGCCCAGTTCTGGCAAAACTATTTTGAGATAGAAAGCATGATTGCCCGCCACGAGTCAGAAGAACCCTTCTGCAGTATTACTATACTCAATCATGCTACGGGTAAGCGCAAGACCATCGATCCTATTCGCCTCAAACCTAGCAAAGGCTTGTTGAGTTGTTAGTCCTCAAGATATAATAAGTGCTCGACCTTGAGTTAAAAATGACGATCGCGCTTGTCGTGAAATAGATTCCCCCGCCCTTTCAGGCGAGGAGTTCCCGCTAGATTAAAGTGAAATGTATATGTTTAACCCAATTAAGAAATTCTTCAAGAATAACTGGAAAAAGATTGCAGTCGTGATGTTGTTAGCAGGTGCTTTCTACGCCTGGAGTAGCTACAAGGCGCAACAAAGTAAACCAGTTCTACAGTTCACCAATCCCAAGAAGGAAGACATCTCCAAAACTCTACAAGTGTCAGGAGTGGTAGACGCCAAACAAAAGGCTCGCCTACGCTTTCTACTTGGTGGCAAAATCACCTATCTAGGCGCTCAAGAAGGTGACTGGGTCAAGAAGTACCAGACTCTAGCTAAAATAGACTCTATAGATCTCAACAAAAAACTCACCCAAGACCTCAACACTTACTTCAACCAACGCATGGACTTCGAGCAGAGCCGTGAAGATTACAAAGATAAAGCTACCACCACCAAAGATGAGCGCATCATCCAAAAAAATCAAAAAAATCTAGAGAATAAAGTCTTGGATGTTGAAGTCAGAGACATCACGATCAAAAATAACTTACTTAGCACACCTATCGAAGGCATTTTAGTCACAAGCCCCACGGCCGTATCTGGAGTGCAGCTCTCAGCAAGTGATATTTTTGAGATCGTTGATCCAACAAGCTTAATTATTTTAGCCACAGTAGATGAGCGAGATCTGTCACAAGTTAGACTCGGACAAGAAGCTACAGTTATCTTAGACGCTTACCCAGATAGAAAGTACGCCACCACTGTAGCTAAAATAGACTATGTCAGTCAAGTCTCTTCTACAGGCACAGTCTTTTTGGCTGAGCTGCCCCTCTCACACTTGTTGGGTGATGCAAGCAATCCTCTAGACGTCTTTCGGATTGGCATGAATGGGGATGTAGATATTTTGATCAAAAAGGCTAGTCAAGTTCTGACAGTACCTACTAACTCCATCAAGCAGCGCAGTGACAAAAACTATGTCTCTATCAAGAAAGAAGATGGTACGCTGGAAGAACTAGAGATCAAGATTGGCATCGAGACAGACGAGAGGACAGAAGTAATCAGCGGGTTGACAGATAAAAGTGAAGTCTTGGTGCCGTAGGTTACATATGCTCCTCTCACTCAAAAATGTTTCCAAAACTTACTCTCTTGGAGATGAACAAATTCATGCTCTCCTAGAAGTTAGTCTTGATGTGCAAGAGGGTGAATTTTTAGCCATCATGGGTCCTTCTGGCTCTGGTAAATCTACTTTTCTACAA
Source organism: uncultured Pseudomonadales bacterium (assembly GCA_964447075.1). Lineage (GTDB taxonomy): Bacteria > Patescibacteriota > Microgenomatia > UBA1400 > PJMF01 > CAYUQY01. The sequence continues at coordinate 28,750 of CAYUQY010000013.1, read as the reverse complement.
GTAGCAAGCCTACTAGCACTCCCTAGTAGCGGAAAAGTTTTTCTCAAAGACAAAGATGTGACATCCTTCAGAGAAAGCGAGCTGGCGCGCCTACGTAATAGAGAGATAGGTTTTATTTTTCAGCAGTTCAATCTTCTGCCACGCACAAGTGCTCTGGATAATGTCGCCCTGCCGCTTATCTATGCTGGCGTAGGTGATAATGAGCGTACCAAAAGAGCCAAGGAAATGCTCGAAAAAGTTGGACTCTCAGACCGTCTAAAAAACACACCAGCCCAACTCTCGGGAGGACAACAGCAAAGGGTCGCCATTGCTCGAGCTTTGATCAACGAACCAGCCATTATTTTTGCCGACGAGCCTACGGGAAATCTCGACTCAAAAAGTGGTCAAGATATTAAAACTCTTCTGGAAAATCTACATAAAGAAGGTAAAACTATCATTTTGGTAACCCACGAAAGTGAAGTGGCTAGCATAGCCAAAAGATTGATTCTCTTTCACGACGGTGAAGTCCTATACGATGATAAGTTTGGTTACAATAAAAATGTCAAAAAACCAGAGGCTATGGAGTACCTAAAAACACTTGAGAGTCAGAAGAAAAATATGAAGCATTTATTTGGCAAAAAGACGGGAAAGTAATAGTAAACAAATTTGTTGATCAGTTTTTAGGTAACTCTAAAGTATCAAAAGATAACTGCTAAATTCGAGTCTTTTCGCTGACTACTAGATTAATTTAGTTCAAAAATAAATCAGGATTTTTTAAGTAAAAATATGAATCTGAGTAACATTTTTTTTATTGCCCTCAAAGCCCTCTTCGTCAACAAAGTGCGATCTGTCTTGACCATGCTAGGAGTCATCATTGGAGTTGGATCAGTCGTATTGCTAACCAGTATTGGGACTGGCTTGCAAGCCTATGTAGCTGGACAGTTCAATGACCTTGGTGGAAACACTTTATTTATTGTCCCAGGAAAACCATTTGGTGAAGGGTCATCTCCAGGATCTCCAGACTCTATCGTAGAGAGAACCAAACCTGTCCTTAGGCGCAGTGACTTCAATGCCATTATGCGTAATCAAAAGGAGTTTGTCTCGGCAGGATCTGCTTCTGGTTTAGGTCGATCTGAAGTCAAGTATCGCAACATCACTAAGCGCATTACGCTCTATGGTGTCACTCCTGATTTTTATCTTGTCACCAACTCACCGACTACTGTTGGTAAGTGGTTTGAGGCTGCTGATGAGGCTCGCAGTAGGCGCGTTGTGACACTTGGGAGTAAGATAGCGACTGAGCTTTTTGGTGAGGTGGACCCAGTCGGAAAAACCATCAAGATCGATAGTAAGGTTTACTCCATTCTGGGAGTAGTGGAAGAAAAAGGCAGCGGCTTTGGAGGGCCGTCTTTTGATGAGTATATCTACTTGCCTCTGGCCACGCTCCAGGATGATTTTAATGTCTCGCTAATCAGTACTTTCAACTTTAAAGTCCGAGATGAGGTGAGTCTTAGTGAAGCTAAGTCTGCAGTTCGTAAGACGATGGAAAAAAGTCTCAAGCCAGATGAGTTCACCGTCTTTGATCAAACTCAACTTCTCGAAACAATTAATAATGTCTTGGGTGTTCTGACGATGGGACTGAGTGGCATAGCTGCAATCTCTCTAGTAGTAGGTGGCATCGGGATCATGAATATTATGCTTGTTTCAGTCACTGAGCGAACGCGTGAGATAGGATTGAGAAAGGCACTTGGCGCTACGCCATCAGTAATTTTAATTCAATTTTTGATTGAAGCAGCGCTCCTTTCTGGTTTGGGTGGTATGATTGGTGTGGGCTTGGCTTACCTCGGTACCTTTTTAATTCAGAGGTTTTTCCCAGCTCAGATTTTGCCTGAGTCGGTACTTATAGCCTTTGGAGTCTCCACGGCTGTGGGCTTAGTTTTTGGTGCGGCTCCCGCCCATCGCGCTTCGAGACTTTCGCCTATCGAGGCATTGAGGTCGGAGTAGTGTGCAAATTAATACACAGCTAGTAATCAAGCTGGTCTAGTTTTTACTTTCTTTTGCAATCTCATCAAGAAGTTCTTTAGCTTGTTTTTTCAAGCTCGCATTGTAATCATCCATAGCTGCATACAGACTTGTATCGGGAATACCAACTTGAACATCCACACCCTTATCATGAAGTAATCGCAAGGAGGCTAGTACGCTCTTGTTATCTGGCAAATCTACCAGACCTCCATCGATGATAGTTATAACTTCTTTATTTTTAGTTTCCAGAGTATATTCTACCGTCACAATCGATTTACCATTATCATTTACAAACTTAAAAAGTCCAAATTTTGCCACCTTGATGTCGGAATAATTGACCATCACTTCCTCAAGACTAAATATTTTTCTAGTTGACAGAGAGTCCTGCCCAAAGGCTGTCTTGGCGTGCAGTGGTAAATAAAGCAGTGGAGTGACAATGATCGCTCCAATAATCCACAGCCACCAGGTGTCTATAAACCCAGCGACTATAGACTTCATCGGTGAGTCCAGTTCCCTTACAGCTCCAGCTCTTGCCCAAAATTTGTAAGAAAAAAAGATACTGAGTATCGGCTTGATAAATATGGCCAAAAGTAAAAAGAGGAATAACGAGATGAAGAATATTCCGAGTGAAAAAACGCTTTTGGAATCACTATTAGCGATGAAAACAGGGTCTGAACTAAATAATTTCTGAACTCCATCGAAGTTCCAATAGATCTGAAACATCATCCAAACGGCTGTTGCTATCATTATTAGTACAGTTGCTAACTCCAAAGTCTTAATAATAAATCTCAGTGAATTATCACTTCTTTTTTGACTCTCTGTTTTAGAATTTTCATAAATGCCAAAAAATATTTGACTCAAGGTGTTTGTAATCACTTTATTTCTGGCATCACAAACCTCGAAATACAAATCTACTGGCTGGCTAATGTCATCAAATAAACCTACTCTTAGTTTTTTGTCTGTGTCGAAGACGAACTCTATATATTTATACCGTTTATCATCAATAGGACTTTGAGCTATAACTTCAGTACCAGAAAAGCTGTCTTTTAATCGAGAATCCATGCTACTAATTGCAGCTTCGCCTAGTTCACCACTCTCGATTATGGCGTAAGTTAACAAACACACATATCCATTAAGCCCAACTTCTTTGAAAAGAGCCAACTATCTACTTTTATCTTGGAAGATATAAAATAGGTATTGATAATTCTTGTCGTACTTAAATGAGCCTACCGCTGGCGCAAGACTTGTATTCAATTTTTTGTATTGGCTGAGAGTAATTGTCATACTGTCGATTTAGAAACTGGATACCATGTACTGACCTCTGCTCATCTGCAAGCATGCCCTGCATAGTCTTGAGATTAATTTTAGCATATACTGGATTCATGAAATTGATAGGATTCTTACTCAAGCTTTTACTCCTAATTGCAATTGGCATCGGTATCTACTGGGCATATGTAACTTTCTATCTGCGCCAGCCTTTTTCACTAGATAGTTTTGGACAGTTGTCTTGGCAAAATTTCTCCCTAGATACTGCCCAGACTCAGCTTACTTCATCTGCTCAGGATGCAAGCACTTTTGCCCAAAAATCTTTTACAGACACTGTGGAAAAAGGCAAAATTTTGGGCGCACAAATTCAGACTTCAGATAGTAAGTCACTTCCCCAGGAAACCTTCGAGTATGCGCGCTTTCTCTACTGTCAACAGATAACCAAAGAATGGGAAAAAGACCATCCGACAACTGCTAGTACCGCAGCTACTCTACCTAGTGCATCTGTGACTCCATCTGACGCTCCAACCGCATCTCCAATCTCTAATTAAACCATATTCATATGGGATTAAATTGACTATCATTCTTGTCTTTAAAAGACATCTGTCCGAGCCCAACAGTTTTGAGGAATTGCCACTAAGGGTGAGGACACATAGCGAGCAAATAGGAGACGAGCGTGTCTGAAAAAGATAAGAATGATAGTCGGAAACCTATCTCAACAGAATGACTGCAAAATAAATTCAACAGTATCAACCTCTACATCTTCGATCTCGTCTTCATCTCCGATTCGATAGTGTCGCGATCACGACCAAACTTAAGACGTGAGAGCTGTTTTATCATCTCGGCTAGCTTGAGATTCATGCGCTGATTGACGAGAATCATGTCTTTTTCCAGCGACATAGAGAACGGCGGCACTGGCTCATTTTTAACAATAGTCTTAATATAAACGTGGTACTTCTCGATGTTGGTTAAGTCGTGCTCGTTAAAAACCGGAGCAAACTCATGTTGAAGAAAGTTGGCATCTGGCACACCGACGCGGAAAGAAACAATGGTACCCACGTTACCAAAAACAGCATTTTTAACATCTTCATCTATCTGGCTGATGAACTGATTAGCTACAATCAAGTTAAGACGATACTTACGTGCCTCAGACAAAATCACAGCAAAGTCCTCTGTGGCATAGTTCTGAAACTCATCAACATAGAAGTAAAAATCTGATCTCTGCTCCATCGGTATGTTGGCGCGCCCCATGGCTGCAGTTAGTACCTTAGGTACAAGGATCAAACCTAAAAATTTAGCATCTTCCTCACCCAAAACACCTTTAGATAAGTTGGCTAGAAAAATCTTTTTCTCATCCATCACCGCACGCATGTTAAAAGAGCTTTCAGACTGTCCGATGATGTTACGCATCGGCTTATTGGTGATGAACTTGCCGAACTTGGAGACGATGTAGTCCAACACTTCTGACTTGTGAAAGTCTGAAGTCTGGGCAATTTGATCAGTCCAGTAGCGTTTGATAATAGGATCTTTGACATAAGGCAACAACTCGTCGACATACTTAGGATCAGTCAAGATGCGCACCAACTCCACAAATGTAGTACCTTTTTTGTACATCAGGGTCAACATGGCATTGCGGATTGCATGTTCAAACCGTGGTCCAATAATACCGGTCTTATGAGGATCATAAAGCTTGTACATGAGACTGATAACTGAGTTGACCACAAAGTGTTGTTGCTCTTCGTTGTCTACTTCCATGATGTTCATACCCATCGGACGCTCGAGGTCTGAAGGGTTGAAGTAGATCACATCCTCAGCTCTCTCTGGCGGCATCAGCTGCAAAATATCTTCTACAAACTCTCCGTGAGGATCGATGGCACAGACCCCACGCCCGGCTTCAATATCTTGCAGAATCATCTCTTTGAGAAACTCTGACTTACCTGTACCAGTTTTTCCGATGATGTACATGTGACGTCGTCTATCATCTACACTCATGTGGATCTGTCTCTCACTCCCACGGTAGAGTGACTTGCCTATACGTAGACCTTCAGACGGAATCTGAGATGGAGCGGGAGCTGTCTTGGCATTTAGCCAGCGGATGTGATGAGTCTCGACAGTTTTGTTGGGAAAATGAAAAACAGTCGCCAGCTCTTCTGAGTTGAGAATCATCGTCCCTCGCCAAGGCCAAAGCGGCATGTAGCGAAAGATAAAATCTGTCATAAAGAAATGTTTGAAAAAAAGGTGAACTTTCTTGATGCTATTTTGTGGAGCCGTAAACTGTGCAAATGCTCCCACAATGTTACTGACATGTGACTTGGCAGAGATCTCATTGGTAGATGAAACTACAATGCGAATAGCAACTCTAAACCCTGGCTTACTGATCTTACTATCGATACTCTCCATCTTCTTGGGATCATGTCGATAGGTAGCTTTTTCTGGATCCGCTTCGCGCTTTTTTTCCTTCTGCATGTAGCTATAGCCACCTGACTGCCAACGATGACTTTCTGGCTGAAGCAAAATTTGAACTATAGCTCCTTCACCTTCCTGCATCTTGGAAAGTGCTGAGGTGATCAGAGATAAACCATCTGTGGGTAGATCTTTATATGTTTTGAGAGGAAAGTAGTTGGCTTGTGAGAGGGCCAGAGTCGTAAAAGCCACTCGTCCTTTTTCTGAAAAAATATTGATCTCGTCCACTTCTCGAATATCAGCGTCTGGGTAAGCTCCATTGATCTGCTTCTCGATCAGATCGCGCACTCTCTTGTTACAGCTGACATAAAAAGCTAGGTTTTCCTTGAGAGCCACAATCTCGAAGGAGAAAATATCTTCTGGTGTGAGCCAATCTCTGATCTCTGAGTGTTTGAGCGAGTGGAGGGCGGCAAACATCTGCTCTGCAGCATCTATTTTGATTTCATTGGTCTTGGGAAGTCTCACGAGAAGAGTTACAAAATCAAGGGCGTAGCGCTCACGACGACGATGCTTATACAAGTAAACTAGGATGAGAATAAAGAGGGCTGTGCAGAAAAGTGCCAAAAGTAAAACACCCAGTGAGATAGCAGCAGAAGTAAGTGTGTTAATGAGGTTATCAGCCGACTGAAAGTTATCAAGTGATTGTATGTTGTTCTGCATTGGTTGCTTTGCGTTAGTTAGTCTGCGTTAGTTGTTCTGAGAGATAGTGAATATATATTGAGATACATTTTTTGTGATGTTAAAGTGACTCAGAGTGCTCATCGGCTTGGCGATAAATTACCCGACCTACGAACATTTTTATTAACTTGTGACTCCACTCCACCAGCCACTTGATACTAAACTTGGTAGATTTGAGTTGAGCTTCTTTCTCATTTTGAGGCGTGATAGGAATCACAATCACTGGTTCAGCAATGTGAGTGGCTTGCGCTTGAGGGGTTGTACCATCGGCAAAAACTACTTCTTGTGGCTGTTGATCATGATGGCTTTCTACCTTACTTAAGTAGGCTTCAACTTCTGGAGAGATCTCTGGCGTTCGCTCTTGTTCGACTGCTGCTACGCCAGCAGCCATGTCCACCTGGGGAACTTCTACTCTAATTCCAGGCTCGCTTTTTTCTTTGGCTATCGAGACTGGATAAGCTGGGTTGAGCTGACTCTGGATGGTCTGATCGACTGCAAGAGGGACTGCGTATGAGGGGAAGGCTGGCTGGACTGGATTGGCACTATCTGGCATAAGAGCCAATACATGGTATCAGAAAACCAGGTCTTTCCCAACAGGCGACACCATGAAAGGGTGGCAGCATCCATACTGGATCAAATTCTACCGAAGTACCACTATAGAGTGAGGTATCTTCTTCACTGTAAAACAAATTGTCTACAGGGATTTAATCCTTTTTTGCAAGCAGAAGAAATAGCGAACTTTGCTTCGTTAAATATTTGTTTTTTATTCGTTTCTTCACATCTGAGAATGGACCTAAACTGGCAAGCTCAAAACCCCATCTTGTAGTCGTAAAATTTTCACTTCATAATGGCTTTTAATTATCGATGTTGCACACAAAATTCCGCACAAACCACGGACGTTTCTTTCTTACGTTGCGGTCCACCCGCCTCCTTCTTGGTCTTGGCATCTTCCTTTTTCTAGTAGTAGGGAGTGTCATGGCTCAGTATTTAAGTAGTACTAGACAAGATACTAGGAGTCTTGCTACTGCAGGAGTCTGTCTAACATCTCCTGGTGGAGCTCAAGGTCAGACTTGTAGTGATTTAAGTACTTGTGATGTGGATGGTGGATGTAATGGTGCATGTGGCAGTGGTACTAAGAGCAATGGTGAGATCTGTGATGTTCCTAATGGCTACTGTCAGAGTGGCTACTCTTGCAGACCTCCCAATGTAGGTTCTCACTTAAGTTGTTCTAGCGATCAATGTGTTAATAATCTTTGTCCAAATGGAGCTTCTTCCTGTGGTAATGAATGCTCCAGTCATACAGATTGTGGTGGTGGAGGCGGTGGTGGAAGTTCGCCACCAGCATCTCCAATAGCGGGGGCTTGTACTACTTCTGGTGGTGCTCCTGGTCAAACTTGTGCTGACTTGTCTACTTGTGATGTAGATGGTGGATGCAATGGCGCATGTGGATCTGGGACCAAGAGTAATGGTGAGATCTGTGATGTGCCAAATGGATACTGCAAAAGTGGCTACTCATGTCGACAAGCCACCACCGGCACTCACTTAGGCTGTGTTAACAATACATGTGTCAATACTCTCTGTCCTGCTGGTGTGGCATCCTGTGCTAATGACTGCTCTGCTTGTGGTGGTGGAGGTGGCGGTGGATCTTCTCCTGCTCCTACTTCTGTACCTAGAGATCAGTGTACTTTCTGGTGTGCTGGGTGTGGAGGGTTTTGTGGAGATGCTGGAGTAGGTAGAGGAGAAACCTGTACTGTCCAGCAGAATAATGTCTGTGGTCAGTTACCTTGTTGGGAGTTAGGTACTTGCTCGATGACTTGTAGTTACTCAGATGCAATTAGAACAACTGCTGGAGGAGGTGGCTGTAGTAACTACAATCCTGGTTACTACTGTAACAGTGATAACAACTGTAGAGTTACTCCTTCTAGTACTACTGGAGGCACTCTATGTTTGGGAGAAGGACAAGGTTGTGTCATCTCTGCTGCTTGTTGTAGTGGAGTCTGTGATACTTCTTCTCCACATGTCTGTGTAGGAGCAGGTACACCACCTACTGGTGGAGCTTCTCCAACCATCTCATATAACTGTGTACCCAATGCTACTTACTGTAGCTTTGGACAGAAGTTCACTTGTAATGGTGGTGTGGGATACAGTGGAGCAGCTTGTCCAGCTGGTCAGACCTGTCCCAATGGTAAAACAGTGTGTGAGACAGTTACTACAGCAGTAGTTGGCACTCATCTTACCTGTGAGAATGGTGCCTGTAACAAGAGAGTTAACTGTCCTAATAATGTTTCATCTTGCGCAGATGTCTGTACAGGATGTACTGGAACAACTGGTGGCACAGGCACAATAAGTAGTCTTCTAGGATTAGGAGCTACTTGCACCTCCCACGCTCAGTGTCAAAGTGGCCTATTGTGTAGCCCCATCACAACTGGCTCCACAACCAAAGCCTGCGCAGTAGCTGGAAGCACCACAACCACCACAGCTCCAGTTGTGACCTATGTCTCCAACTGCACTCCTGGAACTACTTGCTCGGCAGGAGAGCTCAAGACCTGTGCCTCAGATGCTCGCACTCTCACTACCAAGATTTGCACAAGTAAAACCTGCAACCTCACTAACACTGGATGTGGTACGACCACTGCTACTACCACCCTCCAAGGAGTAGGAGGGTCATGCAACAAAGGTCCAAGCTACTGTGATAGAGATGTTAATGTGGTCTACAAATGTACTGCTAACTACTCAGGGTATAACGTCTCTAGGTGTCCGACTGGTACTACTTGCAAATCTGGTGGAACTAGCTGCACTGCAACATCGACCGCAGTCGCCACCATCAGACCCTCTTCTACTCCTTTAGTCGGCATCATCGCTAAAACTTGTGTAAAAAACACCACTATCTGTAGTAAAAACTCTTTATCTACCTGTAATAGTCTAGGTAATGGTTACATCACTAAGCCGTGTACTAAGTGTAATGTTGATGGCGTGAGGTGTGATGTTCTTCCAGTCGTAAGCACTGGTGCTTCCGTTTCGTCAGCTGCTGCAGGTATTTTGGGGCCAGGAAAAACCTGTTCTAGTACAAAACAATGTACTGCAGGACTAGTTTGTGACACATACGACTTTAAAAATCCTAACTTCAAGTTATGCGCTAAGGGTGCATCTGGACCAACAGTTAAAACACCTCTGTCAACTACTGCAGGGGTCGACAATCCTACCATCACCCAGACTAGAGGTGACTCCTTGGCTGACTGTGCTAAGAAAACTCCTTCTGAAAGGCTCACCTGTGAGCTAATCGTCAGACAGCAAGCTACTGCAGCTTGTGCAGGCTCAGCTAATTTTGAAAGGAAAGAAGATTGTGAGGCTACAGTCTTAAGTCTGGGAGCTCTAACTAGCACTCTTAAGTCAACTTATACGTCAATAGTATATGGAGGCTGGGGAAGTAAGATTTATCCCACTGCACCTATAACTCCAACACCTGTCACGTCAACAAGTTCAGAAGGCAAAAAACACTTCACTGCTTCTAATAATTACTCCGCTGAAACTACACTCAGCGGCTGCTATAAATACGCTACTGTTTCCAAACTTGCCTGTCTGGCCGAAGTGCGTAAGAAAGCAGCTACCTCTTGCACTGGCAGTACCCAATGCATCGACAAAACTTTAGGCATCGATCCAGAAGTGGCGCTCCTTCAAACCCGTCTCGATTTAGTCACCCAATTTATCAACATCACAGATGAACAACTTGTAGACCAGCGGTGTCGAGACCCTCTCCTTTCTCAAGATCGAAAAGATGATTGTCAGGCTGATGCAAAAGCCAACATCGACAATTTAGCAGCAAAGAAAGCCATAGAACTTGGTCTCACTACTCTAGAACAAGAGCGCGCTGTTGATATTAGAACTTCCACTCAAACTACTAACAAAGCCATCAATGACTATCTCTATAAGCCAGAATCAGAACTTGCCACTGAGTGTGCAGATGTACCACTTAAAGAAAGAACTGCCTGCGTGACGAAATTTCGCAACCAACTTCTTTCAGGTTTGGATGAAGACACAGTCGCTAACATCAAAAATCAAGAGAAAGCCATGTTGGCTTGGGCAGCAATTGGCAATTATCAGAACTCGACTTTTGTTGATTTTGCCCAAATAAGATCAACTAGTCTGAATACTAGACAAGCTGAGTATGAGGCAAAATGTGGAAAAGCTGAGCTAACTTATGATGAGAGAGAGGCATGTAAGATCCTTGATGCTGAGCTTGGTGAATACTACAGCAGTGGCTCGGTAATAGACTCTAATCTCGTCATCAATCAGGGAGACGCGTATCTCATCAGCCAGTGTAAAACTCTAAGCGGCACTGATTGTAGTACTGCAGATGCAGCCAAGAGAAGTCTCCTCACTATAGTAGCCGCCTCCAACCCTGAGCTTTCTGGCAACTCCGCAGCCATAGCTGCCTACGTAAATACTGTCGCGCCTAAGACCATCCCCCTTGCTGATGCTAGTAATGCGGTTATCAATCAGCAACTAAAAATAAATGTTGCTGAAAATGAGTGGTGGACCAATGTCCAATCTTACATCGGCAATGCCTCAAATAATCTTGGCGTAGCACTTGGGAATGCTGGAGCAGCCTATCACAACATGGGCGTTACACCAGGAACATCTAATGTCAATTTTGCTAATTACAATGGCTTTAACAATGAACTCATCTCCTACCAAGCTTATCGCCCTCTCGATTATGTCGACACCGCCAATGTCTATAACTTAGCTCTAGCTAGTCTCAAAGAATCATCTGTCTCAGACACAGGTTCGGCCTTCTACGATCCTGAAGAAGCGGCCAAGTTTCAGCTCCAAGCAGCCAAGCTTGGTATCGACACTACCTCAGATGCAGTACTCATCGCTGCGGCAGCCGATCCACTCTACTGGCAGAAAAAAGCAGCTGCACTTCAACAGATGCGCAGTGGTCTGACTGCTCAAGCTCTAGTCATCAACTACAACCAATTCACTGATGGAAGGTTTAGAGAAGGCAATGCGATGATGGAAGAAGGCCGCCTATCGGGCGACATTGGTAAAGCCTTCACAGGTGCTCTCATCCAAGGCTCTGATGCTGCTGCCATCGTAACTTCTGTGGTAGCTATTCCTCTTGGTGGATCAGCTACCTTTGCAGGACATACCTTAGGATTTGGAGTAGGAACTAGAGCGATCGTCGCCACCGGCGTCGCCGGAGTGGGCGGTACTACTTACATGGCTGGTACTACCGCTCGCACTTGTGCCCAAGTAGAGACTGGTCTAGCCACTCAGGCTGACTGCAACTCTGCGATGGCCATGCTAGCTTTCTCAGCTGGCTCCACTGGATTAAGTGTAATACAAGGAGCTGGCACAGCTGTCAATACTGCACGAGCTGCCGAAGCACTTGGCGGATCTACATCTATAGGTAGGCTAACAAACGCAGTAGGAGAGCTGGCTAACGCTAACGCAGCAATCATCCAAAAAGTGCAGCTAGGAACCAGCGGCGCTGGCACTGTTCTTTTCGCCAATAACGCCATTAAAACATGTAGTGAAGGCTCAGAACTTGACTGTGCAGCTGGCTTAGCTGTAGCCGTCTCGTCTGGAGTCAACTTTGCCAGTCAGTTCAATGTACCAAAAACTGGCGCAGGGGTGGGAAGTACTACTACAACCCAAGCAGCTCCTACACAAATAGGTAAAACCACTATTACTCTAGCCCTCAGTGAGGCCACCCAGATAGCAGGTGGCTGTGCCGGCCTTCTATATAGTAATGGCGCTGCCTTGAGCGACCAACTTAATAACTGCGCACTCAACATCATCGCTGCCGATAATATTGTCACAGCAGGAAAGTTCACTGCTTCAAATTCTGGCGCTGGTAGTAGGACTGGAGCACCAGAAATTATCGCTATAAAACCAGTGACTCCAGATGCTCCGGCTAAAACTATCGATACTGTCAAGCCTGGAGAAACAGTTGTGAAAACAGCTGCAGAGAATGCAGCTGAGAGGATAGTCGCCTCAGGAAAATCAGAAGCTCAAATACTTGCAGATGCGACTGCGGCTGAGTTAGCGGCAAGATCAAAAGCTGGTAAAGACTTTACCAGGGGGTATAACGAGCTCGT
>CAYUQY010000013.1:0-16144 GCA_964447075.1 uncultured Pseudomonadales bacterium | reverse complement strand
TAGCGGCAAGATCAAAAGCTGGTAAAGACTTTACCAGGGGGTATAACGAGCTCGTGGCCAGAGCTGGGGCTGATGGTGAGATCAAGGTAACTCCAGAACAAATTCAAGAAATTGCAGACCTTAACTCTCAAGTAGCAAAGGAAAGAGCTGCAAATAATATGGGCCTAACTGAAAAACAGACTCTCAAAATTCTAGCCGTTGAAGGAACCGCTCCAGAGTCAGGAAAAGTCGTCGCTCCTCCAGAAGCACCAGTCAAAACCCCAGACCAAATAGCTGCTGAAAACAAGGCCAACACTCCTCCCCCGCTCACTCCAGAAAAAATTCTTTCTGATATAACGAGCGCTAAAATCGAAGCCGACAAACAAGTCGCCGTAAAACAAGCTGAGTTAGCAGCTGCAGAGAAATTGCTAGCGGGAAAAAATGCTAAATCTATCCCCATAACAGTTCAAGGTGATCAAACTTCTCTGAGAGGACTCTCTTTAGCAGACCTCCAAGTCGCCGAAAAGCTAGTCACTGCAGCCAAAGCTGGAGTAGAAACTGCAACTAAAAATCACACCGAACTCACCCAGTCCCAAGATACTTTTACCAAAACCATCGAAGCCCAAACTAAAGCCACTCAGGAAGCACTCGCTGCTTACGACAAAGCGGTCCAAGCTGCCAAGATCGCCGCTGCGGAAAATATTCTATATAAATTACCAGGCGGTGAGGCTCGAAGAGTAGCTGAGGTGGCAAAAGCTGAAGTCGCGGCTAAAGAAGTTTTGACAAAAACGCTGGCTGAGCTTCCTACCAAAACAAAAAATCCTTTGGCAAATATCAAGCTCCCTGGAGAAATCACCCCAGACACCCTGGCAAAAATAGCCACTGAACAAATTGCTAAAACTCAAGCAGAATTCGAAGCTCAAAAAGCAGCCGAGATATCAAAAGCCAAAGAAACACTAGCTAATTACTCGGCACTAGACGTAGGTAAAGCAGCTAGAGCCGGCAAAATCGAAGCTGTAATTTTCCTAGACAGGGCCACGACTACTAGCCCACTTTATGCAGACCTAGTAGCTAAGCAAAAAGCAGCCAAACAAGCTCTCGCCGTTTTTGGTCAGGGCTCTGCCGAACACGCTCTTACCACAAGAGATCTCTTGCTCTCCCATCAGCAGGTACAAGTGGACATTCTCGTTCGCCAAAAGCTATCCCCAAGTAGTACAGTAGTGCAGTTTTTTTCCGACTTTAGTGTCGGCCGGCCCAAGACACATAGTGATGTTCAGTTAACAGCTGCTGTAGTAGAACTAGCCAAATTTTCACAAAAAACTCTTACTACCCCAGAAGAAGTAGCAGCTTATCGCGCAGTTCAGGATAAAATCATCACTGCTAAGCAAGATATAGCGACTCAAGCCAAACTTCTCGATCAAGGATCACTGGCGCAGAGAGCGCGCGAGGGACTCGCGCGCGCAGTTGGACAAGAAGACCCCATCTCCAAGTCACTGCGCACTGCCAGAGATGAGTACTACAAAGCTCTCAAGAAATCAGCTGAAGGCAATGCCTCCACTACTGACAGCACCACTCTTGCTCAAAAAGACTCCGTAGTACTAAAAGATGCCCGCACTAAGCTAGAACAAGCTCGCTTCCTTGCCGAGCTGAACCAAAGCAACCCCAAAGCTGCCAAAGCTGCTCTACACCTCGCCGTCCTAGCCGATGCTCCTGAACTACAGAAATATATTGAGCTGAGTTCATTTTCAGAAGAGCAGGTAAAGCTAACTTCCAAGAACCAAGCAGAGCTTTCAGCAGTAGAGAAGCAGCGACTCATCGAACTCGATCAGCTGCTCGATACTGAAGCAATAAGAGAACTCTCCACTTTAGTACCTAAGTTCGAACAGCGAGTTCTCTCTGAGTCTTCTCTCACCGCCATCAAAGAAGCCGCAGCCGGCACTACCCCAATCAATAAACAAATTGAGCAGATCTTCAATGACTTAAGTAACGCTCGACCTAAGGCAGAGTCAGAAGCGCTGGTCAAGCTTCAGGATGCCCACCGAACTCTATCAGAAAGTCGCGAGCTCTCCTTTTTAAATAACATAAAAAATCCCACTCCCGAACAATCAGCGAGAATTGTCGATCTTAATAAAAACTCAAAGATTGCCGATCTCCCAGCCAAAGAAGCTAAGCTCAACACGCTCAAAGCCCAGCAGGAAGCTGAGTCTAACAAGAATTCTCCTGAAGCTCAAAAACGAGTTACAGGTATTCAAAATCTAGAAGCAGAAGTCCTTAAGCCTATCTCTGACTATCACTTAGCTCTCGATGCCGTCAGAACAACAGTCGGGGCTGCCACCTCTCCAGAAGGTTTAGTCAGAATGAGGAGTATTTCTGAAGGTCTGCAGCAAATAGACGTACTCACTAGCGTCGAGACACTTTTAATTCGCAAGAATGCAGCCATTGGTGATGCTAGCGCCATCGCTGCTTTTGAGAGAGGTATTACTGATCTGACCCAGACTAGCCAAATCAGAATTCCTGAAAAAATAACCAACTCAAAGGGTGAAGAAGTAGCCTTCGATACCCAAACACGACTAGAGCTCATGGATGTCATCTCAGACACCGAGCATCGCTTGGCCACAGTTCAGTCTGGTACTCGCGTCAGTAGAGCTTCTCAAGTCGAAATAGTCATGAGATTCCTAAGCTCCAGGAATACGGCTGTCGAACTAACCACCAGCGGTGGTAAGACCATGGTGGGCGTCATCACCCTGAAAGCTAGAATGACGCTAGGCAACGCTGAGACTGGAATCTATCTCTCCAAAGAAGGTAAACAAGCTGATATCGCCCTAGAACTTAATCAAGTCACCTCTCATGATGAGACTGTAGCAATCCTTGATTCCACTAGAATTGCTGAGCCTGGATATGTAAAAGATTTTTTGAAAGCCAAGTATGTTGTCATGGGCTCCAGTGACTGGAACTTTTTAAATGACATCATTCTCGACCCCACTCACCCACAGTTCTCTGATGCTAATAAAATCTTCGACAAGTTAACTATCAAAGTCGCATCTGTAGCTGATGAAGCTCAGCTCACATTGGATGGAAGCCTAGCTGGCATCATGACCAAGGGCGTGAGCATTCCTCCATCGGAAAGCCAAATCTCAGCCTCCAGGTCAGTAGCTGAAGTTTTACAAAAGCTCAAAATTCTCGATTCTACCAATCTACTCGCTCACGAAAGTAGTCTCAATACCAAGCTCAAGGTTGGCGAGAGTGAGACCAGTGTCTCCCGTTTTAATGAGGACGCTCGTGCAGCAATTTATAAAGAATTGGCTGCCAGCAGCAAGCGCTCTTTGGCCGAGCTAGAGATCATACGGACACGAGGGCCTGAGCTAGAGAAGTTGCTTAAGGCTAACACGCCTGAGTCGAATGCAGACATGAGGGCGATCTTAGGTGACCAAGCAAGTGGTGACATTAGGGCCCAAGTCACATCTGGTCTAGACCTAGTGGACATGGTCAATACCTTTGGTAAAGGACTTGCCACTTCTTACGTTCGAGATATTGACCCAGTCATAAAAAGACAACTAGAGCTAGAAGCTACTCGCACTGGCGCAACTCCTAGTGATCGCTACGAATCGCCTGTATCCATGCCAAAAAGTAATGGTGTCGCCTCAGAGGGTCAAACTTTCTCAGGCACAATGAAGCTAGCCATGGAGGCCATCGGAGCGGTCCAGCATGGCCAAGAACCTAACTTCATTGGTCTGCGCTCTTCTGACGGTCCAGCCATCAAGTCCACTATCAGTAGCTGGCTCACCGCTGTCCAGCTGGATCCATCCAACACTATTGCTGCCATGACAGGTACGCTAGGTGGCAACAGAGGTGCTGTAGAAACTATTCTAGGTATGAAGATTCACGCTAGTGCCGATGCCGTCGTCAAGCAACTAGGAACTATACAAAACACTACTGGTAATCGAGTCAGAGCTGATCGAAGCTTCAACGCAGTTGACGTAGCTAGCGCAAAAAAGACAGTAACCGATCTGTACTCCAGTGGCTACTTGAGTAAAAGTGCTGGCAGAGACTCTCATGGTAACTCCAAAATTGTCACTATTTTGGAAGGTGTCAAAACTCTTGAAATTGCTCAAGCTGCCCACGATGGTCTCAAAGTGCCAGGGCCAGCTCCTGAGAAAACCACTTTCTTCATCCAAGAAAATGGTCATAGCTACCGTGAGGTCTCTATCGATGCGGCTGGTAATGTGACTAAGCTTGGCACTCTCACCACAGCTGAAATTCAGAGACGCTACCAGAACGGGGCGACCAACACTATCACTATTATCGATGCGGGTGGTGCTACGGGTGACTCTATTCTTACCGGCGATAATGTGCCTGGTGTGAATATTCTGAGAGCAAATACTGCTGAGTACACCGCAGCTCAGGCTTTCGCTCGTCATGATCGCGGGTCAGGTATAGCCGATCAATACACCGTCGTGTTGGATGGCCCTATCCGCTCCACAGATACTGCGATTGGCAACACGCCAGAGCAACGACTAGCTTTTGCAAAAGACAGTCTTGATTTTGTAAAGCTCAAAGAACAGTTCAGAGCCACCGAACAAAAGCAAGTGCTCGACACTATGACTGAAGGTCTCAATCGTCTGGCCAGTGACTCAGTCAAGCGGCCGATGGAAATACTGATCCTTTTGGCTCGCAGCGACGCTCAAGTCAGATCATGGGCTGGAGAGAAGCTTCTTAGTGAGTTCAGCTCTGGCTCATCTGGTCGCGATCTATCACGAGAGGATATAGCTAAGCTAAGTATTGATAGAAGAAATGAAATAGCTACTGAAGGGTCACAGACCTGGGCCAAAATTATTTCCGATCTAGAGCTGCCAGAAAACACCTTACTTTTAAGTAAAATTAAACAACAGTATCCCGATGTCTATCGGAGCATGATCGCCAATCGCGACTTTTTTATTACCCATCCGGAAGGATTTACCTACGCAGTGAAAGTACCAGCTCAAGAAGCCACGACTTCAAGTACAGCCGCTCCAGCTGATCAGCCCACTACTCCAACAAATAAAAATACTTCCTCTCAAGCTAGTAATGATGCCCTTCCAGGAAAAGACTCACTACTACTCGCCACTGACCTGGCTTCTGCAGCCGACCTTCATCGACTGATGATTACTGCTGACATGGAGAGCAAGTTTGTAGCCAGCACTGATCTGTCTCCTGCTAAAAATGCTACCCTAGCTGATGCCATTAAGCCCAGTATAGTTAGTCATGCACCGGAAAGTGCACCTGCAGACTTAGTGGCAGCAAGAGTTGAAACAGCCAATGAAAATATAAGTCAAGTTAGACCCACAGACATATCGAGCTGGAGCCACATTCCCAGCGCCTTTGCCTCAGCTTTCAGAGGAGTTGGTGTCTTTTTCACAAGCCAGAGTGCTAGAAACATGACGGCAGCTGCTATGCAAGCGCCCGGCAAGCTTTGGAATGGTTTTACCACAGCAGTTTCACAGGCTGGGACAGCACTAGCCCAGATACCACAGCTCTTCAATCCACCCGCACCAGTTGCCAAAACTGCTCCAATTGTTAGTAACTTGGCTGCTGCTGGGACTGGGACTACTGCGAACACAGGTGCAGATCCTATTGCGCCAGTTGCCATTACTGAAGTAGTTGCTAATCCAGCTGCGCCAGCTGAAGAGGTTGTTGCAGCAGTAACAGATGGAGCTGTTAGTGAAGTTCCCACAGTAGCTGACGCATCTACAGACACATCGGCTCCTACTACACCAGTTGCCGTGACTGAGGTAACTGCAGATCCAGCAGATAAAACTGCAGTAAATAAAAATTCTACTACTGACTCTACCGATGTTGTTACTCCAATAGTTGCCACCCTCCCAACCACAGACTTAGCTCCTGCAACGGCCACTACTGATGATTCTGCTGTTAAGTCAAAAAATGCCAAAGAATCAGCTCCTACTTCTGATTCAGATGCGACCACAAAAACAGATGTAGCTGGGACTGGTGGAACAGATACCGCTTATAACAAAACAACTACTAGCATCATTGGTCAAATAGACCCCGCAAAAGAGCTGGAAGCAATCATTCAAACGCAGCAGCTACTAATAGATGAGCAAGACACGCTTGATTCTGGTGACGATCGCTGGCTTGGACTAGCTGTAAAGATTGAAGATCTTCAGCTTAAAATTGAACAACTTATAAACACAGTCAATTCATATATACCAAGCCCTGAAGCTCTGGATTATTTTAGAAAGCAAGTGAGAGATTCAGATGATAGTCTCGCTGATCACTCTGCCAGAACTCAAGCTATATTGATTAAAACTAGAGACGATCTTGAAATAAATCTGAGCACCAATCAGAATTTAATAGATGCACTGAAGATTCAATTGACTACCTCCACAGTTGAAACATCTCCTGCAGTTTTCCTTGAAAAACCCGACTGCATAGTTTCCGGTCATCCCTCCCTCATCACCCAAGTCTATG
Source organism: uncultured Pseudomonadales bacterium (assembly GCA_964447075.1). GTDB lineage: Bacteria > Patescibacteriota > Microgenomatia > UBA1400 > PJMF01 > CAYUQY01. The sequence goes on along the minus strand of CAYUQY010000013.1, from coordinate 9,700 downwards.
CTCAGGACGGTTCGACAGTGTCTGGATCATCTGGGCCATGTGTATTATCTCGACCAGATTTCATCGGCCTTACCACCAGCGCTATCCCTGGACTTTTCCCAGTCACCTTGTATGAGCGCACCATGCGGAGAGCTCTGCCACTTTTGAATACCCTTCAAACTGCTAGAGAGCGTCAACTCACAGCCATGGGCACTGCTCAACTTCTTAGTAACACGGTCAGAGAATCCTGGGCAGTAAGTGAAGTTGGTGCAGTTACTACAGACATCCCGTCCCCAGTTTCTTCAATCGTCACCAGCCACAGACGCATCACAGAACAAGTTAGGGACTTCAACCTCATATTCACAGAGGCCTCAATAATTTTTGAAGATGCTAACTATGAAGAGTTGCAAGAGTTAAATACCGCACTTAATAGGTTCATTGGTGAGGTGAGATCAGGGTCGCTATACGGAGACGACACTACAAATCTTAATGAGATTAAAGAGCTGAATTCGAAAGTCAATCAAAAGCTTGCTTCTATAGAAACTAGTGCTAAGAAATCTGCAAACTACCTAGAGTCAATGATAGATTTGAATAGCAAATCGAGCACTCCTTTACCTTCCGATCAAGTTATGGCGATCAGAGAGGAAATCGACAATATTAAGTCTGATAAATTTCTGTCTCAGATGCCAAAACTTAGCGAACTTGTCCTGAGGATGGAAAATGTATTGTCAGAACATTCTCAAAATGAAGTCAGAAGAGAGTTGCTTCAGCTTGCACTCAGAGAATCTCAAGCCGTTGCACTCTCTACCATTCCCAATGCTAGAGTTTTCACTCAATATTTATCTGACTTTAGAACTCTAATTGAGCAGATCGAATTAGTCATTAAAAATAAAAATATTAGTCCTTCAGATCTTAAAAGATTACTTGCAGAATATCAAAGTATCGTTCCTGAAATAATATTGATATCTAAGGATACTAATGGCTGGTTGTTAAACTACACTGACCAGACTCTTGCTTCCATCAGCGCCGAGAATCAACTAGAAGAGTACGCCATATTCCTATGGACAACTATTAATGATAAGGTAGAGATTGGTAAGAGACTTTTTGAACTTGCCAAAAATGATGAAAGAATTAAAGTTCTCCTTTCAGATACTGGCACACTTTCTACCATTCAGGCGGGTAGTAGTAGTATCCGAGAACTCATAAGAGAAAAAATTAATAAATTCACCAATAATATTCGAAATAATGCTAAACAGTCTATCGATAATAGAAATAAGCACTTGGACTACCAGGCACTTTCTCCATCCGATGTCATCGGTAACCAAATTTCAACTGGAATCAAGGTCTCCAAGGATGACTTCGCTTCCGTCCGTCCCCTTACTCTTAACTACGCAGCTTTCCGAGCCATGGGCTTAGACTCTACTACCTGGAATACTGGATCCATTCAGGTTTACTATGAGAAAGGCCACTGGAGGGTTTTACTTGAAGATAATAATAATGGTATTTATAAGGTCAATGGTCAGGAGGCGCCACTCGAACATATCCAAAAGCTTCAGGACTCCAGCTACTTCGTGAGCGCTGGCGATGATTCTGATTACTTTATCTTTAGACCTGATCCAGTCACTGGTGAGCTACAGATTACGCTTAACACTTCTCGCTCCCCAGAAGCCAAAACTGCACCTGTTCAAGTTACGCAGAACTCTCAAACAGCTGCCAGCTCAGAACACCCTGACTACAATGCCGATGCTGGACAAAATGGGGTCACAGAATCTGGCATACCTTACCAGATAGTAGCTGATGGCGTAGGGTCTGGAAAAGAAGATTCTGTGGCAGTCTCACAAGAAACCAATAAGATTATGGTTGAGACATATGAAAATCTCACCCCGACTGATAAATTGAGTGTGGCCATCAATAAGATAACTGCTGGCGTCAAGAAGGCTCGCGCTAAAATCTTAGAACTTCGCAAGAAATCAAATTTATCCCCGGAAGTTGCTGAGCAAATTGACACTACTCTCAACACCGGTTTCATCTGGAGTATGCCAGGAAGCAACCGTAAGTTCTGGATTAACATTAATCTCGGTGATTCTCAATCATATCTCTATAGACCAACTACAGGAGAGTTTAAAGAGCTAAGTCGAGCCCACAGTCTCGTGTCATTAGCCATGACCTTTAACGACCCAGACACTAAAGAAATTATCAATGTAATGTTAAAAGATCCTCGCACTACTGATACTACTAAAGAAAATCTTAGAAAAATTGACAGACAGCTCTCAGCTGACGAGGCGTTCAATATGCCCGGTCGAAATATAATTCTCAACGCTGTTGGAAACCTAAGTCAAGATGATGCTATAGATATTACTATCACCGAGCTCCAAGATGGTGATCTCATTTTAGGTTCATCTGATGGCCCAATAGATAACTTTATACCCAGCGAATTTCGCAAAAAAATACTAGAACTCTATGCAAAAAGCTGGAACCACACAACAAAGCGACCAGACGTCGGCTACATGGTCAGTGAAATTATGAAAGAGACTCAAAAAAATCAAAAAGCAAACCTAAAGCATAATGACAGATCATACTCAAAGTCAGACGATCTACTCTTCATGATCACTAGAGTGTCGCTAGGCAACACTCAGTCTGAATAGCTGAAGCACATCACAAACAGTTGAAAAACGCAACTTAATCAGTCTGCCCTCACACCAATCTCATACTATCCGGCACAAACGACAATCTATCACTCGCAAGTTTAAGCCATTTTTGGAGAATTTCCATCTCTGGAGCATCAAAATTAAGTCCATAGTAGGTAGATCTACCAGAAGCCCTTTTACGCAAAATTGCTAAATCTACAGCCTTCGACAGGTAAGTCACAAGAGTCTGTCGGGCTACTTTATTGCGTGTGATGCGAGCTAAATTCTTGAACTGGAGCTCGTTTCTTTTGATGAGAGGCCTGAGAACTAACATCATTTGACTATCTACATCATGTTTAATTAGGAACTCACTTCTCTTTGCCTCTAAGCTTGACTTAACTACGTCTATGATCGCCATAAGTAGTGCTTCTTGGACGAATGACACAAAGTGATTGAGGTTTCTCCTCTCCAGTGAAAATAGTAAGTACTTGTAGTACCGTTCTTTCTGCTTGTGATAATAATATGAGGTACTAAATAGGTTCTTCTTATTAATTCCTAGGCTTCTCAGAAGTAAGTGCTCCAGGATGCGACAGACTCTTTTGTTACCATTGTTGAATGGGTGGAGTCCATAGAGAGCTGTATGAAATACCGCTACTCCAGATATGGTTTGGTTTAACTTCAACCAACTAATCAATTCTGTCACTCCTACACCAATCGCTTCATGAGGAGCTGGCGCATAGTTGCCCACCCTTATTAGATCATTGTCACGCCAAGTTCCAGACTTATAGACTGTAAAGTTGCTCTGATAATTTTTGAAAATATCTAGTCCTTGAGTCAAGCTAGCATGGAGCTCGCGAATTTTAGCTGGTGATAAATCATCTACGGTAAGCACAGTTTGGTTAACACTTCTAAATGTTTTGAGAATGTTAAAAAACTCAAGCTTGTCGTGATCTTTTTGTGTCAGCTTTTTTTTAGACTGTAGCTTTTCTTTAATAAAATTGAGATTGGGATTAGACTCAATAAGTTCGTAGACATCACGAGCTTCTTGAAGAGTGAGCTGAGAGTCTTCGGCTTTAGAGATTGCAAAAGAAGTTAGCAGCTCATTTTTACTGATCAGATTCTTTTCGATATCGGGATTTAAGTAGATCTGCTCAAACTCTGCCAGTTGAGTATCTAAACTAGCTAGCTCCTCACTGGAGAATGGCAAGGTCTGAGGAGTCCATACAAAATCTGAGATAAAGGTGCTTCTAAAAGGCCTATGGATGGTCGTATCTGCCATATTGAATCAGTCTAATTTCAGTCCAGGAATCAGTCTAATTTCAGTCCAGGAATCAGTCTAATTTCAGTCCAGGAATCAGTCTAATGTAGAGTATAACTTATCTGGAAAAAGCTGTCAAACTAGTTCGAGAAAAGGTGCTTACCCACGCCTTTCCCCCAACTTCCTCACCCCACCACCGCCCTTACCTGTGTGCTCATCACTTCAGTGTACTTATGCTTCATCTGGGTGATGATGTAGATGCCGATCAGAGAGCCGATGATAGAACCGATGGTGCCCTCTTGAGAATTGAGGAGTATGTTGCTCACCGCCGTCAGGATGTTCAGCACATACATCCAGAAGAGCAAAATCCAGCCCTTCATCTCACGATTCTTGAGAGGCTTGTAGGCCTTGATCGAGAGATAAGTACTCAGACCTAGGAGGATAAGAGTTAAGAAAGTGTCGAAGATAATCTTGATATCTAAAGTTAAGAATGAGGCCAAGGTGTTAAGCGCACCCAGAGGTCCGATGATCAGACCTATGACAGCACCAAGAAAAGCCAAGTAAGGAGCGATGTTGACGAAAAAGTTAACGACCCCCTCAGGAAGTTTGAACGGCACTACTTGATAGATCTTTTCTACACTGCCGATAAAGTTCAGACTACTTTGACTGGTCAATTTATCTACTAGGGCCATATGACTCCTTTGCGCCGCTGACTCTGAGATTGACACTGATGCTCTCATGGGGGCAGAAGCTATTTTATTACTGTGTATGTTACACCTTTATGAACTCTAGTGAAACTATCCATCTCTGTGCTACACTTTTCACATGCTTGAAGACTCTACCCAACTCACTGACTCACACAAATCCTCCCTACCCACATCCTCGCCATCCCAGAACTCCACAGTCAGCGCTCCCAAGCGTGATCTGATGATGGTTGGTCTGCTCGTCCTCACTGGAATTGTGCTTTTTGGCTCGTATTTTTACTTTAACAAATCTAAAACTCCACTCTCATCTAAGCCAGGTTCGAAGCAAGAGCTTTCTCCATCACTGTCGCCCAACATCGACTTCGAGTTCAAAAAATTCCAGTCATCTGAAGAGTTCTTGCAGTACATGCAGGACAACAATCAAGACATGGGTGCCAGCTTCATGGATCGTAACGCCATGATGAGAACAGACATATCTGAGATGGTGGCCGCACCTGCGATGATGATGGGTAAAGCACAAGCTCTTCCGCGATCTGGAGGAGGTGGCTCGGTTCCAGACCGCGTCTCCACCACCAACGTCCAAGTCCAAGGTATCGACGAGCCAGACATCGTCAAGACTAATGGTAAACAAATTTTTCTCTCCCGCAGCACTTGGAATCGCATCTACTCTGGACCCGTACCCATGGGTGTTGGCCCAGAGGTAAAAATGGCTCAGACTCTCATAGCTCCAGGCTTTCCTCTACCCATCCAACCTCCGATAGAGCAAGGACCTCAGACCGAGATTTTATCTGCCTTTCCCCCAGAGGCACTTGCAAAGATTGCGAACTTAGACAAAGCAGGCTCGCTCCTACTTCATGATAAAACTTTGATCGTTTTTGATGATGAAAATAACTACTCAGGTCGATACGATAGTAATTATTCTGGCAATCGCCGCACCATCACTGCCTACAACATCTCAGACCCCGCTAAACCCACTCGTTCTTGGCAAATCAAGCTAGAGGAGAACATTCAGCTCATCACCTCGCGTCTGCAAGATGGTCAGTTATTTCTGATCACTCAGAGCTACATCGCCAATGGGTGTCCAGTCGTGCCACTTCTACAAGCCAATGGTGAGAAGCTCAGCATCGCCTGTCCTGAGATTTACTACCCCTCCACTCGAATTTCCAATGCTGACTCTACCTATACTATCGTCAAAGTAGATCCGACTTCTGGCGCCGTGACCAAATCGACCACGCTGGTTGGCTCTGGACAAGGCACTACCATCTACATGTCGCCATCATCTCTTTACCTATCTTACAGAACTTCTCCAGACATGTTAAAGATTCTGATTCAGTTCGCTCAAAATGATGGCAAAGAAGTTATGCCCGCTTCAGTTGTGTCCAAGCTACAGCGCCTAGAGCAGTTAGACATAAGTATCCAAGCAAAATCTGTCGAGATGAACAGCATCATCAGTCAGCATCGTATGAGTCTCACCAAAGACGACGGCATGAAGTACGACAGTAATTTTCAAAATCTAATGCAGACTTACCTGAAGAACCACAGTCGTGAGTTAGAGTCGACGCTGATCGCCAAGCTCGACACTGATTCTCTAACAGCTGAAGCCACTGGAAGTGTTCCTGGCTCTCTTCTGAATCAATTTGCTATGGATGAGTATCAAGATCACCTGCGCGTCGCTACTACTGTCGGAAATAACTGGACCCAGTTCGGCAGACCTGAGTCATTTAGTGATGTCTATGTTCTAGATAGCGCCCTGCGCCAAAGTGGTGTTGTGGCTGATCTAGGAAAAGGTGAAAAGATCTACTCAGTGCGCTTTATGCAGGATCGCGGTTACGTCGTCACTTTCAAACAAACAGATCCTTTCTATGTTCTAGATCTGCGTAACGCTAGCGATCCAAAGAAGCTAGGCGAGCTCAAGATTCCTGGATTTTCATCATATCTACATCAAGTAGCTGACGGTAAAATTCTAGGAGTTGGCTCGGAGTCTGGTCGGGTAAAGTTATCACTCTTTGATGTCACTAATCCCACCGACCCCCGCGAGGCCAGCAAGTATCAGCTCGACGACTGGGGCAGCGAAGTAGCCTATGATCACCATGCTTTTCTGCATGACCCCAAACATCAAGTTTTCTTCATCCCTGGAAGTAAAGGTGCCTATATTTTTAGCTATGCAGGCGATCAGCTAAGTCTGGTGAAGACTCTCAGCCAGAACTCCGTCAAAAGGGCTCTGTTCATCAATGATTATTTGTATATCTTAGGTGAGCAAGGTATTACTATATTAGATGAAAAAGACTGGCAAGTGATCAAAACACTGGAGTTCTAGACTGATAGAGTACTTCACCCACCCATTATGTCGGTTGGAGGTTGACGGTTGTCGGTTGACTATTGACGTAAGCAGCTCAAACTCTCACATCTAGTATTAACCTAAAACTCCCTGTTGCAAATGGTTCCAGTTTATCTGCATAATGAGTAAATAATGTCACACGCTCATTCTGCGCGAAAATTTTCTCGATCTCTCCCCACCCGCCTCCTTCTTGGTCTTGGCATCTTCCTTTTTCTAGTAGTAGGGAGCGTCATGGCTCAGTATTTGAGTAGTACTAGACAAGATAATAGAAGTCTTGCTACTGCAGGAGTCTGTCTAACATCTCCTGGTGGAGCTCAAGGTCAGACTTGTAGTGATTTAAGTACTTGTGATGTGGATGGTGGATGTAATGGTGCATGTGGCAGTGGTACTAAGAGCAATGGTGAGATCTGTGATGTTCCTAATGGCTACTGTCAGAGTGGCTACTCTTGCAGACCTCCCAATGTAGGTTCTCACTTAGGCTGTGTTAACAATACATGTGTCAATACTCTCTGTCCTGCTGGTGTGGCATCCTGTGCTAATGACTGCTCTGCTTGTGGTGGAGGTGGTGGAGGCGGAAGTTCGCCACCCCCATCTTCTGATCCAGGCTCTTGCACCTTCTGGTGTGCTGGGTGTGCGCCTGGCTTCTGTGGAGATGCTGGTGTCGCTCGTGGTGAGACTTGCACAGTGCAGCAGTTCAATGTCTGCGGTGAGAGACCATGCTGGGAGCTAGGCACTTGTTCGTGGCCTTGTGACTTTGGAACACCCAATGCTAGTAATGCTTCTGGCACTAATGGTTGTCGAGATGGTTTTTACTGCCATGGTGATAATTTATGTTACGCCGTTCCCAGTGGGCAGTCCTGTGTACCTGAAAATGGCGACTGCGCTGTATCTTCGGCCTGCTGCGACGGCCGCAGTTGCAGTCCTACCACCCATACTTGCGTAGGTGGAGGGGGTGGAGGGGGCGGTGGAGGTGGCACCACTTCTCCATCACCCATATCACAGAATCAATGTACTTTTTGGTGTACTGGATGCGGAGGTTTTTGCGGTGATCCGGGAACATTAGTCGGACAAACATGCTCACAACAAGCTGCAGTGAAATGTCCTGCACCAGTAGTGGGCAAGCACTCGAAGTGCGTCGGCACTACTTGTACACCCAATATTGACTGCCCAAATGGAGATACCTCATGTAACAGCGAGTGTTCTAGTGATGTAAATTGTGGAGGCGGAGGTGGTGGAGGCGGCGGAGGTGGAGGTACTATTCCAGCAACGTGTACTACTGCTAATGTTAAATGTACCACTACAGGATCTGGAGCAAGTGCTACGCATGTTCTTACTACATGCAACAGTGATTTCTCCGGAGTGGTTAATCGTTCTTGTCTTTTAAATCAAGTGTGCGATGCATTTAATAAAGCTTGTATCACAGCACCTGTGGGGACTACAGGCGGTGGAACAACTGAGTGCACATCAGGACAAAAAAAATGTATGCCCTATGGACTTCTAGGCACTTGCAACAATTTAGGACAGTATAATACCTCCTCATGTCCAAGAGCTTCAAATGGAGCCGAACAGACTTGCCTAGTAGGAGGGACAAGCTGTACTCCTAAAGCAGTAATCTCTGGCACTAACACCTGTACCAGCACCTCAAAGACTTGTGCTGGCGATAGACTGACCACATGCACAACAGCAGGCGCAACACCAAGCACTATAATTTGTCCCAATGGATGTGCCTTAGATTTGAGGAGCTGTGCTGCATCTACTGCCACTACCACCCTCTCTACACAGTGCTACACCACAGGAGCTACTAAGTGTGAAGGTGGAAAATACTCAGTTTGTAAGAACTATAACTGGTCCTTCACCAAAGACTGTAACTGCGCCGATAGCCTTAAGTGTGGAGCTACTACCCCCAAAGTCATATGTAAACCAGGCGCTACAACATGTAACAAGGATACTCTTACTACATGCGGTCGTGATGGCACAGGTACCACTTCTAAGTTATGTGCTACGTGTAATGCCAATGGCCTTACCTGTGATCAGAGCGCACCTATCACCGACTCAGCCCAAGCAACTGTTGCAGGCTCATCAGCTAAAACAGCAGAAATTGCCAACTGTAGAAGAAGTAGAGGTTCAAGTGAAGATATTCAGAAATGTATTGCTGGAGTGAATGCGAAGTATGCAGTTAAACCTTTGGCTGAATCTAGCCTTACATCTGATCAGATCGCCGCAATTAAGTCATGTGAGACTTCTCAAAAGACTCCTATTCTCGTGGAAATTTGTAAACGCAATTATTTGAACATATTTAGTAATACAACTACAACTCTACTCAACACCGGCTCAGGTCGCCTTCCATTGAGAGGGAGAGGTGATGCTTGTACTTACGCAAGTCAATGTCAACAAGGCTTAGTTTGTGACACAGTACTCTCTGCTAATCCGAATTACAAGAAGTGTGCAGTCGATGCAGATCTTCAAACTAAAGGACAGTCAGTAGTTGCTACATTTGGCAACTTTGTCGGTATTGGATTGAAGTACTACTTGGGTGGATTTAATGATTTTGTGACTTCGTCATCCAGCACAGTTAACCCTGCCGACTCATCAGCCAAAGCAACAGCGTTAGCTCAATGCGTTAAGGATGGTGGCTCAGCTGATAAAGTTCAGACTTGTAGAGATGAAGTGAATGCGAAGTACTCCACTCCAGCTACTGGAAAGACCCTTTCAAAGATTGGTGGCACATGTGGGACTAAGTCTGACTGCGAGACAGGACTTACTTGCAACAGATTGCGACAATGTATGGTAGACA
>CAYUQY010000012.1:0-34339 GCA_964447075.1 uncultured Pseudomonadales bacterium | reverse complement strand
GACGAAGCTCTCAAGCAAGCTTTCCCTGAGAAGTTTTTTAGTGACCCGACTGGGATTGACCGCTATGTAGTCCAAGAAAAGCAGCTTTATGCTTGGGAGTCTCCGACCAAACTCTCTGCACCTTCCTTGCCTAAAATCGGTGCTGGCTTAGTTCTGGCCGGCGTAGGCATAGGTTTAGTTCTCTTCGTGACGGGTGACTTGATCTTTGTGCCCCTTATGTTAGCTATGGCAGCAGCCTACACTGTTTTGGTCAATCGACCACTGTCTCACCTCAAGTGTCAGGTGACCACTCTGGGAGTTAAGATCAACGACAAGTACTACTACTGGTCGCAGTTGACTCAGTATTGGTTTGAGAATCGACAAGACTCAACCGTTCTGATGGTGCGCTGTATCTATCCTACTTACACAGTTCTAAAGCTAATCGTGGTAGATGATGAGCTAGAGCCACTCATGACCACACTTGGAACTTACTTGCTCTACAAAAAACCTCAAGATACCTGGCAGAAAAAATCAGCTGAGTTCTTGAGAAAAATGCTTCCTTTTGACGTTGACTTTCTTTGATTTGAGATGTGACAAACCTCATGGTTTCTAACTACAGTAAGCATTTAGTTTGTTGTGAAAATTTTAAAAACACTACTGCGCCATCTGATAGTAGATGCCAAACTTAGGCGTACTAGGTATCATGCCAAATTGGGTGTAAGGTAGGATCAGTTGTGAGATAGAGCCAGAGAGAAGCGACTGGATCAGGGATTGACCAGAGTACTCGATGATAGTGGCATTGGAGATGCCAGCCTCGCTGGAAGCTAAAGTAAGCGCATCATCAAGTGTACCCAAGCCATCAATCAAGCCAGAATCGAAAGCTTGCTTGCCAGTGTAGATACGACCATCAGCAAGAGTTCTGACTTTTGTCTCATCCATTTTACGACCCTTGGAGATGGCGCTGACAAATTGATCATAAGCTTCCAAAATCATGGTATCTAGAATTTTTTCTTCATCAGGAGTCATGTCTCTATCAGAGGAGCCAAGATCTTTGAAAAGACCAGACTTAAAAGTCCGCTTCTGCACCCCAATTTTTTCGTAGAGCTTACTGTACTGAGGAAGTGAGGCAATAACTCCGATAGAACCAGTGATAGTGGCGCTGTTGGCTATGATCTTGGTGGCACCAGCAGAGATGTAGTAACCTCCAGAAGTAGCCTGATCACCCATACTCACAATAATAGGCTTGATATCTCTAATCCGCAGAACCTCACGATATATCTCGTCTGAAGCGACTACTGCGCCTCCAGGAGTGTCCATTCTGATCACGATAGCTTTGACTGAAGCGTCTTTTTCTGCGTGGCGCAAGATCCGAATAACTTCTTTGGCTGAGACTGATGAGGAGTCTAGTGGTGAGCTGCTCTGTCCACCAGCTACGATCTGTCCAGAGATGGGGATGATCGCAACTTTGTTTTCACCGCCAGATTTTCTAGTGATGGAGGTAACAGGAGGCTCATTCTGTGTAGAAGGCATAGACTTGACTACCATGAAGACTACTCCCACTATGAGAAGTGCCAAGGCACCTACTAGAGATAGGGCAGCTATAGTTACTTTGGCTAGGATACTAAAAGTGGTTTTGATGACGCTGTCTGCAGACATGAAGGTATTATTGCATGAAAGAGCGAAAAAGGCATATACTTAAGAGGACATTTCTATTTGGGACAGACAGTAATTAAGCTTAAAGAAAAAACTGGAGCTACTATGAACAAATTTCGCAGTCTCTCTACTCTGGCAGTCATCCTTACTTCAACTTTAATTCTTTCTGGATGTATGCATGAGCAGCAAAGTGCTGTCACCACATCACCATCGCCACTAGCTACGCCTCTGGCCACTGTCCAACCAAAAGTAGACGCACCACTAGAGAAGGTAACGAATAGTTACGCCATGATCGATGGCAAGATGATGGCTGTTATAGACGGCATGGTCACTAAGATGGAAAAAGAAGTCAAGCTGACTACTGGAGATGTGGTGATGCTCAATGGTAAAGTCAAGCTGGCTGGTGGAGATGGGAAGACTGTAACTCTCAAAAATGGCGACTCTATCATGATAGACGGTACGCTTAAGATGGCGCTGCCTACTCCTGTTATCAAGCAGGGTAAAGAACTAAATAAGCAGAACACAATCCTGATTAACCCATCACCTACTTCGACTGGGTCTGTTGAGGCGAAAGTCATCGAGGGAAAGCCTGTTCCTGCAGCTCAGTAAGGTTTTGTCTTGGTCTTGGAGTAGTTAGACATCAATCCAAACTCGACTTCACCCCCACCATCTCGATGCGAGAGTAGTCTTTCTTGACTTCGTTCCAGAACTTTTCTGAGACCTTATTGGAAAAAGCAGCAAAGTTACCCCGCTCCATACTGGCGCATAACTTCTGCTCGTACTCTCGAATTATGGCCACGACTCTGGCTCCTTGCTCATGAAACTGAGAGCTCCACTTTTTCCGATCGCTCAGGAAGCCCTCATGAACTGTCATAAACTCGGTAAATAGAGTCTGGTTTTTATCGACCATCTCTTGATAAGTTTGTTTGAACTTGGTCATTTTTAAGCCTAAAATCAAGTAATCATTAGCAGCGACGATGATACAATCTTAGCTAGGATTTGTGCAACTAGGGTATTTTAAAATAAAAATTAAAAGGGAGAAATAAAAATGTCTATCTCAATCAAGCAAAAGCTACAAGATGATATGAAAACTGCTATGAAGTCTCATGACTCGCTCAAGTTAGGAGTGGTTCGATTCTTGATGTCGCTTATCAAGAATGTTGAGATCGATCATGGCGAGCAGACAGATGCCAGCATTGTCTCGATAGTCCAAACAGAGATTAAGAAAACAAAAGACGCCATGACAGACTTTGTTAAAGGCGGAAGGCAAGACTTGGTAGATCAAGAGCAGCTCAAGATTGCTGTTATGGAGGGCTACTTACCTACACAGCTAAGTGATGAAGAGCTAACAACAAAAATTAAGTCGATCATAGCTTCTAGTGGTGAAACACATCCAGGTAAGCTGACCGGAATGGTCATGTCTCAAGTCAAAGGTCAGGCTGATGGCACTAGAGTCTCGAAACTGATTGCAGAGTTTCTAAAGTAGAAAACTCTGATTAAATTCAAGCTCGTCAACTTTGATTCAGGTAATCCGTTGTTCCACAGGTCAGGTTGAGTGCTACTAAGCAATTAAATCTAGTGGGAGTGTGATCATGTTCAAAAAAACAAGAAGTATAGGCGAGCTCTTGAGAGAAGAGCGGACACACTTTGGCATGACTATAGATGACTTCTCGCGTCTGACTCGTATTCGTAAGCAGTACATAGTTGCTCTAGAAGAAAATCGTTTCTCGGATCTACCTGCAGCCACTTTCGTGAAGGGTTACATCAGGATATACGGCCAAGTTTGTGGTTTTGATCATCGGCCAGTGATCGGTCTACTTCGACGGGACTACAAAGAAAGTGCCGTGGGTAAGCTCGTCCCAAGTGAGTTCTTGAGACCTTCGGTCAAGTCACGGGCTGTTTGGGCACCAGTCACATACGCTTTTTTTGGTCTGTTGACAGTCTTTTTATCTCTAGTAGGCTACGTGGGGTACCAGTGGTACTTGCTCCAGAAGCCTCCAGAGCTACTTATCTTTGAGCCGAAGGAGAGTGAGTTCGTCTCGGCTGAGGTTCTAGTGACAGGGAGAACCATCAGTGATGGCGTGGTGAGTGTCAACTCACAGCCGGTGGCCATTGATCCAGATGGTAGCTTTTCCTCAAGAGTAAGGTTTTCTCGCGAAGGCATCAACACATTTACAGTTGACGTCAGTGACCATAGAGGTAAAAAAAATGTGCTACAACGTAGCGTACATGTGCGTTTCTGAGGTATGATATAGATAGCTAGGCGGTTAGGACAAAAAAATTAACAGTACTTGGATCACAGAGTTTATACATCAGTAGAAAGGTAGTATGGATATTTTATCGATTATTCTCACAGTTGTGGCAGTGGTCATGGTAATAGTTTTGACTGTGGTTGGGGTTCAGGTTTTTCTAGTGATGACAGACTTAAGAAGAACTCTACAGCGACTTAATCACAGTATGGATGGGATTGAAGATCGCTTCCATGCTATCACTTCACCACTTCAGAGGTTGGGCGGCATGATGGGGGGATTGACTGCTGGTATCAAAGTTTTTGAGTCGTTTGTTTCATGGCTTCATCGCACCAAAGAGGATGGAGCAAGGTCAAAGTAGTGATCTGAGTTGAAGGAATAAAAGTACGACTTACACAAGTCTTGATTCTTCAAGGATGCCAAATCTAGGGCTCTAAAAATGATTTTAAAGATAGGATAAAAATGCTTGAACTCCAGTCATCTGACCATAGCCCTGAACAAGGATCTTTTGTCACAGGAGTAGTTTTGGGGGTCTGTGTGGGGGCTACTGGCTATTTCTTATTTGGGACTCCAAGAGGACAGGACATTAGGACTCGCCTGGTAACAGAGTGGGATGAAGCTAAAGATCGTTTGGTTAAGGAAGGTGTTGTACCGCATCCTCAAGTTACTTTGCGTGGCTTTATTCATGATCTGATTGCTCAGGCAACAGGCGTCACCCTCAATCTAGCCAAGTCTCTAAAAGATGAGAGATCGCCTCGTTCACAACTACATAAAAAACCAGGTCGTTCCACAGCAGCAGCTGCTAGCTCGAGTCTTGTAAACAGACCTCTCAGAAGGGTTTCTCCCAATAATAAGTTTAAGGGAGTTTGAGCGTCAGAGGGCCGTATGGCTCTCGGTTGCGATATAATGCTGCCATGTCCAATAAATTGAGTTCGCCCAGTTTCACCCCCAACCAACTGCGTCAAAAGTACTTAGATTTTTTTGTCCAGCAGCTTCACAAAGTCATTTCTTCAGCCTCACTCGTACCTGAGAATGATCCCACCACACTTTTTACTAGCTCAGGCATGCAGCCACTTGTGCCTTACTTGCTTGGCCAAGCTCATGCTCAGGGTACACGCTTGGTGAACTCCCAAAAAGCCTTTAGATCTCAAGACATAGAAGAAGTGGGTGACAATCGCCACACGACTTTTTTTGAGATGTTGGGCAACTGGTCACTGGGTGACTACTTTAAAAAAGAACAACTCAAGTGGTTCTTCACATTTCTCACTCAAGAAGTTGGCCTAGATCCCCAGAAGCTTTATGTGACGGTATTTAGAGGAAATGAGCAACTTCAAGTGCCTCGTGACTCAGAATCTGTGGCTATTTGGCAAGAAATATTTGCGACTATCAAGATAAAGGCTAAAGCTGTCGATTTTTCAGATAGAGATGGTCTACAGGGAGGGAGAATTTTTTACTTTGATGAAAAAAAGAACTGGTGGAGTAGATCTGGAGTCCCAGCCAATATGCCAGCAGGCGAACCTGGTGGTCCAGATAGTGAAGTCTTTTTTGACTTTGGTGAGCAGCTCAAGCTGCACGAAAACTCCTCATTTAGCTCCTTACCTTGCCATGTCAACTGTGACTGTGGCAGATTTATGGAGATAGGTAACTCCGTCTTCATGCAGTACCAAAAACAAGCAGACGGTTCGTTTCAAGAGCTGCCCCAAAAGAATGTGGATTTTGGCGGAGGATTGGAAAGAATAATGGCAGCATCTATCAATCAAATAGATGTCTTTAGAACACCTTTTTTTGAACCATTGATTCAGATGATTGAGGCTCAGTCTGGACAGAAGTATAACGCTGCAACCCAACTTTCGATGAGGGTGATAGCCGATCATCTGAAAGCAGCTACTTTTCTGATCATGGACGGAGTGCTCCCATCCAATAAGGCTCAAGGTTATGTGCTGCGAAGGTTGCTGCGCAGAGCCGCTGTAAAAGCTAATTTGCTAGGCATGAAGTACATAGAGTCACTACCCTCACTCTCAGCGGCTGTTTTGTCCATCTATGACGGCGTCCACGGTGTCTCCAAACAAGAACAACAAGAGTTTGTTGCGAAAATAATTTTCTTGGAGTTAAAAAAGTTTGAAGGTACTCTCAAAGATGGCTTAAAAATACTGGAAAAAGAAAAAAATGTTTCTGGAAAAATAGCTTTTGATATTTATCAATCTTATGGTTTTCCTCTTGAGTTGACTCTAGAGATTGTGACCCAAAAAGGACAAAAAATAGATGTAGCTGAGTTCACTCATGAGTTTGAGAATCATAAGCAGCTCTCGCGCTCGTCATCTGCGGGCATGTTTAAAGGGGGATTGGCAGATCACAGTGATGTGACGACACAGTTTCACACAGCCACCCACTTGCTTCAAGCAGCCCTCAGACAACTTATCGGAGAGGGAGTGGCTCAGAAAGGCTCTCACATCACATCGGAGAGATTGAGATTTGACTTTACCTGCCCACAAGCTCTGACTGCGACTCAAAAAGAACAAGTCCTACACAAAATTAACACTTGGATCAGCGAAGATCTACCAGTAGCACGCAGCCTACAACCCAAAAAAACTGCTCTATCATCTGGAGCTATTGGATTGTTCTTAGATAAGTACGGTGATGAAGTAACTGTCTACACAGTCGGAAGGGATGAGCAGACTGACTGGGTTTCCAAAGAGCTGTGTGGAGGTCCCCATGTTGAGCATACAGGACTGATAGGTCCGCTCAAGCTTATTAAAGAAGAAGCAGTCTCGGCAGGAGTGAGGCGAATTTATCTTTCAAAAGCTTGACCCGTCTTTCAAAAGCTTGACCCTTCTTTCAAAATATTGACCCTTCTCCTACTAGCAAAGCTCTGCTTTCCAGTTTTCCCAAATCAAAAACTAGTAGCTGGACAAGGCTCAGAGCTCCACATTTTTTTTCATCAATTGCTCTCACTCGAATAATTACTTATACTGAAGTGATCAAGAAAGCCCCTGTCAAAAAATCGGGGATATTTGTGATATGTCGTGGCCCAAGTTCTTTCAGCCTGAAGGCCAGTTAACGCCTACAAAAAGAGTTTTCGTAGCTCTAGTGGTGACTCATCACCGCTTGCAGTCTTTACTCTGGCAGGTAGATCAATCTTCACTTTCTTTAGTTAGTACTTCTGCTATTCATGATTGGTACGATGATGCTAGCTGTTTGAGCGGAGTAGACATCTCACTTCAGGAGCTAGGACCAGCCTCAGAGCAGGTCAAGCATGTTCTTTTTTCCCTTGAGAGTGACTGGGTCACCGATCAAGGTATAGTCAAAGAAAGAAAGCTTTTATTTCAAAATCTCACCAAACAGCTAGCACTTGAACCACTAGGTTTTGTTGTGACAGCTGAAGCGTTGGTACAGAACTATGCTGCCAGAGTACATCCACTTAACTGTCTTGTTGTTGAAGTCACCTCACAAGATATTACTTTGACTTTAGTGGCTCACTCTAGAATTGTTCAGGTTCAACAAGTAGGTAGATCTGAAGATATAGCCTCTGACTTGATCGAGGCCTTTGCTCATATAGAGAAAAAACCCTATCCAGAAAAAATTATCCTGTTTTCATTTTCCCTTAGTGAGATAGAGCTGGACATGGTCTCTCAGGAGGTGATGAAGCATGATTGGCAAGCAGATCAAATTTTTATCCATCCGCCAGTTGTCGAAGTACTTTCTAATCAGGAGATCCACAGGGCAATTATTCAAACGGGTGGCAAAGCTGCTGTGGAGAGTTTAGGACTTAATATTAGTAACCAGAGGGCTCCACCAGTTGTGACAGCCTCGACACAACTTCAGAGTTTTGAGCTTGCTCAGGAAGTGCGTGACTCCAGAGAGCTCAGAGAGTCGAATGAGTTTATTCAGAGTTCGTCAGCGTTTTCAACTGAGCCTACGCAACGAAGTAGTAATCATTATCGAGCACGATCCTCTCGCTCATTTTACTCAAGTAGCTACTTTAGGCCAGTTGCTGCTGGCATCCTTCTTGGCATAGCAGCTGCAGCTCTAGCCTTGGGGATGTATGTACTTGAAACAGTCAAGGTAGTCGTGAAGATCGAAACTCAGTTAGAGAAGTTTGATAAAAAGTTCGAACTCTTGGTAGTTACCAAAGCTTCTGCTTTGACACCAGAAAAAATACTTGGAGAGGTGATTGAGGAGGAAGTAAGTGACAGTTTGTCGATTCCAACTACAGCTATCAAAAAGGGTGGCGACAGAGCCACAGGAACTGTGACTCTCTACAACTTCACCGACAGTCCCAAAACTTTTGCCCCTAAGACTATCTTAAGATCTGGCTCTCTCAGCTTTGTGCTTCAGGACTCAGTCAATGTAGCTTCTGCCAGCACCAAGCAAGCTTCCAGCACCAGCGTCAAACAGATAGAGCCATCTACAGTTAAAGGTGTGTTGACAGCCTCTGCGCCAGGCGAAGCAAGCAACCTGAAAAGTGAGACGGAGCTATCAGTCGAAAGTTTTGCCAAAAATACTTATGTGGCTGTCTCAGGAGAGCTAAGTGGTGGCACGAGTCGAGACATTCCTACAGTTTCATCTGCGGATCAGAGCAAGCTGCTCTCAACACTCAAGAAAAAACTAGAGAAACAAGCTGTTGAGAGTCTACGAAGTAAGGCGCAGAAAGATACTCTCATCTATCCAGATCAAGCTGTGAAGGTTGCCACAACCAGCTACTCAGCCAAGGTAGGCGAGGAAGCTGAGTCTATTCAGCTGGAGATGACGATGAAGGCGACCGGTGTAGTTATCAACTTAGACCGTCTGCGCGACAAGGTCTTGGCACTTAGTCAACAAGAGTCAGGTGCGCTACTCCAGCTTTCTAGCTCGAAGCTGCAGATAATCGCGCCAGCCAATCTGCAGATACTTCAGAATCAAGCCCTGAGTATGCAGCTCAAAGCTCAAGGTGTACTAGAACCAGAACTATCTACCGATGAGCTCAAGTCCAAGCTACTTGGACAGAGTAAAACTCAGGTAGAGTCAATAGAGCTTGATAAATCAAAGATAAAGTCACTTGAGCTTCAGTTTTCATATCCCTTTTATGAGCTACTTTGGCCAAAAATTCCTCTTGATGATAGTAGAGTAATTTTATTGATCAATCCATCCAAAAATTAATTAAAGAACACAAATTGTTGCAAGTATGACCGCCTCTTCTAACCATAAATTCAGCTCGGATCAACTGCGCGAACTCTTAAGGTCTGGAATGGAGATGGGTCTGCCTATGGAGGTTGTGCTGCGAAAAGTAGGTACTTGGCAACAGCGTAGTTCAGTAACTGAGATTAAAGAGTTTAGTGACGATCAAAAAAAAGTTGCAAAAGTTAAAAAGCAGCTTCCAGCTTGGGCGCGCTTCTTAACACTTTTTGTACCCTTAGTATCTGTGGTCATAGGTATAGTTTTGGTCAGCAACGCAGTTCTGCCTATTGCTTGGTACTACATCTCATCCATTCAGGACATCAATCAATCACTTCTAGCACCTATACCTGCGAGTGAGGTACTAGATGTGCTCCCAGTAGTTATAAGTGACATAGCCACTAGTGAGGTCAAAGCAATTGAAAATAATATTGAGGGAGATGCAGGACCTGTGGTGATCGCCAACGAGCTGGACTACACCAATCTTGCCAACTGGTTTAGTGCTGAGGTGCCTGTTGGGGCAGTCAAAGCACCTTCTAAACAAGGCAATCAAGATAAACCAGACGATCAGCCTCAAACCCAAGCTGTGCAACAGGTGTTGGAGTACAGCATCGATATTCCAGATCTCAAGATACAAGATGCAGTCGTCAAGATAGGTGGGACTAGACTAGAAAAAAACTTAGTCCAGTATCCTGGCACAGCCAACCCCGGAGACTTGGGAGCCCCTGTAGTTTTCGGTCACTCTGTTCTGCGCCAGTTTTACAATCCGGCTAAGAATAATTCGCGGCGATATCTCTCTATCTTTAGTACCATCATGACGCTCAAGAAAGGCGCCAAGATCTACTTGACGGCAGGCGGAGTCAAGTACACTTACATCGTGCAAGAAAAACAAGAAGTGAAGCCAGAAGATGTCTATATTCTCGAGCAGAACTACTCTGCTAGACAGCTCAAGCTAGTCACCTGCGTGCCTGAGGGTACCTACTTGCGTAGAGGTGTCATAATAGCTACATTAGCCCCACATGAGTGAGCGATCGAAACTTACTTTAAGCAAGAATGACAAAAGTTTTATTTGGCTAAAAATGCGATATTGGTTTTTAAGATTTAAGGTAATAACATCATAGACATCACAAAGGACAGTACGACTCAAAACTATCTTGGTCTAGATTTTGGCACTTCAAGAATTGGTCTAGCAATTGCTAGAGGTCCTTTGGCTGAGCCATTCGACATTTGGCCCAACGACACCAGAATTATGGAGAGGATACTGGGCGTGATCAAGGCTGAAGAAATTACTCAGATTGTTGTGGGAGTCTCTGAAGGTGACATGAAGATCATGACGGACAGATTTGTCTCTGTGCTGAGGCGGTCGACTTCAGTTCCGATTGTGTTTCAGGACGAAACTTTGACTTCGCACAGGGTGGGCGAGCTCTTGGCGGCGCAAGGTAAACGTCGAGATCATAAGTACATCGATGATTTAGCAGCTTGTGAAGTGCTTCAAGAGTGGATTGAGGAAAGAGAGTTGGCCTCACATCTGGTTAAGACTATAGCTACTCCGTCAACGGTAGCCTCTAGCTCACCATCAGCATTTACATCAAGCTCAGCTGCGAGCTCAGCCTCTATCTCAGCGTCAACTTCGTCAGCCTCTCCCAACCTGCCAGAGCCATCTTTGGAGTGGCAAGGTAAGTGGGAGACAAATCTAATGCCCCAAGTGGCCTCTCCAGTTGTGGAAAAAAGTAATACATCTGGAGTTGATAAAAAATCTCTCTCTAGTGAGCAGAAAAAAGGTATCAAGGTAACAGTTGAAACGCTTTAGGGTGTCAGTTGACGGTAGATTGCAACTCAAGATTGGCAGTTTCATAGTTAAACACTAGCTGCAACTTGAGATCAGTCTGAAGTTGGGCGCAAGCATAACAGAGTCATTTGAAAGTACTATATGATCAAGAAAGTAGCCTTAATTTTTTCTCTTCTGCTCATGATAGCTTTGATTATGGGTGGTTACGTTGCTTTCAAGATCTTATTTCTGATGCCTGTGTTTCCTCGATTACCTAACCATGAAGAGCAGGTTTTCCAAATTCCCAAAGGCCAGAGTATCTCAGTCATAGCCCAAAGATTGACCGAGGCAAAATTAATTCATCATCCCTTTGTTTTCCGCCTCCTTGTTATCAAAGACAACAAAACTACTGCTATTCAGGCTGGCTCTTTCAAGCTCTCTCCAAAGATGACTCCCCAAGAGATTCTCGCTGCCCTGTCCCAAGGCACAGACGACACTTGGATCAAAATTCTTGAGGGTTGGCGAGTGGAAGAAATTGCCCAGATGCTAGATGAGACTGAGGGCTTGGAAAGCTTCGATAAGGATGAGTTTTTGGAGCTGTCCAAAGATGATGAAGGCACTCTCTATCCAGACTCTTACCTAGTCCAAAAAACAGCTACAGCCCAAGAAATTCATCGACTTCTCAAGGATACTTTTCAGAAAAAAGTCTTGACTCCCCTTCAAGCTCAAATCGACAGCAGTGACCGCAAGCTAGAAGATATTCTGATCATGGCTTCACTAGTCCAGAGGGAAACTGGTCAAGAAGAAGAGATGAAAACAGTCGCTGGAGTTCTCTGGAATCGAGTCGAGGTAGGTATGTCTCTAGATGTAGATGCGACCTTACAGTACATAGCAGGATATAGTAAAACTCAACAGAGCTGGTGGGTGCCACCCAACATAGAAGTCAAAAAGAGCACCTCACTTTTCAATACTTACGCCAGACCAGGACTTCCCCCAAGGCCTATCTGCAACCCAGGCTTGGCAGCAGTCCAGGCTGCCCTCTCTCCTACAGACTCAGATTATATTTTTTACCTCCATGACAATGACGGGGTTATCCACTACGGGGTGACGTTAGATGAGCATAATCGCAATGTCCAGAAGTACTTGAGATGAAGGGACATTTCTACTTAACGAAAAGGGGACATTTCTATTTGGGACAAAGAGGACATTATCACGTGAGGCTAACTCTTTTCAAACTCCTGCTTGTATCAGAGATTCACCTACGCTACAATCCATCGCTCAGTAGTTTTGTAGGGTTTGACCTTGCTATACAACAGTTTCTAGAAAATCACATTCAATAGGTACCATATCACTTGAGGAAAAAGTGGGTGGCGGTGCCTTTTTTTGATTGCTGAAAGGAGTTCTCATGCACACATCTCGAGTCCTTTGGGGCAAACAGGTGGCACATCTACCGGAACTTGATTTAACAGGTATCCAGGTAGAGAGCTACGACAGCTTTTTGCAAAAAGGAATTAGAGAGTGTTTGGATGAGATCAATGGCGTCAAAGGTATAGAAGACTTTACTGGTAAAAACTGGAGCCTTAAGTTTGGTTCCTACAACTTTGGCAAACCAAAGCAAACCCCAGCCCAGGCAAAACACAAAGCAGTCTCTTACGACATTCCTCTAAAGGCTGAAGCAATTCTCACAAACAAGCGCACTGGTGAAGAGCAGACACAAGAAGTCTTTCTGGGCGATGTTCCCAAGATGACTCCTGCTGGTACTTTTATCATCAACGGTATCGAAAGAGCCGTGGTGACACAGTTAGTTCGTTCTCCTGGCATATTTTTCTCTGGTAATGTCGATCCCACCACAGGTAGAACCCTTTATCAGGCAGAGTTGAGACCTCAACGAGGCAGCTGGTTAGAAATAGGTATCGGTAAGCGTGATGTCATCACAGTCAAAGTTGATCGACGTCGCAAGATGCCAGTCTCTGTCCTTCTGCGTGCTATGGGTTACGGAACAGATGAAGAGCTTAAGCACCTTTTCCAAGATGTTCCAATCAAAGATGGTATTGATTACATCGCCAACACTCTTCAAAAAGACACAGCCAAGAGTCAAAATGAAGCTTTGGTCGAGTTTTACGAGAAAATGAGACCTGGCGAGCCAGCAGTCCTAGATAATGCTAGAGATCTCTTGACTCAAATGTTTTTTGACCCTCGACGCTACGACTTGGCCTTAGTAGGAAGATATAAGCTCAACCGTCGCCTCAAGATCAACGTTCCAGATGACACAACAGTCCTTTCAGTCAAAGATCTGATCGCGGCAGTCAAGTACTTAGTTGGCTTACAAAATGGTGTGGGTAAGGTAGACGACATCGATCACCTCAGTAATCGCCGAGTGCGTCGTGTAGGCGAGCTAGTTCAGATCAATGCATTTCGTATAGGTCTTATCCGTTTGGAGCGATCCATACGTGAAAAAATGTCTTTAACCAAAACAGATGAAGTCTTGACTCCTGCTGCTCTGGTAAATGCGAGACCACTTATTGCCACCATTACAGAATTTTTCCGCCGCAATAGACTCTCCACTATCCTCGATCAAACTAATCCTCTCTCAGAAATTGATAACTTACGTCGTCTCTCCGTGATGGGTAGCGGTGGCGTGACTCGAGAGAGAGCCTCGTTCTCCATGCGTGACATCAATGCCTCACAGTACTCACGTATCGATCCAGTCCGATCTCCTGAAGGACCAAACATTGGTTTAGTCACATACTTAGCTCTCTACGCTAGGGTCAATCACTTCGGCTTTCTAGAGGCGCCATACCATCCTGTGACCAAAGTTGGCAATGACATGGTCATTTCCAAAGAAATTGTTTATCTCTCAGCTGACGATGAGGAAGATTGCTCTATCACTCATGCTGGTGTTGAGGTCAATGACAAGCGCGTGATCACTCAAGAGTGGGTGCCTATGCGTGTCATGAACTCCTTTATCGAGGGACCTGTGACTGACGTCCAGTACATCGACGTAGTTCCTCGCCAAGTGGTCGGTACTTCAGCTTCTTTGATTCCATTTATCGCTCATGATGAGGCTAACCGTGCTCTAATGGGCACTCACATGCAGTGTCAGGCAGTACCTCTGGTCAAACCAGAAGCACCTACCGTCGGAACTGGTATGGAAACATTGGTCGCAGAAGCCATGGGTAGAACCCTCTGTGCTCGCCACGCTGGTACGGTCAGTTATGCCGATGCGGCTAAGGTTATCGTCAAGATTGATCCTAAAGAGTTGATCACTCTCAAAACTAACCCACCCCAAGAGAATGAGCACATTATGATCAAGGGAGATGAGGAAATTTATCTCATCGAGCACTTCTTCAGAACCTCACAGAGTACTTGTTACACCCAAAAACCTGTCGTCAAGTCTGGTCAAAAAGTCAAAACTGGTGACCTCTTGGTCGATGGTCCAGCCACGAATCATGGCGAACTGGCCTTGGGCTCAAACTTGTTGATTGCTTATGCTTCTTTTGAAGGCTTGGGCTATGAAGATGCTATCGTCATCTCTGATCGTCTAGTTCAGCAAGATTCTCTGACTTCCATTCACATCAGTGAGTATCGTTCTCAAGTGATGGACACCAAGTTAGGTCCAGAAGAGCTGACCAATGACATTCCTAATGTAGCTGAAGCTTACTTAAGTAACTTAACTCCAGACGGAATAATTCGTGTCGGCTCAGTTGTAGGTTCAGGCGACATCCTCGTGGGCAAGATTGCTCCTAAGGGTGAGACTGAGCTAACTCCTGAAGAGAGACTTTTGAGAGCTATCTTTGGCGAAAAGTCTCGTGAAGTTCGTGACACCTCACTGCGTATGCCTTATGGTGAGAGTGGTACCGTGATCAAGTTGCAGATCCTAGATCGCGAAGTGGGTGACGAGTTGGATCCAGGTACTAACAAGGAAGTTGTGGTCCAGGTAGCTCAACTTCGTAAAATCACCGTAGGTGACAAAGTAGCCGGACGTCATGGCAACAAAGGTGTTATCTCTAAGATAGTGCCTGTAGCTGACATGCCTCATCTTGAGGATGGCACAGCTGTCGACATCATCATCTCGCCTCTCTCAGTCTTGGCTCGTATGAACCTAGGTCAGCTACTAGAGTCACACTTGGGTTGGGCAGCCAAGAAGCTTGGTTACACAGTCGCTATTCCAGCTTTTGAAAAAGTAGACGAAGACAAGTTATTTGGCGAACTAACTCGAGCATCACTTCCTGTCAGTGGTAAGGCTAGACTTTACGATGGTCGCACTGGTGAGGCTTTTAGAGAAGATACAACTGTAGGAGTAGCCTACATTCTGAAGCTGATTCACATGGTGGAAGATAAGACGCATGCTCGCTCCACAGGACCATACTCTCTGGTTACACAACAACCTCTAGGTGGAAAAGCCCAGATGGGTGGACAGCGCTTGGGAGAGATGGAAGTCTGGGCACTTGAAGCTCATCGTGCAGCTCACATGCTGCAGGAAATGTTGACCATCAAGTCAGATGACGTGGTTGGTCGTGCAAAGACTTTTGAAGCTATTGTCAAAGGTACACCAATTCCAGCTCCGACTGTAACTGAGTCATTTAGAGTCTTCTTGTGTGAGGTCAAGTCGCTTGGTATCAACATCGTGCCTTTTGGCGCTAAAGTAGTAGAAGTAGAAGAAGCAAAAGTTGCAGTAGAGGAGTTGAGCCCTGGAGAGCTGGTTCTAGATCCAGATGCTGAGACCGATCTAGCTGTGGCTGTAGAAGAAACTGCTGATGGCAAGGATGAAGAAAATGTGGAAGATGATGTAATTGAAGAAGAAATAGAAGCGGTGGAAGAGGTTGCCCATGTGGATGCACCTCTGGAGAGCAACTAATCAAAAAGGATTACTTCTATGTCACAACAAATAATTGATTTTTCAGCTTTAGAAATAAGTATCGCATCACCAGATACGATCAAGTCTTGGTCTTTTGGCGAGGTCAAGAAACCAGAGACCATCAACTATCGCACGCTCAAAGCAGAAAAAGACGGTCTCTTTGACGAAAAGATCTTTGGCCCTATGAAGGACTATGAGTGTCACTGTGGTAAGTACAAGCGTATTAGATATAAAGGGATCATCTGCGACAAGTGTGGTGTAGAGGTCACTCAGTCACGTGTTAGACGTGAGCGCATGGGACACATCTCGCTTGCTGCGCCAGTAGTTCACATCTGGTTTTTCAAAGGAGCCCCATCAAAGCTTTCTCTCTTGCTGGACATCTCCCCACGCAATCTGTCTTCGATTATTTACTTCTCTCAATATGTCGTGCTTGAAGTAGATCAAGAGCAAAAAGATATAGTTATGGATGCACTTGAGCAAAAAATGGTCGAGAACCAAGATGAGCTCAAAGCTAAGACAGCCACGGCTATGGAGTTAGTCAAGGCAGACCTCGATAAAGCCAAAGAAAACCTCAAGTCAAAAGTCAAAAGTGCCGAGGCACTTGAATTGAGAGTCACAGAGCTGAGTCTCAAAGCCAAGAACGCTCTCTCCAATCTCAAAGACCAACTTGATAAGAACTTCGAGCAACTAGAAGAGGTCCACAAGACTCTAAAGTCGATGGTCAAGAAAATTCGTCGTGGCTCTATCTTAAGCGAGGACGAATACTTGAAGTTGGATGAGTACGATGCTGTAGGTCACATCAGAGTTGGGATGGGTGCTGAGAGTATTTATGAGTTGGCCGCTAGTCTGGATCTTCCTGACTTAATCGAAAAATTACGCATCGAGATTAAAGAGAGTAAGGGAGCAAAGAGAGTCAAGGCTACCAAGAGATTGAGAGTAGCAGAAGGCTTGTCCAAAGCCAAAATTTTGCCAGTCTGGATGTTCTGGACAGTTGTACCAGTTATTCCACCAGATTTGAGACCTATGGTGCAGCTCTCAGGTGGGAGATTCGCTACCTCAGATCTCAACGATCTTTACAGACGTGTCATCAACCGTAATAACCGTCTCAAGCACTTGATGGATCTTGGTGCTCCAGAGATTATTTTACGTAACGAGAAGCGCATGTTGCAAGAAGCTGTCGATGCTTTGATCGATAGTGCTCAGGCCAGACAGTCCAAGCGCCGTGTGACACGCAAGCCATTACGCTCACTTTCTGAGATGTTGCGTGGCAAGCAAGGTCGTTTCCGACAGAATCTACTAGGTAAGCGTGTTGACTACTCAGGTAGAAGTGTGATTGTGGTAGGTCCAGATCTCAAGCTTGACCAATGTGGACTTCCCAAAGACATGGCTCTAGAGATGTTCAAACCATATGTCTTACATCACTTGATAGAAAATGGCGTAGCCCCCAACGTCAAGAGTGCTAAGCACTTGATAGATAGACGTGAGCCAGAAGTCTACGACATCTTGGAAAAAGTTATTCAGAATCATCCAGTTGTGCTCAACCGCGCTCCTACACTTCACAAGCTAGGAATGCAGGCATTTTACCCTCAGTTGGTAGAGGGAAAGGCAATTAGACTTCATCCTTGTGTCTGTGCTGGCTACAACGCTGACTTTGACGGTGACCAGATGGCTGTCCACGTACCTTTGACTGATGAGGCTCAAGAAGAAGCACGTACTCTGATGATGTCTGCTCACAATTTACTCAAGCCAGCCAATAGTGAGCCTATCACCGTTCCAAATAAAGAAATGGCTCTTGGGGTCTATTATCTGACCACTATTGATGTGAGTTTAGCCAAGGTTGAGAGTATTTTTTCCTCAGAAACTGAAGCTATCCGCGCTCAGCAGGCAGAAAAAATTGGTCTACGACAGCTGATCAAAGTTCGCGTTGAAGTGTCTCCAGGTAAACGCGAGATTATTGAAACGACAGTAGGTCGTTTGAGATTCAATGGTGTCTTGCCAGTCTCACTGCGTTACGTCAATCTACCTGCCACAGCCAAGAAAATCAAAGAAATTGTGACGAGTGCCATAGGTGTTGAGAGCGATGAGCGTGTTAGTCAGTTGATCGATGACATCAAGAACATGGGTTTCGAGCTAGCAACCTTATCTGGACTCTCAGTCTCAGTCAGCGACTGTCTGATGCTCAAGGGCAAAGATATTATTATCGAGAAAGCCAACAAGCGTGCAGAAGAAGTACAAGAAAGTTATCTCAATGGTTTGCTGACCTTGGATGAGCGCAAGCACTTGACACAACAGATCTGGATCGATACTACAGATGATGTGGCCGATCAGACCTGGAACTCTTACCCAGAGATCAATGCTGTCAAAGTCATCATCAACTCTGGAGGTACTCGTGCTTCCAAAGATCAGGTTAAGCAGTTGGCTGCTATGCGTGGACTAGTCGTAGATCCACTAGGTAAGATTGTGGAGATGCCGACAAAGTCCAACTTTAGACAGGGATTGAGTATTTTCGAGTATGTGACATCAGCTCGTGGAAGTCGCAAGGGTTTGACTGACTCAGCTTTGAAAACAGCTGACGCTGGTTACTTGACTCGCCGTCTCTGTGACGTAGCTCATAATGTCATCGTTAGAATGGAAGACTGTGGTACTGACAAAAGTGTTGAGATCCGCCGCTTGCCTAGAGAAGCAGTTTTTGCTTCTAGACTTGTCGGTCGCGTCAGCGCCCAAGAGATCAAAGATGGCAAAAAACAAGTGGTTGCAAATGGTGGTTTGATCGACGCTGTGATAGCAGCAGCGATTGCAGCTACCAAGGTGGAGAGCATCTTGGTGAGATCGCCCATGACTTGTGCAGCACCTAGTGGTCTCTGCGCCGCATGTTACGGTTGGGACTTCTCGACTCGTCGCATGGTAGAAATTGGAGTACCAGTAGGAGTTGTGGCAGCTCAATCTATCGGTGAGCCAGGCACACAGCTAACTATGCGTGTCAAGCACTCTGGAGGTATCGTTGGTCTAGACGTGACTCAAGGCTTACCACGTGTGGAAGAGCTTTTTGAAGCTAGAGTACCTAAAGTCTATGTACCTTTAGCTGAGATCTCAGGCAAGGTTAAGATCGAGGAGGTAGAAGGTGAGACTCAAGTACAAGTCAGATCTACCCAAGCTGCAGACGAGCGATCTTACACTCTGCCAAAGGCTGCTATTCTAGCTGTTGAAGATGGTGAGCTAGTGCACACAGGTCAAGCACTTACCAAGGGCAATCTAGACGTGCGCGAGATTTTACGCGTCTCTGGAATGTTGGTGGCTCAAGAGTACACTATCGAACAAGTCCAGAAAGTCTATGAGTCACAGGGAATTCCTATTCACGACAAGCACTTCGAAGTGATCGTACGCAAGATGTGTGACAAAGTACAGATTGAGTCTTCTGGTGACACTGAGTTCTTGATAGGTGAGGTGATCGAGAAAGCTAAGTTCTTGAGACAAAATGACTCTGCTATGGCTGCTGGTGGTGAGCCTGCTACAGCTAAAGTCATGATCTTGGGAATCACTCGTTCTTCACTCTTCACTAGCTCGTGGCTTTCAGCCGCTTCGTTCCAGCACACCAAGAACGTCTTGACTGATGCCGCAGCCAATGGAGCTGTGGACTATCTTGAGGGTCTCAAGGAGAACGTTATCATTGGTCGCCTGATCCCGACTTCGATGGCTAGAGCTAAGTTGCAAGTATAGTGTACAATAGCCAAATCATTTTGAAATGCTTTTGAAAGAAAAAAATGCCGACAATTAACCAGCTTATACGTAACAAAGTCCGTCGACCTAAGGTTAAAAGAATCAAAGCTACTGCTCTACGCAAAAGCTACAACTCTAAGACTGGACTTTACGCCAAGACAACCAGTCCACAAAAGCGTGGAGTCTGTACTGTTGTCAAGACCATGACGCCTAAAAAGCCTAACTCAGCTCTGCGTAAAGTAGCTCGTGTCAAGCTTTCCAACAAAATGGAAGTGACTGCCTACATCATGGGTGAGGGTCATAACTTGGCTGAGCACAGTATAGTCTTAGTACGTGGTGGTAGAGTCAAAGACTTACCAGGTGTCAAATACCACATTGTGCGCGGAAAGTACGACGCAGCAGGAGTTGATAAGCGCAAAACTAGTAGAAGTAAGTATGGAGTCAAGAGGCCGGCAGCAGTCTAAGTAGATTTGCGGCTAGCTAAAAATAAAGTTTAAAAAAAAAGTTAGCGTCTTCACAAGACAGGCGCGCAATTTATATAAAAAGAGTATTATTAGTCACAACTTAAATTATGAGATCAAAAGCAGCCCCTACTAGAGAAATCAAAGGTGATATTGTTCACAACTCGACTAAAGTTACGATGTTGATCAATAGAGTTATGATCAATGGCAAAAAAACAGTGGCAGCCAAGCAGGTTTACAAAGCACTAGAGTTAGTTGCCGAGAAAACCAAGAAAAAAGCAGCTGAAGTTATCGATCAAGTGATCTACGCCGTGGCTCCTCAGATGGAAGTTCGTTCTCGACGCGTGGGTGGAGCTGCTTATCAAGTGCCTATGCCTGTTCGACCTCGACGCGCCTCTTCCTTAGCTATCAGATGGCTGATCATCGAGGCTACCAAGAGACCCAACAAGACTTACCACACTTTTGCAGAAAAATTGGCTGCCGAGATGCTGGATGCACTCGACGGAGCTGGTGGCTCTATCCAGAAGCGTGACACTACTCACCGTATGGCTGAGGCAAACAAAGCCTTTGCTCACTTTAGGTGGTAATTTATGTCTGGACAAGTCACCGTCAAAACTGCCGACCGTAATCTTTCCCTAGAAAAAATTCGTAATATCGGCATTATTGCCCACATCGACGCTGGTAAGACGACCACTACCGAGCGCATTCTCTACTATACTGGCAAGACCTACAAGATTGGTGAGGTTCACGAAGGCGCTACTCAGATGGACTGGATGGATCAAGAGCGCGAGCGTGGTATCACCATCGTTTCCGCCGCTACAACTGCCTTTTGGACACCTGTCTTTCAGTCTCACTTACCAGTAGATCAGTACCGCTTCAATATCATCGATACTCCTGGACACGTCGACTTTACAGCAGAGGTAGAGCGTTCACTGCGCGTTCTGGATGGTGGCATCACTGTCTTGGATGCGGAAGAGGGTGTTCAGTCACAGTCTGAGACTGTTTGGCGACAAGCAGACAAGTACTCTGTGCCTCGTATTTGTTTTGTCAACAAAATGGACAAGATCGGCGCAAACTTCATGGCGACTGTCGAAGACATCAAGACCAAATTTGGAGTAGTGCCAGCTATCTTGACCCTACCTATTGGAGTTGAGAATACTTTCAATGGCGTTGTCTTACTCTTGGAAAAAGAAGCCTGGGTCTGGGAAAAAGGTCACTTGGGCGCAGACTACGCCAAGATGCCGATTCCAGCTGAGATGATGGCAGATGTCGAGAAGTTTCGTAAAGAGTTGGTCGAGAAAATTGCCGAACAAGACGACGTCCTCTTAGAGAAGTACTTAGCCGGTGAAGAGATCGATATTAATTTGCTTAAAGCAGCTCTCAGAAAAGCTACTATTGAGTATAAATTGGTTCCTATCTACT
Source organism: uncultured Pseudomonadales bacterium (assembly GCA_964447075.1). Lineage (GTDB taxonomy): Bacteria > Patescibacteriota > Microgenomatia > UBA1400 > PJMF01 > CAYUQY01. The sequence goes on along the minus strand of CAYUQY010000012.1, from coordinate 13,081 downwards.
GTGGCTCATCACTGCGCAATACGGGAGTCCAGCCACTTCTGGATGGCGTAGTAGCTTACTTACCTTCCCCACAAGATATTGTCGAGATCAAGGGTATCAACCCTAAAAATCAAGAAGAAGTGAGTCGCAAGCTCATACCTGAAGATCCTTTTACCGCCCTTGCTTTCAAAATTCAGACTGATCCACACGTAGGTCGTCTTACTTATGCTCGTATCTACTCTGGTAAGCTGAACTCTGGCTCATACATCTACAACTCTACTCGTCGTGAAAAAGAGCGAGTCGGTCGTCTGCTTCTCATGCATGCTAACCAGAGAGAGGAAATTGACTCTGCTCAGTCTGGCGAGATCGTCGCTATCGTGGGCATGAAGGTGACCAAGACTGGAGACACTCTTTGCGATGATGCCAACCCAATCTTACTTGAAGGTATTCACTTTGCTGATCCTGTTATCTCTCTAGCTATTGAGCCAAAGACCAAAGCTGATCAGGAAAAGATGGGCACAGCCCTTGGCAAGCTTTCTGAAGAAGATCCTACTTTCAAGATCAAGTCAGATCCTGCCACAGGTCAGACTATCATCTCTGGTATGGGAGAGCTGCACTTGGAGATCTTGGTTGATCGTATGAAGCGTGAGTTCAAGGTCGAAGCAAATGTAGGTGCACCACAGGTGGCCTATCGTGAGACTATCAAGATCGCTGCTGATGGTGAGGGTAAGTACATCAAACAAACAGGTGGACGTGGTCAATACGGTCACTGTCTGCTCAAAATCGAGCCTCAGCCTCGTGGCACTGGTTATGAGTTCGTCAATGCAGTTACAGGTGGCTCTATTCCTCGTGAGTTCATCAACCCTATCGACAAAGGCGTCCAGGAATCTCTAGATCGTGGTTTCTTGGCAGGCTATCCTATGGTCGATGTTAAAGTTACTGTCTACGATGGTTCTTTCCACGACGTCGACTCGAGTGAGCTGTCTTTTAAGATGGCTGGCTCACTAGGTATGCGCGATGCTGTAAGTCGGGCTCAAATGATTCTGATCGAGCCTATCATGACTGTCGAAGTCACCACTCCAGATGACTTCATGGGTGATGTGATTGGAGATCTATCTTCTCGCCGCGCCCAGATCCAGAACACCAAGAATCGTGGCAAAGCTGTGATTATTACGGCATTAGTACCTCTGGCTGAGATGCAGGGTTACGTGACTATCTTACGTAGCTTGACACAAGGCCGTGCCTCGTCTGTCTTGTTGCCGAGTCACTATGACGAAGTACCTCAGAGTGTAGCAGCAAAAATAATTGAAGAGCGCAAGGGAGTGAACGTGAGGTAATTTCGTGAGTTGCTACCTTTTCAATGGCCTGGTAGAATAGTTTTCTTCTGCGCGTCGATGGCGTAAATTAATAAGCTTATAAAAAGCAACATAATTTTTGGAAAAACATAACAAAAAAGGAGCACTATGGCAGACGTAATTAAGTTTGTCCGCAATAAAAAGCATGTCAACATCGGGACCATTGGTCACGTCGATCACGGCAAGACTACCTTGACAGCTGCTATTGCTACCACTCTCTCTAAAAGATTCCCATCACCACTCAACGTAGCCAAGAAGTACGGTGATATTGACAACGCTCCAGAAGAGCTCGCACGTGGTGTGACGATCAACATCTCACACATCGAGTACGAGACCGAGAAGCGTCACTACGCTCACATCGATGCTCCTGGTCACGCTGACTACATCAAGAACATGATCACAGGTGCCGCCCAGATGGACGGTGCTATCTTGGTAGTGGCTGCGACCGATGGACCTATGCCTCAGACTCGAGAGCATATTCTTTTGGCCAAACAAGTCAACGTCCCCCAACTAGTCGTTGCCCTCAACAAGTGCGACATGGTTCAAGATGCTGAGCTGATCGACTTGGTCGAGATGGAAGTCCGCGAGCTGCTCACCAAGTACGGCTTCGATGGTGAAAAAACTCCTATTATCCGTCTCTCAGCTCTCAAAGCCCTAGAAGGCGACGAGAAGTCCATGGACGCAGTCATGGAGTTGATGAAAACAGTTGACTCTACTATTCCAGATCCAGTACGTGAGTTGGACAAGCCTTTCTTGATGCCTGTAGAGGATGTTTTCTCGATCAAGGGTCGTGGTACAGTCGTGACTGGTCGTATCGAGACTGGTGTGGTCAAGGTAGGTGATGAGATCGAGATCGTGGGTATCCGAGCCAACAAAAAGTCAGTTGTGACAGGAGTCGAGATGTTCCGTAAGTTGCTCGACCAGGGTCAGGCAGGAGATAACGTAGGTATCTTACTTCGTGGAGTTGAGAAGGATGATGTCGAGCGCGGTCAAGTTCTGGCCAAGATAGGCAGCACCACTCCTCACACATCTTTCGAGGCAGAAGTCTACATCCTCTCCAAAGAAGAGGGTGGTCGACACAAGCCATTCTTCTCAGGTTACAGACCTCAGTTCTACATCCGTACGACTGACGTGACTGGTGAGATCAAGCTGGCCGAGGGTGTCGAGATGGTCATGCCAGGCGACAACGCCAAGATGACTGTAACTTTGATTGCTCCAGTAGCTATGCAGGAAGGTCTACGCTTCGCTATCCGCGAAGGTGGCCACACTGTCGGCGCTGGTGCTATCACCAAGATCTTGAAGTAATTTGAGATTTTGAAGAACAGTCCTGGAACTTCAGGACTTAAGTTGAAAAATAAACCCCGCTCTTAACAGGCGGGGTTTTTGGAGGTTAGTCCATTGAATGAGTGCAGTTATGCATTCAATGCAGATTTGCGTTATCTGCTACTTGCGCATCCGCTAAGTAGCTGGCAAAATGTCTAAGTTAGTGACATTCTCAGTAATATTTAAACAAGTCGATTCAGTGCCTCCCAACAGAGGCTGTCACCTTGCTCGCTTCGCGCGCAACACAACCTGCTAACAAGCAGGTTTTTTTATGTCAAATTCTGAAAAAATACCTATCAGCGCATTTATTTCAAGAGAGTTTGGGATTGATATTGGTGTGGGTTCAAGTGAGAAAGCCCAATTGAGTGATGTGGATCTAGCTTGGTGGAAGAAGCAAGGCTACGAGAATCCTCCTGAGAAAATCTACTTTGCCACAGGCAGCGAGCGCAAGCGAGCTGCTATCGCTCTTCAGCTATATCTACTTAATCATGCGGAAAGTGATGTTGCTGGGGCTGTAGCTGGCGTAGACGACCAACTGTCTGCACAAGAGCAACCCCTTCCATTTAACAATCTTCAGGATACAGAGCAAATATTCCAAGCTTTCAAAGCTGCTTTTCATAATGGCAACGAAAGCACTAGTGACACTGAGTACTTGGGCACCCTACATGGTGTAGAAGTCTGGGGTATGTCACAAAATGGTAGAGAAAAACCTGGCGATGGAGTAGTTGTATCAGCTGTAAACAAGGCACAGCAATTAGCTGATCAAATTTCTGACAGGCAAGACGAAATCCAAGGAAGGTCTCCTGCCTTAATTATCGGCGCAGATTCTGAGTCTATGAACTTGGGGATGAATTTCTTTAAAAATATGGGCAAGGCCATTGGTACATTTGAGACCCCTGAAGCTATTCGTGATGCGGTTACCAAGTATGTAATGAAAGATTTGCAGGACATCTTGGAGACCTGTAACTTGACTGCGGTGGCGGTATCACTTAATGTTGCAGAATCTCCTATATTGGCTGTTAGATGGGCTGCTCTGGTTCAGCGACTCGATACCCTAATAAATGACTCAAAAATATCAGAATTGATCGAGTATGGTATTACCAATAGTATTTTTGACCCCAACGCTGCCGGATGGGCTCTTTTCCAAGTCTTGTGGTGGCATAGGAAGCAAGAGTACAGGGTAGTTGCTCCTGGAGCTGAAGCATTGAGAGGAGAGGTAGTCGAGAGCAGTGAAAACTTTGAGAAGATCAAGTTACTATGTGAAGTCATGGGAGCTCCACTTTACTTAATTATTGCTGCCATTGCGGCTGGAGGCAAGCCAGGTGAGCAAGATGGTCAACGACTTACAGATGCAGTCATAGCTGCCGCAATCATGCAAGACAGAGGCAAGGATGAGTTGGAGTAGAACTTATGAGGCTAATACACTAAAACTCCCGATTGCATAACTACTGTGCATGTGGAAGAATCTCGACCTTAGTGCCACTCACTAGTTTTTTTTTGCTAAAACCACTAACCCACAAAATTCGGAATTTTGTTAGTATTGAGATCAAGTGCTAAGATATAGTTCTTACATTTGGAGACAACATAATATGGTAAATTCCAGCATTGCAACACCATCATCCATGATGAAAAATTTGCTAAATATTGGGTGAAAATCCCTGGAATAGTACGACTTTTAATTGTTTATGTTGTGCTAAATGTTGTGCTTTATTTAGGGCAAGAACTCTATTGGATGAAAGACACACAAGCAATGAATAAACTGGATCAAGAATTGGTACAGTTAGAGACCGATTTGAAGTCACTTGAATCTAAAGCAACAAGCGGAGGACTAATGGAGCCTTATTATAGTGAATATGAGGGTAAGGTAAGTAGCTACAACAACAAATCTCAGGAATACAACACAATCTCTAAGAGATCTGGAAGCAGGTGGTATTTAATACCTTTGCCCAATCTTGGTGGCAACAAGAGTAAAAGTAATTTTTAAGAATTAATATCACGATGGCTAGGATGGTAAAGCCACTAAAACTCCCGATTGCATAACTACTGTGTATGTGGCAAAATCTCGACTCTAGTGCCACTCACTAGTTTTTTTTGCCAATTTGACCTGATTCCACCCCACAATGGGTGGATTCAAAAACATTTTGTAAACGACTAAACACCTGCTAACAGCAGGTTTTTTTATGCTAAAAATAGAAAAAAGCCTCACCTCAGAGCAAATAGGGTGGTTTAAAGAGTTTGGCGCGCTGTTTCACAGCTTCTTTTTTATCCAAGATGCAGAGGTAAGCTTGGAAAAGCGTAACTGTGACTGGTGGTCCAGTCGTGGTTGGAATGAGCCACCAGAGAGAGTTTACTTGGCCTCGAGTAGTAACCGCAAGCGCTTAATTTTGTCGCTTCTTCTGATGATACTAAAAGATCCTAAGCATGAATTTTTCAGATCTGGCGCATTGGCTGATCCTTTGGGTTTCTTCGAACTAATTCAAGCTGCCTTTCACAATGGTAATGGAGACAGTCAGGACGAGTCCTACTTAGGCACTCTTTTCGGCGTGGAAGTGCATGCACTCCCTCAGTCTGGAGAGACTCACGAACCAGCAGCCACGCAGGTGAGCGAGGCTCGCGCTAAGGCAGAGGATGGACTCCGTCAGGTTAGAGATAGAAGCGTGCAAGCTAGGCCACCTTTCAGCTCAGCCGGCGACTCAAAAGTAGGTGAGACGCTAGTTATCTCGCTTGATACGCTAGCTTACCTATTGGATGGCGCTGGGTCTACAAAGAGAGTTGGCAAGCCATCTGGCGATCCTGCCTATCAGGCAAATTTACCGGTAGGTGAGGCAGTTGAGAAGTATCTAGAGCATTATTTTCCAGGAGAGGTGACGATGATTGGAGTTACTGTGGCCGCACTAACTTCTCTTAATCCAAATTTAAGCTCGCTTGCTGCCACAGCCTTTTGGAGTAGAGTAAGAGCAGGTGGCATGTCAGGAGTTGACACATCACGCTTTGATCCTGAGGCAGCAGCTGGAGGACTACCTCAGCTTTTCGCTTTTGCCCATGATCAGAGTTACCTGGACGAATCTTCACTAGCGAGAATGTGGTCAGAGCTAGAGCGAGAGGCAGGCTTAAGTAGGGCTGCGCATTCTGATCTGGAGAAGCTACTGGCACTTTTTGTAAGCATTGGTGTGCCGATCTGTGTAATTCTCGGCTTACTTACTCAGGCAGGTAGGGGAGATCAGGGGTTTTCTTTAGGTACAAGTGATCTGGAAGTTGTCGCACTCAGCACTAAATAGTTAATTCAGGATGAGAAGCAAGGTGCAAGTCTGTCCCTTTTTCTCATTTAGTAGTCTTTTTTTTGTCCTCTTTATATCCCACAGAATCACCCCCTTTTCCCCTTTAGCTCCCACCCCACTTTCCCTTTTGCAAAAAATAATCACGTAAGTTATACTACCCATCTCTTGTCCATTAACATTGTCTGGAACTGTGATGTATGTCAGCTCAAATTGATAAAAAACCTACACAGTATAAGATCCGCGTGCGTCTTAAGTCTTACGACCATCGGGTGATAGACGAGGCTGCTCGCAAGATCTTAGAGACGGCCCTTTCTACAGGGGCCAAGGTCGTAGGCCCCGTGCCTCTACCTACTCACATTAAGTGGTTTACAGTTTTGACCTCTCCTCACACAGACAAGAATGCCCAACAGCACTATCAGATTCGTACCCACAAGCGTTTGGTAGATATCGTGAATCCTACTAGCAAAACCATTGACTCTTTAATGCATTTAGAGCTCCCCGCAGGAGTTGGTATTCAGATCAAGATGTAACCTTGAAAAGGTTAAAGATAAGCAAAAAGAGGACACAGTTCTCTTTTTTTATGATTAGACATCAAACACTACAAAAGATAAGTGAGCACAGATATGGTGACGACATTGTTTGCGACCAAAAGACACATGACTCAAGGCTGGACCACCACAGGTCGGCGAGTGTGCGTGACGACGCTAGTTGTGGCTCCTAACCCTATTATTTCTGAAAAAAATTCCTCTGATCAGGTCACAAAGGCCATTGAAGTTGGTTATGGCCAAAAGTTGCTGCGCCGAATGACCAAGCCTCTGCGTGAGAAGTTGACTCAAAATGGATTTACTCAAGGAGTAAGACACATCATAGGTTTGACAGTGCCTCAATCAGAAACGCAACTTAAAAAAGGTAACGCCATTACTTTGTCCCAAGTCTTAGAGATTGGTGACGTAGTGGAAGTACAGGGTGTATCCAAAGGTCGCGGTTTTGCTGGCGTAGTCAAGAGACATGGCTTCAAGGGTGGACCAAAAACTCATGGACAGTCTGATAGACAGCGCGCTCCAGGATCTATTGGTCAGCGCACTACTCCTGGCCGTGTTTTTAAAGGTAAAAGAATGGCCGGCCACATGGGTGTAGACGTCCAGACCACCAAAGGCTTGACAGTTCTCTACATGGATACAGTGGCTAATGTCCTCTGGCTAAGCGGTCCTATTCCAGGAGCTATGAATGCCATGGTCAAGATCACTAAGTCAGGACGTAAAAAAGACTTGTTGCTAGACTTGAAAGCAAGTGGCCTCAAGCCAACCGAGAAAACCGAAGTTACTGAGAAAACCGAAGTTACTGCAGAATCAGCTCCCGCAAGCGACGATAACTCCAAGACTAATGAGGCAAAAAACTAAATGACACTCACAGTTCACTCCACTACCAGCACTGTTACCCCACTCACTGTTTCCGAATCAGTTTTTGGAGCAGCACCCAACAAAACTTTGATAGCTCAAGCTGTTCGTGTTTTCCTCAACAATCAGCGTCAGGGTACTGCCAAAGTCAAAACTAGAGCTGAGGTCGCTAGAACCAAGAAGAAGTGGTACAAGCAAAAAGGCACAGGCGGAGCCCGTCATGGTGCTAGAACTCCTAGTATTTTTGTCGGCGGTGGTGTGACTCATGGACCAACTGGTGAGCAGAACTGGAAGTTGTCACTGAGTAAGAAAATGAAGCAGAAAGCTCTGATCTGTGCTCTTAGTGCTCAAGCCAAGAACATTATTGTCGTCGATGACTTGATGTCACTAGATGGCAAGACTTCTTCAGCAGTCAAGCTTCTCGCCAAGATAGCTCCAGATAAAAATCGTGTTTTGGTGATTCTTGATAGACCAGAGGTAAATGTTCTCAGATCGATGAGTAACCTTCGAAGTGTAGTGGTAACCTCCACTGATAATTTAACCACCTATGAGGTCGCTGGCTGTGACGTCTGTTTGATGACCTCAAAGGCAGTCGATGGTTTGACAAAAAGATTGACACCTAAGGAGGATGCTGAGACTAAAGTCATTTCCTCTGGTAAAAAAGTCTCTAGTTCTGATAGTAAGCTAGCATCAGTTATGAAGACAAAAGTGGTGACAGAGCCAAGCTCCAAAAAAGCAGCCATCTCTCCAGCAGTCAAAAAAGCAACTACGTCCAAGCCAAAAGCCGCCAAAAAAGCAGCCACCACCTCTCCCGCCGCCAAAAAAGCAACTACGTCCAAGCCAAAAGCCGCCAAAAAGCCTACAAAGTAAATCTTTATGAATCCTTACATCATCAAATCACCAATCATCACCGAGCGCACCTTACTCTTGGCCAACCAGAAGAACGTCTATACCTTTGAAGTTTTACCTTCTGCCACCAAACATCAAATTGCTCAAGCTGTGGGAGAGCTCTTTGCCGTCAAGGTTGAGGCTGTCAACACCATCAGTCGCGTCAAGTCATTGAGACGTACCGGTAGCAAGAGGCAAGTCACGGTAGTCCCACGATCAAAAAAAGCCTTAATCTTACTCAAAAAGGGCCAAACTATCAGTCTTTTTGACATCCAAGAGAGCACCTATAACTCATCTCCTGCTGTCGCCACAAGCTCTAAAGCCTCCAGTTCAAAGCCAGTTAAAACTCAAGAAAAACCAAAAAAATTAGCCGTCCCAACGACAGCCACAACGACCGCCACAACGACAGCCACAACGACCGCCACAACGACAGCCCCAACGACCGCCCCAACGATCGCCAAACAAAAAGAAACAAAGAGTAAGTAAAAACAAAAGAATATATGTTAGTCAAAGTACAACACAACGGCAATAGCTCACGACACCACATCAAGGTGTCTCTTCCCTTACATAAAGGTGAGCCTGAGAAGTCTCTTCTCAAGGTTGGTCACTTCAAGCGCCAGGGTCGAGGTTTCAAGGGTCACATCACCGTCCGGCACAGAGGTGGGGGTGAGAAGAAGCGTTTGCGCATACTTGACTGGCACAGAGAGAAGTTCAACATCCCTGCAGTTGTTAAGCGCATCGAGTATGATCCTATGAGATCAGCTAACATTGCCTTGCTCTACTACAAGGATGGTGAAAAACGCTACATTCTGGCACCAGAAGAGCTGGTAATAGGCCAAGAAGTAGTTTCAGGCGAGTCTGTAGAGGTTCGTGTAGGCAATGCGCTTCCCCTAAAGAAGGTCCCAGTGGGTGTACCTATCCACTGTATAGAGTTTAGTCCTGGTAAGGGTGCTCAGGCGGTGCGTGGAGCAGGTACAGCTGCCTTAGTTCAGTCAAAAGATGAGACTTACGTGACAGTTCTGATGCCGTCCAAAGAAGTTCGCTTGATAAGAGGAGAATCTTTCGCTACAATCGGCCAGGTTGGTAACCAAGAGTGGAAGAATCGCAAGCTTGGAAAAGCAGGTCGCAAGCGCCACATGGGTATCCGCCCTACAGTGCGCGGAGTGGCTCAACAGCCAAACTCACATCCTCATGGTGGTGGTGAAGGTAGGAGTGGTATTGGCATGAAGTATCCCAAGACACCTTGGGGTAAGCACGCTCTGGGTACCAAGACCAGAGATAAAAAGAAAAGATCAAATAAATACATTGTCAAAGACAGGAGAGTTAAGTAAGGTATGTCAAGATCAAGCAAAAAAGGCCCATTCATCGATCCAAAGCTACTTAAAAAAGTTGAAGCTCAGAAGTCTAGTGGTGACAAAAAATCTATCAAGACTTGGAGTCGAGCTTGTGACATTCCACCAGAGTTTGTGGGACATACTTTTATGGTTCACCAGGGCAAAAACTTTATTGAGGTCTACATCAACGAGTCTATGGTGGGTCACAAGTTGGGCGAGTTTGCTCCCACGCGTACCTTCCGCGGACATGGAAAGATTGTTAAACGAGTACTTACTAAGACATAGTTATGATTATCAAAGCTCAACAAGCCTTCACTAGAACCTCACCTCGCAAAGCGAGATTGGTAGCTAACGCGGTGCGAAAACTGCCTTTGGATCAGGCTATTGGTCAATTGGCGGTCATGGAAAAAAGAGCCACAGTTCTGATTACCAAAGTGATCAGACAAGCTATGGCCAACGCAACTCACAACTTCGGTTACAAGCCAGAAGAGCTGAGCATCAAGAGTATCATCGTCAATGAAGGTCCTCGCTTCAAAAGGTCCCAACCAGTGGGTAGGGGTCGAGCCAACTCGATCCTCAAGCGCAGCAGTCACGTGACTGTTGAGCTCTTGAGCAAGGAGAAATAAATTATATGGGACAAAAAGTTAATCCTATCGCCTTTCGTCTTGGTAGCTATGTAGCTTCGTCTTCTAAGTGGTTCGCCACCAAAAAAGACTACGCCAACACTGTCTTCGAAGACTACAGCTTACGCAAACTACTTCAAAAAAAGTTAGTAGGAGCTGGTTTGGTGCAGGTAGGTATTGAGCGCTCTCTGACGGCCATCAGTATTATTCTCAATGTAGCTCGTCCAGGTGTAGTTATCGGTCGAGGAGGCACCAATCTAGAGGAAATGAAGAAGGACATCGAGCACTCTTTGAACATGCACAAGCTCAAAAAAGACAAAATTAAAATTGATTTGAAGGTTCAAGAAGTAAAAAAGCCTGATTTAAGCGCCAAGCTGGTGGCTGAGAGAATCGTAGATCAGCTGATCAAGAGATACCCTCATCGTCGCGCAGTCTCACAAGCTATGGAAAAAGTCATGGCAGCAGGAGCCAAAGGTATCAAGATTCAGCTAGGCGGACGTATAGGTGGAGCAGAGATCTCTCGTCGAGAGAAGTACTTTGAGGGCACTGTGCCTACCCAGACACTTCGAGCCAACATAGATTACCATGAGACACCAGCCTTGACCCGTTCCGGCTATGTAGGTATCAAGGTCTGGATCAACAAAGGGGAGGCAGCTAGAGAGCTCTAAAATACTCTCTAACTTGAGTAGGTAGAAGTCTAGAGACAAAACTTCTATCTCAAACCTAAACTAGAACAATAAAATATGTTACAACCTAAAAAATCAAAGTTTCGCAAAGAGTTCCGTGGTAGTCGAGCTGGCCTAGCCACTCGAGGCACCACAGTTTCTTTTGGCGAGTTTGGACTCAAGGCTACTACCAGTGGCTGGGTTTCTGCACGACAGATCGAGGCAGCTCGCAAGAAGATTACTTTTGCCACCAAAAAAACAGGTAAGTATTGGTTGAGAATTTTTCCAACCAAGCCAGTTACCAAGAAGCCAGTAGGAGTCAAGATGGGATCAGGTAAAGGCGACATCAATGAGTACGTAGCAGTTGTCAAACCAGGTACTATTTTGTTTGAACTCGGTGGTGTAACACTAGAGACAGCCAAGTCTGCATTTGACAAGGCAGGACACAAGCTGGCCGTGCGCACAATAGTCGTGAGTAAGTAAAGATTTAAGTAATTTATATGAATAAAAAAAACCTTACAGAACTACATCAACTCGCTTCAAGCGAGCTGTCCAAGAAGCTAGGACAACTCAAGATTGAGCTGGCCAAAGCTGTCATGGAAAGTCAAGCTGGCAAGCTTAAGAACACTCGAAGTTGTAGCAGTCTGCGAGACCAAATAGCTCGTGTCATGACTGTGATGCGAGAAAAATCTTTAGAGTCAGGAAAAGTATGAAAATCATGAACGGTATCATCAAGTCAGTTTCGTCAGAGCGTACAGTCGTGGTCAAGGTTGATCACAAGTGGAAGCATCCGCTGTACAAGAAGTACGTCAAGCGCTCCAAGACTTATGCAGTCGATGTTCAAGACATCAAGCTTGAAGTTGGAGACAGAGTAACTATTCAAGAATGTAGACCTATCAGCAAAAATAAACACTTTAAAGTTACAGAAAAAAGCCAAGTATGATCCAGTTACGCACCAGACTAGTAGTGGCGGACAACTCAGGAGCTAAAACTCTTAGAGTTATCCAGGTACATGGCGGTTCAGTCCGTCGGTTTGGTCACGTTGGTGATGTGGTGACTGCCTCTGTGATAGAAGCAGAGCCTCACGGTACAGTCAAAAAAGGTCAAAAAGTTAAAGCCGTGATCGTACGCACCGTCAAAGAAAGACGACGTGCAAGTGGAGAGTACATTCGGTTCGACGACAATGCAGCTGTGGTTATCGAGAGTCGTAGTAGTGAGACCCCGATCGGTTCACGCGTTTTTGGACCTGTAGCTCGCGAGGTCAAAGAAAAAGGTTATAACAAAATAGCAAGTCTAGCCCCAGAGGTACTATGAAACTACACGTAGGAGACACAGTTTTAGTTACAGCTGGTAAGGATAAAGGTAAAACATCCAAAGTCATCAAGACTATACCCAGTCGCGATAGAGTTGTGGTTGAGGGTGCCAATATGTACACCAAGCATGTCAAGCCCACAGCTGGGAAATCAGGTGAAAAAATCAAGAAAGAGCGAGCTCTACCTACTGCCAATGTGGCTATCATTAATAATGAGGGTAAGCCAGACAGAATAGGTTACAAGATTATGAAAGATGGTAGTAAAATGCGTATCTTCAAAAAAACAGGCAAAGAAGTGCCACAGGTGCTTAGGGAGAAAAAATAGTCATGAATCGCTTAAAACAAAAATACCAGCAAGAAGTTCAACCGACACTTAAGAAAGAGTTTGCCCATAGCTCGGTTTTCTCTGTCCCAAAGCTTGTCAAGGTAGTCCTCAACATGGGAATCACAGATGCTACCGCTCGTGACAAAGCTATCGAAAGTGTCATGGAGCAGTTCAAGCTCATCACTGGTCACAAGCCCAACATAACCAGAGCTAAAAAAGCTATTGCAACCTATAAAACTCGAGTTGGGGATCCACTTGGAGTAATGGTGACTCTACGCGGAGAGCACATGTGGGAGTTTGTGGATAAGTTGGTTTCTTTAGCTCTGCCGCGTGTCAAAGACTTCCAAGGAGTGTCTCGTACTGCCTTCGATGGAGCTGGCAACTATAGTTTAGGTATAGAGGAACAGATTGTTTTCCCTGAGATTAACTACGACAAAATTCAAGGGGTTCGAGGCTTACAGGTAGTTTTTGTGACTAATACTACTGATCAGAAGCAAGCATTTAGACTTATTGAGTTACTAGGTATGCCTTTCGCAAAGGAGAATCTAAAACTCAAGAAAGACTGATATAATTCACGTTCTAAAATATGGCTACCAAAGCAA
>CAYUQY010000011.1:0-34361 GCA_964447075.1 uncultured Pseudomonadales bacterium | reverse complement strand
TGTGCCCAGGAGAGGACTTGAACCTCCACGCCTTACGGCATACGCACCTCAAGCGTACGTGTATACCATTTCACCACCTGGGCATTTTTTCAGGGTCTGATTATAAGTCACTTATTGCGATTCATTAAGCAGGAGTTTGCGGTACCAATTTCCGATAATGGCTTGAAGATAGCTGATGGCCTCAAGAGGATGGGTAAGGCAGTAAAGCCAATCTTTCTTGCAGTTGGGAGCGAAAACCACTTCTTCAGTGTGACTCCATCCTGGTAGAGTGAGAGTAACAGTAGTTTTGAGAGAGTTGGTGTTGATCAGATCAATGAACTGATAGTCAGTGACAGGATCAACGGTTGGGTTGATCAGGTCTATAGCTGGGTCTGTGGCGACTTGAAGAGCTGTAGTCTTGACTGAAAAACCATATTTATCTTTTGGTATAAAAACCAAACGAACAGGATTTTTTCCTGCTACTGCATGCTTATTATGGGCATAAAGTGTTGTTTTTTGAGTGTCTAGTTCTCTGGTAGACCTTTCAGGAAAGTAGATTGGGTAGAGCTCTTTTCTGACTAGTGTAGTCAGTTCTGGATGAAGCTCGAAAGTCATTTTGCAGTGTTGGTTTTCGCAGTCGTAGCTAGTTTTGGTGTAGTTATCTAGATTATTTTTTTCAGTTTTTAGATTTTGGGTAAGTGAAAAATTTATGCCGGTTTTAGAGAGTGTGGAAGATAGCAAATCGTTCTCAGGCACTATAGGCTTGAGAACAGTTTGAGGAGGGTAAGTGATGTGATCAGTAGCGAACTCCATCATGAATTTCTGAGAATCCTTTGTGTGGTAGCTCAGCGAAATAATACTGTCTTTCAAGGCAGTAGAGATGTCAGTCTCTGCGTCTGGCAGCTCGATTCTAGATAGGCTAGACGGTATGTCTGAGCTCGGTAAATTGAATATATTTTGGTCTGGAGCTTTCCCTAGTTGTTTTTGAAGCCAATTTCTATGATCTGTTTGAACTGTAGATCTTGAAGAGTCAAGAGTAAAAGGAACTATCCACCAACCCTTATCGCTAGCTACATTTTCTTCATATGGGTCAGGTACTTCTTTATCATAAATTCTAATGTCGCTAATAAATACTTTTTTGGCTTCTTTCCTAACTCTGATTCGATACCGATTACTGGTGATCCAGTAGGCTGAGCTACCTGAATTTTGGGTCAGATCTTTACCCTGGTAAATGCTTAGTTGTGGTTTGAGATACTGTTCAAGAAGCTCTAATTTACTCGGAAACAATACTTTATTTTCTGATCTTAGTTCTAGTAAAAAGTTAAGTTGATCTTCAAGTTCTTGCCAGTACTTGCCGTCCATAGATGTTTCAAGTCCTAGGCAGACAAATCCTTTTTGACCTTCTGCTTGTCCTGAGACAGCCTGGAGAATCAAATCTTTGAAGTAATTAAACTTTTTACCGTCTCTAGAATAATCATTTGGTTGTGAGGTAAAGGCACTGCTTTGGTCGGCATAGTTTCGAAGAGGGTCAGTCACAGTCTGCCTAATAATTAGAAGTGGTCTGTTGAGACCATAGTCTGGCTCAAATAGCCACTTTTCGCTTGGTGGGTAGGGGTAGTGAGGTGGGCCACCATGAAGGGTGTAGCTGTCAGTTCCCCACTGCTCTCTAGTAATTTGATGAAATGACACCCCATATTTGTTCGAAAGTAAGTTAAGTGATGGAGTGTCTATCATCCAACCGCTTGAAAACTCAGGATACTGTCCAAGAATGCTCTTATACTTTTCTAGGTACTGTGTCAGGATTTTTACTCTATCTTGAGGCGAGTAGCCGATAAGCATAGAGTGCTGAGCTTGATGCCAAGTTTCAAGTGAGCCTGTGTACTGCACTTGACTATCTCTAGCTAGATTTGGCGTGACTTCTAGAAAAGCCCCCCAGGTCACGTCGGGTGTGTTTGCTTGAGACTTGATGAAACTTGAGAATTGAGAATCAGTTAAAACATCATATCGCAATGCAAAATAGACTGGGATTTTTTTAGATTTAAAAAGTTGGACAGCCTTTTTAAACTGATCCAAAGTGCCTTTGTCACAGCACTCCTCTCCCCTGACTTGGACGACGACAACTGCTCTGGCAGGTGGGATCTGAGTGCTGGAGGCGCTAGCTGAAGAAGCGAAGCTAGAGATAACTACTAGAAAAAAGACTGTGTAGAATGCGATAGGCTTGAGTAAAAAAATTAGTCTCATTTAGTCAAGATATCATTGGTGAGTTACTGCCTAAATATCTTTGTGCCGAAGAGAGGACTCGAACCTCCAAGGATTGCTCCATACGCTTCTGAAGCGTACGCGTCTACCATTTCGCCACTTCGGCCAAACTTCACCAGCTTATGGATTATAAACGATTACTCACTTCTTCAGGAATTCAAAGTATTTACGAGCTCCATATCAATCTAAATGGAGGTTTTTTGTTTTCAAAGAAACTAAAGTTAGGATATTTTGGAGAGAACTTCGTTCGCCCACTGCTCGATTGGCGTTTTGTCATCTGGGAATCCATCAACTCTAAGAGTGGAAAAGAAGAGGGATCCTCCACTCTTCTTGACCCATTGTCCGAGTATGTCAGCAGCTTTGCAGAACAAGGGATAGGTGGTGCTGCCTAAGCCAAATATGCCTATTTTTTTACTACTAAAGTCTAGTTTCCAGGTGCTTAGAAAATCAATCATAGGCTGATAAAGCTTGCCGTCTTCGTAGGTAGGTGCTCCAAGTAAAATTACTTCGAACTCAGATTGTAGAAGTGTTGGATTATCGCTTTGAGGGTTGTGGATGAGGATAGTATGACCAGCGGTTTCCAGAACTTTGGAGATTATCTCAGAGACATACTTAGTCGTGCCAGTTTGAGAAGTGTAGAGAATTAATATTTTCATAATTAGCTTGCCTTTAAGATGATTGAGTAATTATTAAGCTTGATTGAATTATTTGCAAATAGGGCTTTAGGCCTGCAAATATTTTTTTTGAGAAGTGAAGGGAGCGGGTGAACGGAATCGAACCGTCTTCTACTCCTTGGAAGGGAGTCATTCTACCGGTGAACTACACCCGCGTGTTTACTCCGAATATTTTAACGCACAAACTGGACATTTGTCGACTAAAGATCAAGCTTGCGCTTGTCTATAGGCTTTAAGAGCATTCGACTGGTTAAAAATGCCAAGAAGAAAAATGCTGCCCCAACCAAGAAGATACCTGGCACTGAGCGCGTTGAGACTAATCCAGCTAGAAGTGGACCTATGATTTGGCCTAGAGAAGTATATGACTGGGCAATACCAAGAATACCACCTTGGTCTTCTTTCTTAGTGCGCTCAGAGAGAATTGCAGTAGCCATGGAATTTTGGGGGGAGGTGAAAGCTACAAAAGTTAAAATTACAGCTGAAAAACCTATCAAGTTACGTTGAAAAAAGAGTAATCCAAGAGTAATCGAGGTGAGAAATAGTGAGTAGTGCAGAACTTTGGGTTTTGAGGGAAAAAAGTGGATGAGAACTTTGATGCCTCCTGCTTGCATGATAATAGTTACAACACCTACTATGGTGAAGAGAATACCCACTTGGAGAGAAGTTAGCTTCAGTACATCGACCGTGAATGATTGAAAGCCGATAATAACGCTGTTGTAAGCGATAGACATTAGAGCAAAGACCAACAAGGCCACACCGGTTAAGGGAGCTAAGGTAGCACTCTTTATGGACTGCCAGTGGAAAAGTGAGTCACTGTGCTTGAGATTTCTCTTCTGTTTGGGAAGAGTCTCTTTAAAGAAAAATAAGCAGAGTAAACTTGATACTAAGCCTAGAGCAGAAGCCGTCCAAAATGGGGCGGTTAGGCTAATTTCTCCCATAATACCTCCAAGAGCAGGGCCTAGGAGCATACCGAAGCCAAAAGCAGCGCCGAGAATGCCAAAAGTCTTGGTTCTCTCAGCCCCTTGAGTTGTGTCTGCTACCACGGCTTGAGCAACTGAGTGGTTACCACCAGTAATTCCATCAAGTATCCTGGCTAAAAAGAGGATCAGAATGCTGTTAGCTGCGGCGAAGAGAGCAAGGGACAAGCTAGTACCCAGGATGCATAAAAACAAAATTGGCTTGCGCCCATACTTATCTGAGAGACGACCTAAAATTGGGGTAGCCACAAACTGGGCTGCGGAAAAGCTCACTGTCAGCAAACTTAAGCCCACAGGGCCAATGCCAAATTTTGCAGCGTAGGGGTAAAGTAGTGGAATTATGGTTCCGTAGGCCAAAGCGTTCACGACCATGATTAAAATGAGTATCCAGAGACGTGATTTTTGCATGGTCTTGAAGACTTATCGATGATCATTAAGACAACTTTGAAGAACAATGTCGGGGAGACAGGGCTCGAACCTGCGACCTCACGCTCCCAAAGCGTGCACTCTAGCCATCTGAGCTACTCCCCGATTGTGTATGTATATTTTACATCCCTGGCCAGTGGGAGGCAAATAAGAGCCCTAACTATATCCTACGAATAATCATTATCTCATCTTTTGTGCCTCGGGTGGGGGTCGAACCCACACTCTATTGCTAGAACGGGATTTTAAGTCCCGCGCGTCTACCAGTTCCGCCACCAAGGCATTAATACTCATCACAACAAACCACAACATCTTAAACTTAACGTACAATCTAGCTGTGAACAAGCAGTATCATACCATCGCCCTGGGAGGAACTTTCGATCATCTCCATGATGGGCACAAATTTTTTATAAAGTTTGCCACCACCCTAGCTGAGAATCTAGTAGTTGCAGTAACTTCTGACAACTATGCTCTTAGCTCTTCAAAACCACTTCAGGAACAAATAGAGAGCTATAAAGTACGTCATGCCGTTCTTATCAAGTATCTTATAACTCTAGGTATTGAGTTTCACACATTCACACTTGAGAAAGGTGTCAGCCTAACTCTCACTAACTATAAGACTCAAGCTCTACTAGCGACTTATAATACCTTGAATGGAGCTCAGGGTATCAACGACTCACGTACTGCTATAGGCCTAAAGTCACTCCCAATTCATATGTGTGAAATGTTAGAGGATAGTATAGGCACAGCTATCTCATCAACAAGAGTTAGGCTTGGCATGATCAACAGAGCAGGAGAGGCCTATAGCAACTGTTTATTAGAGGACTTGCGGATTAGTAACTTTCAGCATGAGTTGTTGAGTGAAAGACAAGGATTAGTAGTGCTACAGCCTTTGAGTATGCAGAATGTATTAAGAGTAGTTGTAGGTGATGTGGTTTTAGAGACATTTGTTAAAAATAACTGGAACTATAATATAGGTGTTTTTGATAGACGTTCAGCAAGAACGATGTATAGCTCTATAGAGCTGAGTAAGCTATCCGTAACCCTCAAGCTTCAAAACTCACCTGGCTACATTACTCAACAGCTCTCAGCCTCAGTTGCTCAGGTCATCAAAGTTGCCACTCTAGCTGCAGAGCATGATTTCATAAATTCTCAGCCCAGTCACTTACTAGTAGAGGGTGAAGAGGACCTAGCTGCTGTGGCGGCTATTTTTCACGCACCACTAGGAACTCAGATCTACTACGGTCAGAGAGGAGAGGGTATGGTCATGATGACTGTAACTGAGGAGCTCAAAGAAAGGATGAAACGGCTTTTTTGCAATCAAAACTAAATAGTTGTCTGCTAAAGTCTGGACGTGATCTCACTCCACTCAATTGCTAAGCTTTTCTTGAAGATAGAGACTCTCAAGGATATTCAGACAGAGGTGATCACAGCTATCATATCTGGTAGAGATGTACTATCGATCATGGCCACAGGGAGTGGCAAGTCATGTTGTTTTCAAGTGCCGAGCATCTACTTGCACATGCAGGCAACTTCCGCTCAAACAAAGCCGAGTGTCACCCTTGTTATTTCGCCTTTAATCTCCTTAATGAAAGACCAAGTATCTGGTTTGAATGAACTGGGAGTTCCAGCCACATATCTCAACAGTAGCTTGACGAATGATCAGAGTCAGGCAAGACTACAAAAACTCCTTCTAGGAGAGTATGTATTGCTTTATCTTTCACCTGAGAAGCTGTTAAGCAAAAAGTTTCAGGAGATTCTTTCTAGTTTAAGTGTCCCCTTGGTTGTGATAGACGAAGCTCACTGTGTTAGTGAGTGGGGGCATGATTTTAGACCAGAATATAGATTGATTTCTACTGGAGTAGATAAGATTTTCCCAAGACCTGTTTTTGCAGCTTTCACTGCCACGGCTACACCAGAGGTGTGCCAGGATATTTGTGCCAGCCTAATGCTTTCTAAGCCAGGATTTTTTAAAGGTAGTTTTGAAAGAAGTAATCTTTACGTGAAGGTAAAAAAATGTAGTTCTAGTAGTCATCGGTTGCTCGCGATTTTGAGATTACTTCATCGACACCCAAACCAGTCTGGAATAATCTACTGTCCTACACGTGCCAAAACAGAAGAAATATCAGCTACTCTGTCTAGTTGGGGATACAACTGTAATTATTATCACGGAGGTATGACAGCAGAGACTAGAGATTATGTTCAGGAGTCTTTTATATGCAATAAAATCAAGTTAATAGCTGCTACGAGTGCATTCGGCATGGGAGTGAATAAAACAGATGTCAGATTTGTGATTCACTGTGGTTTCTCAAGCTCACTTGAGTCATATTATCAGGAGATCGGTCGAGGTGGACGGGACGGTCAAAAATCTTGGTGCTACTCACTACTCTGCCCTGAGGATGAAAAGCTTCAGCTTGAAATTATTGGCAAAAACTTCTCCAAAAGAAGATGGCTTAGATTCCAGAACCTACTAGAATTTACCTTGATAAAGAGCTGTCGCTTTAAGTACCTACTTAAGTATTTTGGCGAGGATACAACAGAAGTATGCTCTCACTGTGACAACTGCAGTTCCGAAGTGAGTCGGAAGCAGGCCTTGATACCAGATTTGGAAGAGTCTATGACTACGAGCGATGATGATAAAAGCGTCTTTCTAAAACTGCTTAAAATTAGAGATGCTGTGAGTAAGCTCATTACTAAAGATGGCTCTGCAGTAGTGGCGCAGTCCCAACTACAGTTCATGTCGTTGCTACGACCAAGAACCCATGAGGATTTCTTTAAAATTCCTGGAATTGGTAAGGGATGGGTGGGGATGTATGCAGACTACTTTGATATTTTTTGAGTTTGTCGTTTTTTGGGATCGACAGTACAGCCACTCCAGAGGCCTTTCTTCTCTATTCTGGCCATAGTCTCGGCTGCTTTAAACTCATTTTGCCTAGCTATATCTGGTGGAAAGCTTCTAGAAAAGGCATAGCCTTCTCTCACTAGTTTTTTATTAATTAGCTCATCTCCTAGCCAAACATACCTCAACAATCTCCCAAATTTATCAGTATTGCTTACATCTTTCTCAAGTTGGACCACTTGACCATCAAGTAACTTTTTATTTAGATCTGCAGCTTGTTGGCCGAAGCACTGTACTCCTCGAGAAGGATGATGCAGTTCTGGCGTATCTATGCCAATATAGCGAATCTTTTTTCCATCGCTCAACTCTATGGTGTCACCATCAATGACACTTAAGACTACGGCTTGCTCAAAACCTCTTTCATCGAAAGTGCCAAGAATTTTTTTTGCCTGATCTTGTCGCTGAGTTACGACTAAAGGTCTATTAAAGACCTCTGTTAAAGTCTTTGAGTCAGTGAAAATTTTGTAGACTCCAAAAATTAGAATTAGAAGCAAGGGAATAAAAAAACCAGCAATTCTTAATTTAATTTTACTGTTCATAATATGCTTCACAGCTTAACTCAAGGCTAAAAATTGATATAGGTCGTTGTCTACAAATCCTCTTTGTCGATAGTATTTTCTGGTTCCGACAGCGCTAATTACAGTGATATTATCAAAGTTAGCTTCGATGGCAAGCTGCTTAGCTTCTTCGATAAGTCTTGTGCCCAGACCCAGGTGCTGAGCTGGACTGTTCTTAGAGCTGCCTAGAGACATTGCTGGACCGTAGACATGCACTTCCCTTATCATAGCGCAGTTTTTGATCTGACTTAAGTAGTTTGAGCTTGTAGGGAGAGAGAGCCTAAGAAAGGCCGCTACAGGAAGATTTGATTTTACAAGCTGATCTGCTCCTGTAGCTGACACAAACTGAATGAAAACTTCACGACTGTTGGAAGTTTGGTACTCTGTTTTTTTTATAAACAACTGATCCAAGCTAATCTTTTTATCCCTAATCTCGCGTGCACGAATGTCAATGGATACTTGGCCTGAATCTAGCAAAGATTTGGTGGCAACTTCTCTGAAGTTGCTCTGCTTGTTGCCTGCAACTATATCGGTTGAGGGTATGTCCCTGATGATGCGTGTGAGTCGACAGTACTCTGGAGTGTTGGCTAGGCAAAAGGTGAGAACTTCACTCAACTGCTCCTTAGAGTATGGCACCCAACTGCCATTTTTGAAGTAGGTCATTAGCTCAGCACTTTCGATCAGAGAGCAGGGATAAATTTTCAACTCGTCCGGCATGAAGTCTGGATCGTTAAATAGCTTGAGATAATCAGCCTTATCTTGATCAACACTAGAACCATAGAGATTTGGCATCCAGTGAGCATGTACTTTAAAGCCTGCCTGCCTGAGCAGATTGAATGCTTTTCTAGTAGCTGCAACATCATGACCGCGATGATTTTTACTTAAGACCTCGTCATTTAGACTCTGGATGCCGATCTGAGTCTTAGTGCAGCCTAGACGTCTAATCCTTCTAACTTCTTCCTCTGAAATGTTGTCAGGTCTAGTCTCGATGACCAATCCAACACATCTACAAACTGCTACTTCATTGCTGAGTTGTTCCTTCTCTAGCTTTTCCCAGGTAGATTTTTGATATTCATCAAAGCCAGCTATTTTTTCTGGAGCTACATAGAGCTGAGACACAGTCAGATTGTATGACTTGCTCAGTTTTTCACCATGAACTTCATGAGCTTTGAGAGCCAATTTATTTTGAGCAGGATTGCAGCTGGAGGCATATGTACCTTCCTTCAGGAAGTGAGACTCCATCTGCTCGTATCTCTTTAAAGTGTCTGGCCTAGAGTCTATCTTTGAGCCAAACTCGTTGAGAGCGCGAAAACACTCTTTAACAAACCAGATCTGATACTCATGAGGATAAAAAGACCAAGTACCACCTAATACAATCAGTTCAATTTTCTCAGTTGGGTGACCAATGCTCTGATAGGCTTGAAGCCTGTTGTAAGTTTGAAGATAAGGATCAAACCAATTTCTCTCAGCTCTCTGTGCGCCAGGTTCATCACTTAAGTAGCTCTTGGGCATACGAATATCACTGGGACAAAAAATACATTTTCCAGGGCATGGAAAAGGCTTGGTAAGAACCGTCACTGGAGTGACTCCAGATAT
This sequence comes from uncultured Pseudomonadales bacterium, assembly GCA_964447075.1. GTDB lineage: Bacteria > Patescibacteriota > Microgenomatia > UBA1400 > PJMF01 > CAYUQY01. The sequence continues at coordinate 24,997 of CAYUQY010000011.1, read as the reverse complement.
GGTTCTAGTTGGCTTCAGCTGCAAGTGACGCAGAAGATCTAAGTCAGGTTTAATTTTTTTAATGGAACATGAGCTCAGATAGGCAGCTATCAACTCATCTTTAGCAAAAAGAGATCCATCTGACTTACGAAATTTTTTGAAAGTTCTATCAAGTTTTAGTTTTATTTTAGAAGAGTCAAGGGAGTTCTCTAAGACAAATTCTAGCAGTTGGTCAAGAATTAGCTGGTCTTTTTGGTTTAGGCTTGCTCTCATAGAGTGGTGTATTATCTCATCGTATGACCCAGGATGTAATACTACGACTCAATGACCTAAATAAGCATTTTTATCAGACAGTAGGTGAGTCCTTTTCACTAACAAGAGAGCAACCTTGGGATGGCTGGTCGAAGCTATCACCCCTGCTCAAAAAGAAGGACCTCAAGATACTTGACGTAGGTTGTGGCAATGGTCGTTTTTTAACTTTTTTGGAGAAAGAGTTACCAGTTGCTCAAATTGGGTATCAAGGTCTGGATCTTTCCACACTTTTGCTGAAACAAGCCAAGAAGCGTAGTCTCAATTCAAGAACACAGTTTCAGTTTACTGAGATAGATATTGTTGATAAATTGATAAATAAAGAACCAATTGTGTCTGTAGAACACAACTTTGATCTTATAGTCTTGTTTGGTGTTCTTCACCATGTTCCGTCTACTGCTCTGAGACTGAAGTTGCTAGAAGAGCTGAGTAAGGTTCTCAAGCCAGAAGGTAAGTTGGTGGCTACTATCTGGCAGTTTGATCACAACACTCGCCTAGTGGAGAGAATGACAAATCACTCGGAACTAGGATTTGGTAAGGATGATCTAGAAAGTGGCGATTTTTTTCTGAACTGGCAAAGTAAAGACGGGGAGTCTCGATACTGCCATCTTTATAGTGATCAGGAGATTCAGGATACTGTTGCTACAATGAAAAAAAACAACTTTGCTTTAGAGAGTACTTGGCATGCAGACGGTCCAACTACTCAAGATAATCTGTATTTAGTTTTCGGAAAAATGATGAATGATATATAGGATTTAAAATATGGTAAGTATTTTTAATTTGTAGTTGCTTTATAATGGATTTAAATGTTTTCACTTCTGAATAAAAAAACAACAAATGCAACTGCTGAAGTTCAAGCTCAGTCGTCTCGCTTTCATAGCGACTATTCCTATTTGGATGACTCGGCCTATTACTTTGACACTGCTTGTCAGTCACTTCGACCCCAGCAAGTGATCAAGGCACAGCAAGAGTATTTTCACCACCATAACTCTTGCGGACATAGGGTCAAGTATCCATGGGGAATAAAAACTGATGAGCTAATCCAATCTTGTAGACAGGCACTACTAAAGTTAGCAGGGAAAAGTGACAAGACATACACGGTGGCCTTTACACTCAACACCACTATGGGCTTGAACTCTGTTTTATTACAACTCCCAAGTAAGACTAAAACCCATACCTTTAAACGAGTAGTCACTTCCGAAATTGAACACAACAGTGTTTTTCTGCCGACAATGGTTTGGGCAAAAAGGCACAGCTTGAAACGAGAGGTACTAAAGAGAGAGCTCACAGGCGAGTTGATTTATCAAAGAAATGACTTTGAACAAAGTGTGGTGGTCCTTAACACTATGTCCAATATTGATGGAAGAGAGTTGCTTGGCGGCAAACAGTTGGCGGATGACATCCATAGACAAGGTGGACTCATGTTCTTAGATGCCTGCCAGAGTTTTGGACATAATCCTGATTTACTTAAAGAAATTGAGTTTGACGCTGCCTTCGGCAGTGGTCACAAAATGTATGGGCCGAGCCTAGGTTTTGTGATCATCAAGAAAAATCTAGTTAGAGAACTTGATTGTTTTCTGATAGGAGGCTCGACTGTGCAGTCTGTTAAAAAGGACTCATATGAATTAGTGGATGATGATGCGGAAATATTCTCTCGAATTGAACCCGGACTTCAAAACTACTCGGGCATTGTTGGTTTGGGAGAAGCTATTACCTGGAGAGATACATTTAGATCAAAATCTGGCGATGTGGCAACTGTCCATGAAAAAAAGATGAGTGCAAAGTTGTCTCAAGTCGTAAGTAAGTATCCGCAACTAAAGCTACTTGGAAACTCAGGTTCCCCCATCATCAATTTATACTCCACCAAAATTGACGGACATACCTTGGGTATGTACTTAGCTCAAGCTGGCATCATGTGCCGAACGGGGTACCACTGCTGCCACTACTATCTTCAAGAAGTTTTGAATTTGCCGCCACTGCTTCGTATCTCACTAGGTCTTCATAACATGAGTGAAGATCTCGATCATCTTGATAAGACTTTAGCCAAAGTTGTTACCTCTATCTAAATATGCTCTGCATACTTTCCTTTATTATCTTTTTGTTGCTTTTTCCTGTACTTGGCTTTTCCAAAAGTTATAGAGTTTGGTTCAAAAAAGCCTGGAGTTGCGTACTCAAAAAAGCTACTCTGCAGCCTTGTCAAATGAGTGTTGGAGATGAGCTAAAGAGTCTTTTAACAAGTAAGTTAGTGTTGAGGTTTCCAACAGTAGCCAAGTTTTTACGAAGGACTTTTACCTTTTGGGCTTTAGTTTTTGTAGTTCTTAACCTCTGGACAATCTGGAGTGTGTTCAACGCAACTTTGAACCTAGTTGTGTACGACACTTGCGATCGAGCTTATGGTCAGAGCTGTTCACTTTCTGGCGAAGCGTGTGGCGTGAGCAGCGGCCAGATGGGATTTGTCCAAGCTGTCCAACAGGGGAAAATTATTGATTGGCTTGGTGATAGTAGTTCTGACTTTTTTGAGACGCTTAGTCTCGTTCCAAATAGATTTAGAGACTGGAATCCCAAGGATTATGTTTCAACAAAAACAAGTTATTACTCTAGTTTTGATCAGAAAAAAGAATTAGTTTTAGAAGTGCTTGATCCGAGCTGCAGTGCATGCAAAAAATTATTTGGTAGATTGAAAGAGGCTGGTGTAGATCAAAAGTATAACTTGACTTACTTACTCTACCCTATTCCAAGTACAGATGAACAGTCAGGCTATAAGTTTAGAGCTTCTTACTTATTTGCTAGTTATGTCGAAGCACTAAAGTATATCTCTGAGATCACTGGCCCAGATCCAAACCTGAAGTTATTGTCTACACAAGAAGTTGCTTCAGACTGGCTTCTGCTTGAGGAGATGTTCACAGGAGTAGATGAGGCAGGAGTGCCATGGCAGGATGGATTTAACTACTCATATAAACCAGAGGAATTTGAACAAAAAATACATCTTATGATTAAAAAGAGAGTTGATTTAAATGAAGAGCAGATTGAGAAGATCAAAAATTTAGCTCAGAGCGAGGTAGTGAAGTCCAGCCTTCAAGATCAAAAAAATATCGTGGAGCAAAAAATTCACACAATTCGAATTCCCACTCTCCTTTTCAACAACCGTCGCTATGATAGGGTGGTTGAGCTGGATGTGTTACTTAAGCCCTGAGACCTGGAAACATAACTAGATAGAACTAAAGATATTGAAGAGGGAGTTAAAACGAAACTGTCGAAGACTTACTTTACTCAGAGGATTTCTTAAGTGATTACTTGGTCAGAGTTAGGCGACCATTTTTAACCACAAAGCCAGTGGTGTAGCTGAAGTCTGCACCTTTAAGAGTCTTGCCAGAGAAGATTAGTCTGCCACTTTTGACATCGTGAGGAATAAAATACTTTGATGACTGGGTGCCGGCGAAGTGTCGACCCACGTAAGTTCCAGCTTTAACCTTGCCACCACCATTGAGGCCTTCAGTCACTCCCCCTGATCTTTGGTACTCAATCGTGTACTGAACAGTCTTGAAGCCCTTGGCAGTAATGGTGAATTGACGAGGCTTGAGAGTGAAGCCGATCTTGACTGTTGGCTTACCAGCTGTAATAGATGCCTTAGGTGTGCTGCCAACCTTACCTAGCGATGGGGTGAAAAGTGAGCTGGTGAGAGCTTGAGCTGGTGAAGTCGCGAAAGCAAAAGCCAGGCTAAAAGCAGTCACAAAAAATGAGGCGAGCAGGAGTTTTTTGGTCATAATTAGCTATTATAGCGTATTTATTGCTTATGTAGCCATTATAAACTTATTTGACGGTGTTCCTGGCTAAGAACATGGTAATTAGGCTTGGGCAGGTTGTATGTCCAAAAAGCCCTCAATTATCAATTTTTCAGCATCTAGCTGTGAAAGTCCTCTACTCATCAAGTAGAAGAGGTGTTCATCGGGGATTTTGCTAATACTGGCGGCGTGTGAGCACTTGACGTCATCGCTAAGAATCTCTAGTTCTGGAACTGCCTCAGCGATAGCTGTATTTGAGAGTAAGAGAATTCTTTCTTCTAGAAATGACTGGGTGTCAGGGCAGTTCTTCTCAATTTTAATCCTACCAAAAAACTTCACCTGTGCTTTATCTTTGGCTACGCCTTTGAGCACAGTCTTGGCTGATGTGTGTGGCGAGGAGTGAATCACGGTTAAGTTAATGTTGAGGTGAAGTGAGTTTTCGACCAAAAAGCTACCCTTTATCTCTGCGTATGCCCCTGGAGCTGTGAGCTGCACCTCATAGTCGCCTGATTTTTTAAGGAGAATTTGTTGGTGATCGTTAACGATGAATCTTTGCATAAATAAAAATTAACCGATACTTCCTTCCATCTCAAGGTCAATCAAACGATTCATCTCTACGGCGTACTCTAGAGGCAACTTGCGAACCAAGTCGTCGACAAAGCCATTGACTATCATCTTACGTGAGTTTTCTTCCGTTATGCCTCGACTCATGAGGTAGAAAAGTTGTTCCTCACCTATCTTAGAGACAGTGGCTTCGTGCTGGACCTCGACATCTGAGCAGAGGACGCGGTCAGTAGGATAAGTATCAGACCGGCTCTGTGAGTCTAACAACAGTGCGTCACAGATAACTGTATTTTTGCTGCCATGTGCTGCTGGAGTGATGTGAACCAGACCTCTATAGCTTGTGCGCCCACCCCCCTTACTAATAGACTTAGAGATAATCGTAGAGCTGGTATATGGGGCTAGGTGGATAGCTTTGGAGCCTGTGTCTTGGTGTTGACCAGCGCCAGCTAGTGCCATTGAGAGTGCTTCGCCTTTGGCTCCTTTACCAGCGAGAACGAAACCAGGATACTTCATGGTGAGCTTACTGCCCATATTGAAGTCAGTCCAGACCATCTCCCCTTCTTGCGCGACGTGGGCTCTTTTAGTTACTAAGTTGTAAATATTTTTGTACCAGTTTTGAACTGTAGTGTATTGGCAACGCGCACCTTTTTTGACATAAATTTCAACGACAGCGCTATGTAGTGAGGAGGATGAAAAACTCGGTGCGGTGCAGCCTTCGACGTAGTGAACAGTAGCGCCCTCATCTACTATTATCAAAGTTCTTTCAAACTGGCCTGCATTAGGGGCGTTAATTCTGAAGTAGGTCTGCAGGGGCATCTTGACGTGGATATTTTTTGGAATGTAGACAAATGATCCGCCAGACCAAACAGCTGTGTTAAGGGCAGAAAACTTGTTATCACCAGATGGAATAAGCTTGCCGAAGTACTCTTTGACAAGCTCCGGGTATTGGGCTAACCCCTCATCCATAGACAAGAAAATTACACCATCTTTTTCCCAAGTTTTTTTGAGAGAACCATAGACTACTTCAGAGTCGTACTGCATCTTCACTCCAGCTAAGTAGTCTCTTTCTGCTGCCGGTATGCCAAGCTTCTCAAAGGTAGTTTTTATATCCTCAGGTACGTCGCTCCATTTTTTTAATCCAGTTTTGTCTGTTGGTCTTAAGTAGTATCGAATTTGATTATAATTAATTTCTGAGAGCTCTCCTCCCCAAATGGGTGTGGGTTTGGACTCGAACTGTTCTAGGCCGACAAGGCGCTTGGAGAGCATCCACTCTGGTTCATTTTTGATGCTTGAAATTTCTTTGACCACATCGCGACTAAGTCCTGGTTTTATGATATGGGAGTAGGCATTTGTAGGAAAAGCAAAACCAGCTGAATAAGAATCACTGATTGGTGTATTTGGGGCGATGGTTTGTTTGGCTGCAAAACGTGACATATTGTAGTAAATATTTGTAGCTTGAGCTGGAGCTTTAGAGAAAGTATGTTGCTCAAGCTGGTTCGTAAAATAATGTAGTTGCGAATATTAATAGCTTTCTAATCCGCAGAAATGATTACTCTGCCTGAGAGTATCCACTCTTTTCCAGTTGCTCAACTAATGAGAAATCACCAGACTGAGTGATCTTGCCAGCTCTCATGACGTGTACAAAGTTAGGGCGTAGATAGTTCAGAATCCGCTGATAGTGAGTGATAACCAAGATGCCAGTCTTATGTGTTTTTACTATTTGGTTAACTCCTTCTGCTACGGCTTGGATAGCGTCTATGTCCAGACCAGAGTCAGTTTCATCCAGGAGAGCAAACTTAGGCTCAAGCACTGCCATCTGCAAGATTTCTAAACGTTTTTTTTCACCACCACTGAAGCCTTCATTTAAACCCCTCTTAAGAAGTTCAGGTTTTATTTTAAGTTGCTCCGCTAGTTGCTCAAGGTGTTTGCGAAATCCTAGGACAGTGGGAAATAGCTTTTGAGGCTGGTTGGCGAAGCGAGCATTGTAGGCCAATCTCAAGAAATTTTGAATTTTTACTCCAGCTACTTCAGTGGGATATTGAAATGCCAAAAATAACCCTAAAGCGGCTCTCTCATCTGGCGACTTATCGATTAGATCTACGCCATCAAGCTTAATACTTCCCTGAGTTACTTGATAAAATGGATGACCTGCAGCTGAGTAGGCCAGTGTAGATTTGCCTGACCCATTAGGTCCCATAACTGCATGAACTTCGCCAGATTTGATCTCCAGAGTTATACCGTGCAAAATAGGGGCACTTTGAGCTAGCTGAGGTGTGGAGACTGAGACATGGAGATTGTTAATAGTTAGATGTGACATATATTATAGGGATATTTTCTTATAAGCTTCAAAGATATGGGGTAGTTCTATCCTGATGTCATCGTATGTTTCAAGTTCTAAGGCGTCTGATAACTTGAACCAACCAATCTCATCAACTTCTTCCTTTTGGTGTTTTGTGTTTGTTAAGGAAATAGGTTTGACTAGGTAAAGGAAGAAAATGTGTTGCTCACAGCCTAAGAAATTAAGTGAGCTATCACGCTTTGAGGGCATTTGACCAGAATTTTTAATTCTTTGATGAAAATTATCTTGCGACATCCACTGGAGGTGGGAGAAGAGTGGGCTAGGTAGGTGCTCACCGCTTGTAGAGCGAAGCAGAGGCTCAGGGCTTTGAGCAGCTACTTTAACACCAGTCTCTTCCCAGCACTCACGCTCAGCAGCTTGATGTGGAAGCTCGTCAGGCTCAACATGTCCTCCCGGAGTTAGCCAAACTTTAAGTTTTTTGTGTTTGATTAGTAAAATTTTGTCTTGAACTATGAGGGCGGCACCTGTAGTTAGACAGCGATGGGCAGGGAGATGTTGAAGTGAAACCATGTTGATATTATAAGCGCTAATGAGATTCAGGTGATCTATGTTTTGAAGACTCAACCAAGATGCTTATTAGCTAAAAAGTAATTTGAACTTTAGAGAATTCTGCTTTCTTCACGAGAATCAGATTGAGATAGGATGTAGACATCCTGACGGAAATCATTCTGTCCAACATGTCGGGCTTCACCTCGTAGGACAGCTTCAAAGGGTTTGCAGGCATAACATCCTCCATCGCCTTTGTGACACCTAAATCTTGAGAGTTGTCTGGCAAGCTTCATTTGCTTGGCAGTAGTCAAAACTTGATCTTGGGCGGCTTTTAAATCAGGTAGTTGTTTGGAAGTCAGAGTATCTGAGAGCTCTAGATACCAGTAGCTAGCTTGAGTCACCACGCGCTTTTGGCAGTAGTGGACAAGCAAGTGATAGATAGGTAGTTGAAGTGAGTTGGGGTCTTCTTGGTTACGTCCTGTTTTGAAATCAATAATATGGATTGAATCTGAGTCGCTGAGATACTCTAGCCAGTCAACTTTACCGCAAAGCCGGATGCTTTCGCTTTCGGAGAGCCAAAATTGGGGTAGTTCCTCCGAGATTTTTACAGCTGGTTTCACAATTGGTCCTGGATGTTTCTGAATTCTTGAGAGCATCTCTTCCCCTCGTCTCTTGTAGCCAATCTCACTCTCAAGATCTAAAAAACCACCTCTTTCTCCAGATACTTTTCCCCAAACGCGTTCGAAGATTTCCAAGAGTGGCTCTTGAAGCCTGTCCTGAGTCGGCAGAAGAGAGATTGCTTCGATCACTTCATGAACTGCCTGACCTAAGGCTAGGGCTGGAGACATGAGCTGCATTTTACGCCCAGTTTTGGGGTCTTTATAAACATTTTTGAGAAAGTAGGCTCTAGGACACTTCAGAAAGTCTGAGAGTGAGGTGTGAGAAACCCAGGTGGTGCTGCTGGCAAATTTATCTGGCATTTAATATTTTCATTAATTTTTAACTTTCAAATGATGCCCGACCTGGACTCGAACCAGGGTAAACAGCTTCAAAGGCTGCTGTCCTACCATTAGACGATCGGGCAGTGTGGGTGGTGTCAAGTAAGCGACCAACTGCAGCTCTAGACTTGCCCCAAAATTAGAAGACCTGAAGTATTGTAACAAATTCTAAAATTTAGTGGTATGCTCTACACCAAATAAATACCATACCTGCTTGAAGGAATGACATGAAGAGATCCAAAACCAAACGCCAAATTTCCTCAGCGAGAAGTAAAAAATTGCAAAACGCTGCTTCTCTGATTGTCCCAGAGACAAGCTTAGATACAAACACAAAGTTCAGCGCTAAGCTTCAGGATTCAGTCATCGCGAAAAATTCCAATAAAGAGCCATCTAAAGGTAAAAAATCTAGTGATGTCATGACAACTTCACAGCTAGCAGCTATGTTTTTGAGTAGCTGGTTAGTTGGCATCGTGGTTTTGGGTGTGGCCAATCTCATAGCTCCAAGGGCCTTAGTTTTAGGCACTTTAAGTATCTCTCCATTCTGGGCTCTCTTAGTGAGTTCAGGTGTGCTTAGTTTCTTGGGAGTAGCTTTTGCTCCAGTTATTGAGCTAGTTTCAGCCAAAGAAAATCTTAAGTTAGAGATGGTCCACTGGACTGTGCTTTACTTTGTGATTAATACTCTTCTCATTTGGCTGCTGGCTCGCTTGAGCGAAATCCTGGGCATGGGAATTTCAAGTTGGATGGTAGCCGTGATCCTCGGTCTTATACTTGATTTCCTCCAAGGTATAGCTATCGGAGTGGTGATGCAGAAGGTGAAGTAGTCTAACTAGACTGCACAGCAACGCTCGAGTACAATTCTGCCATGACCATACTTCAAGCCATTATTCTAGGATTGGTGGAGGGATTGACAGAGTTCTTGCCCATTTCCTCTACTTTTCACCTGATTTATGTCTCCAAGCTCTTGGGCTTACAAAGTACTGAGTTCCTCAAAGCGTTCCAAGTTTTCATCCAGGCAGGTGCTATTTTGCCTGTTGTAATTTATTTTGGTAAAGATTTTTTTGGTAGTCGCACGATTTTAAAAAAAGTATTCATAGCATTTCTACCTACTGCAGTAGTAGGACTTCTATTTTACAAGGTTGTTAAGCAAGTGTTTTTTAGTTCAGATTTGCTGATGATTGGTGTCTTTTTAGTGGTTGGATTTCTACTGATTGTCAAGGATAAGCCAAACAAATCTGAGCATAGTTCCAGTTTAGCTCTGACAATCGAGAGTATGTCCTATCGTTCAGCTCTAATGATTGGCTTAATCCAGTCTTTGGCAATTGTGCCAGGTGTGTCAAGATCTGGAGCAGTGATTCTAGGTATGTTGTGGATGAAGTACTCGAGAGTAGAGTCGACCAAATTTGCTTTTCTGCTAGCAGTACCCACTCTTCTGGCTGCTGCAGCCCTAGATGCATTCAAGTCTCGTGAGGTATTTTTGATGTCAGATCCTCAAAACTTGATTAATCTTAGTGTAGGTTTTATTTCAGCGTTTTTAACAGCTTTGGTAGTGACAAAATGGTTTCTGGAGTTTGTTAGGACTAGAGATATGAGAGTGTTTGGTTGGTATAGAGTTGTGATCGGAACTGTCTTGATCGTGGGCTCCTTGAGTGAGCTTGCATGGAAATTTTTTGCTCCAACATAACTGTATTTAGTACCCAATCACTAGAATTATCGTCATTTTGATAGATAGAAGAGGACTTTTCTGTTTTAGGCGACAAGACCCTCTCTGGCTGATCTGATCAATCTTTCCCACCTCTTGCATGGTGCGCTACAGTTCTCTAGTATAAGACTGTGATTTCTGCCCAACAACTTCTCCATCTTGAACAGACCGCCAAGAAAATTCGTCAAGACATTGTTAAAATGTTACTCCATGCTGGGAGTGGACATACGGCTGGTCCCTTGGGGATGGCCGATATCTTCACTGCTCTTTACTTCGAGATTCTTCGACATGACCCAAAACGGCCAAACTGGTTACATAGAGATAGATTAGTTTTGTCCAACGGACATATCTGTCCAGTTCTCTACTCGTCTTTAGCACGCTCAGGATACTTTCCCGTTAAAGAGCTCTCCACGCTTCGTCAAGTAGGAACTAGACTCCAAGGTCACCCTAGCAGGTTAGATTTGCCAGGAGTGGAAGTCACTACTGGTCCTTTGGGTCAAGGAATTTCTCAAGCCTTAGGAATTGCTTTAGCTGGTCAAATGAGTGGTGAGAGTTACCAAACATACTGCATTATGGGTGACGGTGAGCACAACGAAGGCCAAGTTTGGGAGGCGTTGATGTGCGCAAGTAAGCTCAAGTTACACAACCTAGCTGTGATCATCGATAGGAACAATATTCAAATTGACGGCTTCACAGAGGACATCATGCCGCTCGAGCCACTTAAAGAAAAATATCAAGCTTTCGGCTGGCATGTTCTGGAGATAGATGGGCATAACTTGCAGTCTATAGTGGATGCTTGTGAGGAAGCTAAAGCAATTTTTGAAAAACCAGTCTGTATCATCGCTCACACTATCCCAGGAAAAGGAGTGGAGGCTATGGAGTTCAAACCAGAGTGGCACGGTCAGGTGCCTAATGCCACTCAAGCTCATTTGGCTATCGCAGAGATTAGAAGTTTAGGTGGTAGATTAAATTCTTTGGATTAGAAAGGTATATCATGCAGCTCAATCCGGCCTGGAGAGATCAGAAAAAAGGTTGTCGAGATGGTTTTGGAGAGGCTCTGGTGGAGCTTGGTAAGCACAGTTCAAGAGTGGTAGTTTTAACAGCTGATTTATCTGAGTCTACCAGAACCCACTTATTTGCTCGCGAGTTTCCTGAGAGATTTATCAACGTAGGTGTGGCTGAACAGAACATGATGGGCATAGCAGCTGGACTTGCCCAGAGCGGCAAAATTCCTTTTATCACTAGCTATGGAGTATTTAGCCCAGGTCGAAACTGGGATCAGCTGAGAGTTAGCGTCTGCTACTCGCAGCTTAATGTAAAAGTTATCTCCACTCACTCTGGACTCTCAGTAGGACCTGATGGAGCCACTCATCAATCATTGGAGGACATAGCGATTACTAGAGTCTTGCCACATCTGACAGTAGTGGCACCTTGTGATTACTACGAGACCAAAAAAGCCACTCTCGCCTTGGCGGATTTTAGCGGTCCTGCCTACATGCGTTTTAGTCGCGATAATACTTCGGTGATGACACTGCCTGAAACCCCATTTAACTTGGAAAAAAGCTATCATCTGAAAGAGGGTAAGGACGTAACTTTGGTAGGATGCGGTTCTCTACTCTCATCCGCTCTAGCTGCCAGCGAGATCTTGGCAAAGGAAGGGATTTCTGTAGAGATAATTAATGCACACTGTATTAAGCCATTTGATCGAGATATGCTCTTGAATTCCGTCAAAAAAACAGGTTGTGCGGTAACGTTGGAGGATCATCAACGGGTAGGCGGTTTGGGAAGTTTGGTGTGTGAAGAAGTCTCAAGTTATCACCCTGTGCCAGTAGTACGCATGGGCGTAGCAGACAGCTTCGGTGAGTCTGGAGCGCCTCAAGAACTTTATGACAAATATCACCTCTCAGTCAAAGATATTATCAAGGCTGTGAAGAAAGTATTTTTAGCAAAATCCACACTAAGAGAGCGTTTTGCTATAAAATGAAGTGAAAGATAACTATGTCATCCAATTATTCTGATCCTTCTCTGCCTCAATCAGCTCCAGCAAGAACGCCAACCAGAGAGCTTGATCAAGAGGCAGATAGCCTTTTAAGGCAGTTTTATAGTGATCATGACTTCGACTCAAGACCTCCCTCAGCCGTCCACCCACCAAGTAGAAGCTCTTCAAGTGATGAGTCTTCATCTCAGCAGCTTCAACCGCCAGCTATGGCCACTTCACGTCTAAAAAATCATCACTCAGGTGATTCTGTCTCTAATAAAGCAGTAGTTGCTCTAGTTGTAGTAATAGTTATCTTGACAGTTGGGGCTATAGCCTGGGGTTTGTTTCTATCACAGCCAAGTGATGCCAACTCAAAGCTATCTGGACTAACACCTACGTCGCTACCTAAGGAGTTTCCTAAGCCCATCACTTCCCCAAAAGCTCATGTTGAACCTGTAGACGAGGATGCTTCACCAGAGCCATCTCCATCTCTTAAGCCTAGTCCAACTGTCACGCCTTCACCTTCATCCTCGGCTAGTCCTACAACTAGCTCAAAGGTGGAGTTAAGTGTGGAGGAGCTGCAACTGGAGGATCCTCAGACTGGAACTATACTTTCAGCTCCATTCTTTGCTGGTCAAAGAGTGACTGTGCGTGCCAAGCTCAAAAATCTAGGCACGGCAGATGCTGCTCTATTTTCCTCAGTTTGGTCAATCAATGGTTCTTCGGTTGGTAGCAATAGCACAGGCAAGCTGAAAGCAGCTGCGACAGCAGTGTATGACGATGTTAATAGCATTACTGCACCCACTTTTTTCCTTAAAACAGACAGCAACACAATTACCTACAGTGTTGATACTACCAACCTTCTTTCTGACAATAAGTCGAATAACTCTAAGACTTTGACGATACAGGCTAGCTCTACACGTAGCGACCTTGAGGCAGTCACGGTGGTATTTTATGAGCAAGGTACGGCTGTCGTTGTGACCACTCCTTCTCTAGGGCAGAAGCTGACCGCAAGAGCTATGATCAAGAATAACGGTCAAGATAAGCAGACTAATTTTTCTCTGAGGTGGTATGTCAATGATGCCCAGGTTAAAGAATACTTTACTAACTCTTGGATTAATCCAAGTAACTCTCTCGAGATTAACGATGGCTATGATTTTCCCGCCTTAAGTGGTACAAATAGCGTTAAGGTAGAGATAAATACGTCTACTCCATTTCCAGAGACCAACTCTAGTAATAACACAAAAACATTAGGTTACACTCTCTAAAGATCATCATGTTTAAGTCACACTTAGGTTCTCACCCACTTGTAGGCAGTTCTTCTATTGGTTCTAATGGTTCTTTAAATTCTATTTCGCACACTCCAGGCCAGAAAGCAGCCATCCGCTTTTTTGATCCAAACTCCAGTTATGATCTAGGAGTAATTAGAGAGATTCTCAAAGGTAGGCAGGCAAAAAAATGGATGGACGATACTGCCACTCTCACTGTTTCAGACTATAGAGATTGGGCTGGGACTGAGAATAAATTGTCATTTCTCTTTGCTGTTTTGGATGCAACAAAATCCCTTGAAGTAGTAAATCAGGATTTGAATGGTTTTGTTTTTATATACTCAGAACGTGAAGAGAAGTATCGAGTCAGAAGAATGGAAAAAGCGGGATTAATTCTGAGCTCAGCCAATGAGCGATTCATGCTTGAGGTTAGCTTTGCTGTTAGACCTCAGGCTGATGGCACTCAGGCAGGCTCAGGACTGATGTCTAGTGCTTTGAGGCAGAGCTGCTTACAAGTTGAGCTTCTGCTGGCCTCAGGCAAACCTGATCTCGTAGAGATATTTGCCTTTATAGATCCAGACAACTTACCTGCCAAGAGAACCCTTGAGGCTTCTGGGTTTGAGCACAAGGGTAACATGAGGTATGACTCTGATTCACTAGACCAGTCTGAGTTATATTTGCTCAATTGGGGAGTTCTTTACCAGAGGGTAAAAGATAGGCTTCTCGAGGTAATTTAAGACTAAACATCTAGTCAATGAGATATATAATGCTCGTTTAGATGCTATGAGCAATCCCACGATTCCAGACCTATTTACTCAACTTACTCGAGTCACTCAACAGACCGACTCTCACTGTGGTCCTGCGGTAATTCAGACTCTTTTAGCTTTTTTGAGTATAAATTTTACTCAAGATCAAATTGTGAGGGCTGCCCAGGCAACTCAAAGAATTTTGAAGCATGGGACCAGGCCTGATCAGCTAAGCAAGGCGGTTCGCAAGCTTTGCCCAGATTATTTATTTTGGTTCAAACAGCCTACTACAGTAGTTGACTTAGAGTATCTGATCAATGTCTGTCACTGGCCAGTGGCTGTAAATTGGCAAGGACTTTTTTACAGTACTGAAGCTGAACAGCTAAGCAAAAATCCTGAAGGAGATCATGGTCACTACAGCGTAGTAGTGGCTATTAATTCAAGTCAGGACGAGATAATTATTTCAGATCCTTACAGTGAGTTTTCTCATGCTCCTAGAGTTTTTTCACTGAGGTGGTTTGAGGATCGCTGGCATGATCATGATGTCTATATCAACAAAAAAACTGGCAAAAAAAACAAGATTCGAACACGTCGGTTGATCTTCTTGATTGCACCAAAAGTTGAAACTTTTCCTGAAGATGTGGGTATGAAAGTTTTAGAAAAAGGAAAGATTGTTAAGTAGGGTAAGACTACAGCTTAACTACAAGCATTTTTTAGAAAGTGGTATCAAGCATCAGGTATTTATCCTCACTGTCCATTGAACCAAACTCCTCTCATCTATTTTGGGGTAGCTTCAAAGAGAGTTAGGTTGGGAGTAATTTCCACAGTCTCGACGATTTTGGAGTAGTTCTGATGGTTCCACCACTCATCAAGAAGAGATTGTACGCCAGGTTTTTCAACAATAAAAAATATTTTTTGGGCAGGTCCTTGCTGTTGTTTAAAGCGAGTTAGTAACTCAACTTTCTCTGGAATATAACTAATTTCTCCTGGTTTATAACTAAACTCTACTGGCAAGAGCTGTCCGTTTTTTTTAGCTTGCCAAAACCAGAGATATTGATAGGGATAGTCGTAAATATCAGGTTTATAGGTATAAACAGAAAATGGTATTGAGCCTTGGTTGGTGCGATCAAGAATTAACTGAAAAGCAGTTTGTTTGACAGTCAGAAAATCACTAAACTTTTTATGCTCTGGTAACTCAGAGGTAAAGTAGATGAAAAGCTTAGAAAAAAGAGTGCAGATCAGGAGGGCGTGGTATAGGTATCTAAATACTCTAGGACTAAGTTTGAGAAGACTATTGATCACTATGGCATAGATAGGAATAAGTCCCAGTGGGTACCAGACATTGAAGTGTAGAAAGGTGAATCCAATAAAGGGAACTGTGATAAAAACTAGAGCTTCTTTCAAATCTTGACTGAGCTTGAGTGAGCGGAAATTTTTTAGGAAAATAGCTGCAAAAGAGAGTGTAAAAAACGTTTGAATTATTTTATTTATGTTACTTGGAATGCTTGCAAATCCAGGCAGAGTGGTTAGCTCGAAATCACCATTAATTATGCTTTTGATGTAGTTCATTTTCTCTATAGAAACAGCATGAGATTCTGGGTTCTGTAAGTAGGCCAAAACTCCTTTAATTTCTAAAAATTGATGTGAGAATTCAAAAACCACTTGGGGAATAAAGGGCAACAAGACACCAACTGCAAAAAAACAGAACTGCTTTGGGTTTGGTCGAGGATACCAACTAAAAAGCCAAAATATGATCAAAATAGGCAAGTAAAAAATAGCAAAGGCTGTTGAAAAGTGAAATCCCATTGCTAGAATAAAACCTAGCGCTATCCAATTGATGTAAGTTGAACGAAAAAATTGTGATATGTATTTATGACTTGAGACAGCATCTAGTTTGTCACTTACATTTGAGCCCTGTTCTCTAATCTTTCTCAAAAAGATTAGAATCAGAACTGTAACCAAAGGCATTGGGAACGGGTTCCAGGCGCTGGTAGAAATCATCGTCCAAGTCTGAAGACAAGTAATCATTAAGGCAGCAGAAAAGCCAAAATAGCGATGCATTAAGTAGACTTGAACTAGTACTAGAAAAATTGGCAGCAAAATGAAGCCAACTGGATGGCCACCAGTGAGGAGATAAAAAGGAGTAAGAAAGTAGTACCAACCAGGACCGAAAAAGAGTCCAGGTATGCTTGTCCAAGGACCAATTAACTTGGGTGAGATCGTCTCCCACATGTGCATGACTGCAATTGAGTCTTTGCCGTGATCAAAACTAAAAGGAACAGCCCCAGGTAGGACAAAGGCTAAACGAGAAAGGAGAGTAATTACTAGGAGTGTAAGTAGCTGCCATTTTTTTAGAGTACTTTTGAAGAAACGATTTAAAATGGAGCTGGAAAATCGGTGCTGTTGAGTCATAATCATATTATACTGTTGGAACTCGTTTTGAGCTTTGTAGTTCCTAGTGACTTTCTAGCACTGAGCCAGCAAGTTTTTAGAGTTGTAACTAATCAATGAGTCATAACTGAGTTATGATTTAAAAGACTTATGAAAAAATCTAAATCTTTCTCAAGACATCAAATCTTGGCAGCAGGCTATGCCCTTATTTTTTTCACTGTAGTTCTGGGAGGTTACATACCAGGACTCACAGATAGTAATGATCTTCTGTTGGGTCTTTTTCATATTGACCCCATAGATGATGTACTTCATACTTTTTCTGGAGTGTGGGCTTCTTGGGGAGCCTGGAACTCTAGGTTTCAGGCAGTGAGATACTTTCGCTGGTTTGGTTTGTTTTATACAAGTGATGCTTTCATTGGATTCTTCACAGGCTACACAATTTTAGATCTAGTGATGCTCAATTGGTCAGCAAATACAGGATTTGTATTGACAGATATCTTGACTAACATAAAGGTCAATATCCCCCACTTCTTTTTAGGTCCAGTTGCACTCTATATAGGCTACTATGTTTATCAAACTCAAGTTACTACCAAGAAAAATACTTAGCTTAATTACTTGGTCAAAAAACTTTAGAAAAAAGTTTTTGTTACTGATCTTGGTGTGGAGTGGCTGGTTTGTTCTCAATCTACTGTTCGTAGTCTTTTCAAAACCTAGATTTGAATGCTCTCAAGTGGCAGCAGCTCTGGAGATACCAGAGGTAGTGAGTTTCTTTCCAGAATTTAGCAAAGATAATAGATTAGCAGGACAAACTTTCTTAACTATGCCTGAGTGGTACATAGTTTTTAGCGCCAAGGAGTATGCCACTGTCCTAGAAAAAAGCTGGCCAAGCAGATTCCGATACTCGGCCGCTTCCAAGCAGTACTGGCAGCTCTATAACTGCATGTATAGACATGTGTCTGATGGCTATCCAACCAATAGTGAAAGCGACTTGGTCTTGGATGTCATTGGTGCCAGCTTTACAGTCGAAAACACATTGCGATCGATGCATGAGTTTGGTCTTGGCAGGATTTCAGAGCTTCTTGCAACTCGTAAATCTGCAGAGGATTTGTTGTCTACCAAAATTGCCCATAAATATGCTGACTCACTTAACACTACTCCATGGTATGAGTTTGATTTTTTCTCTGCCTGGGTGTCCACTTGGAAACTTGGGCAGCCTGGACAGACACCTCTTAGAACTCTGGACAGGAAGTACTTTTTAGGAAGTGAGTACTTGGGTAAAACTGTCTATGGCTATCTTATTAGAAAAGCAACTGAACAAACATATGATCCAGCAGATCCGACGACTACCTTAGTGACAGATTTTATTCCCCAATCTTTCTTGATTGAAAATTATGAAGCTAGGGTTTTGGCTCGAAGAGTATTTACCTATAAATCATATAGTTTGCTGAGGCTGCCGCGATACAGTGCTATCTTGCCATTTTTGAGAAAATTGGATGAGGGCAATTTGCAAATTTATGCTATGTCTGGCAACTCTGAGGTCCTAGTTAGTTTTTTTACCAAGGCTGGTTCGGATGTTGAGTTGCCTGGCAGAAAAGTATTTTCTGCTGAAGATCTTACAGATTCAAGTCGTGACAGAGTTGGGTGGCTGCTTCCAGTTTCGATGTTTAAGACTCTGTTTCTACTAGAGAAAGAAGGTAAAATTATACTTGAACACGTTTATGATTTTTAAGTTTGGCCATACTTTTGATAAAAGGTATTTGTAAAAATTTCTTCAGGATCGTACTGCCTCTTGGCCTTAAAAAAATCTTGTATCACAGGATAGCCTTTAGAAAGTTGTTCTGGAGTGTAGTGAAGTTGGTAAGGCAAGAAAAAAGTTCCCTTATTTTTTAATGCTAGATCAATCAAGTCGTTAGTAATTTTTGACATTTTTTCGACGCCTTCTTTGTCTGTTTTTTGATTGATGTAGAGAACTATGGCTATGCGATCCTCACTGGCATAACTGAGAGCCATGTCTTCTTTATGGACCACGCGTATCGAGGCATTTAGTAAGGTTACATCTTGAGATTTGAAGATGTTTCTCATCCCTGACACAAAGGATGGAAAGCTAGATAGTGGGACGTAGTACTCATGAAGAATGTCAGCATCTTTGGGGAGTGAGTTCATGATGTATGGTACAGAATCATGCATGGGCTCGTTACGACTGACTAGGCATGCCTCCCCTTCTCCAAGCGACTGAGTTCTTGTGGTGTTACACTTGGCAAGTATTGGATCGATTTTGGTTTCTGCAAACCACTTTAGTTCTCTAGCTAGCCCTCCTAGTTTGGAAAAGTTTAAAGTAAATCTTTTTAGCGCTACGTTACTGGCTTCCGCTAGAGGCTGCGTGCTCAAGATCTGATCATCTGCCAGCTCATAGCGGTGCACCAATACTTCATCCAAGAGGTTGTGAGGGGCTGTAGATAAGTGTCCATAGAAAAGCTTTAGGTCATTGTCATTGATGACTTTAGTACTGAAGTACTCTGAGAATGAGTCTGTCGAGATAAGCTCGTGCTTGTAGAGATAGTTTTGATTTGGAGTAACTTTGATTTTTGCTTCTAAAATTATACCGAACAAGCCGTATCCTCCTAACACATGCCTGAAGAGCTCTGGGTTTTGCGTAGCAGATATCTCTTGAATTTTGCCATCTGCAGTGAGAACTTTGAGATTTTGGATGCTTCGACCTACCGATCCTGCATGGTGGTCCATACCATGAGCATTGACTGAGATGGAGCCACCTACTGTGAAGATGTCGCTGGACTGCATGGCTATAACTGAGTACTTAGGATGAATTTTATTTTGAACATCATGCCAAGTGATACCAGGTTGGACGGTGATAGTTTGATCAGCTTCGTCAAAATTTAGCAGTTGGTTAAAAGATCTCATGTCCAGAATTAGGGCATTGGGAGCAAATGCCTGACCTCCCATGCTGTGTTTGACTCCAGCCATAGCGACTTTTAGCTTGCGTTCTTTTGCAAACTTGAGCGCATTGATAGCATCAGCTTCTGACTTGATAGCTACTATGCCAAATACTTTTGTTGGGTTAAGGCAGGTAATATCATTGATATATCCACCTTTTTGACTCCAGGTTAATGCTGAATCAAAATTTGTATCAACCAGCAGTTCAGGAGATGAAGCTGGTAGCGCAGGAGACTTATTCAGACAAGGATCGGTTTCATTTGGCTCCGAGGCAAGAATTTTGATCTGCTGCAGGGCAGTAACACTTCCAATACCAAAAACAATGCCAGCCAATAATAGGATTAGTTTTGAGTTCGAGAGATTTTTTTTAGACTTAATTTTTTGATTTTTTTTGATCATGGATGGGTAGTAGTAATTAATTAATAGGAATCATTCTGACACATTACTCTCCTATCGACCACCTGCTCCATCTAGATCTTTTGATTAAGTTGGTCAGAAGCATGCTAATGCCAAAAACTAGGGAAAAATTAAGTAAGTTATAGACGTATACATTCAGTCTCAGCTCGTCGAAGCTGAACTGGGCAAAGTCTGAGAGAAAGTTAATAACCAGCGGGTGGATGAGGTAGATACCAAATGAGTGAGTAGCGATCTGATGGATCAGTTGTCTTAGAAAAGTGTTCTGGAGTAATGTGTTATTGTTAATCCTGAAGCCAATAATTAAGTTAAAGACACCTACTGCAATCATAATCCCAGGAATGCTTAATAGATTGGCAAAGCCTATGAAGGGGAGGTTAAGAGTGTGGTGATTTGAGTACGAAGTAAGATAGTCGCCAATCATGGTGGCTATGACTCCTACGCTGATCAGGGAGAGGCTTTGGATTTTGTCCCAAGATCTCGTCCAGTTGTTTCTAATCAGTCCACCATAGAAGTAGAGAGCAATATAGCCTAGCCATCCAGTCAGGTGATTAAAGTAAGAGCTGGCCTTCAGGGTCATGACTGACTCAAATTGTGAAAGCAGGATAAATAGAAAAGTAATTTTGGTTAAGTAGATGGCTAGATCTTTTTTCTTATTATCGGAAAAAATGCTTTGCCAGAGTGGATTAAGAAGTGTAAAAATGACCAGAACCTCTAGAAACCAGAGTGTAGAGCTAGGAAAGTCGGTGATTCTTTTGAACTGCAGAAATAAATACTCCGAAAAATAGACATGACTTAACCAGGACTGGTAGTAAAGATACAAAAGGCTTAAGGAACTAAAGAAAATCAGTGGAGTTACTAGTCTTTTTAGAAGTTTGCTAGCATTTTTTTGAATTGATGTCTGCTTGGTGAGCGATAAGTAGCCGCTGATTATAAAGAAGATCAAAACTGCCGGCTTAGAAAAGGCTGAAATTATCTCGATAATGAACCAGAGTTTGGTTGCAAAGAAGTCAGGACGAAGGGTAAAGTTATAGATAGTATGAAGCATTAGGACCATAGTCATAGCTATAACTTTAAGGGCATCTATTCTGAGCGAGCGAGGGAGTGATGGGGATTTCTGAAGTAGCATCTCTGATGATTATATCAAGAAAATTTTGAGAGAAGGGTGAGCAACAAGTCTGAGTTATTGCTAATTAGATTGGGTAAATTATTAACACTAAGTGTCACTTATCCCGAGTCCTATGAGATTCCACTTCTCATCGATATTTCGGAATATAAGTCTGAAAGTGTAGTACTCCCCTACTCTCAAAACCTCGGCATCGCCATTAGAAAAAGACCAACGAGAGTTGGTTGCGATTTGCAGATCTTGGGTAAGGTTACCATCAGACTCAGCTAACTTAATATATTTAGAGGTTACAAGGCGAAGCTCGCTTTGGCTTATTCCGGAGTTTTTGGATAACTCTTGTTCGAATCTAGAGATATCGCCCTTTAATAGATCAGCTTCTAATTGTTTTGAGATTTGAGTCGAGAGTTGGTTCAATGTCAGTATTTTAGGTAAGAAGTACAGAAAATTAATGATGAAATATAGACATAAGGTAAGAATCACTGCCCCAAGCAACTTTCTAAGGGAGTTTTTCTTAGTTGATAATTTGGTCTTAGCCAAATTTTGATTTCTGGTCACAAAAGTGCCAGCCCACTTGTCAGACAGTGACTGGTTATTTTCATCTATTAGGACTAAAGATGCATTGAGGGTAAGGAACTCGAAGGTCTTAAAAATATTTCTTTTGAAAAGTTGTTCAAGGCTTGGTGATACTCCTTCAGCCGTGACAATCTTGAGGCCAAGTAATTTTTTCCCAAGTGTAGCTTTGAAACAACACTCAAGTGTAGTGAAGTAGGCAGTCCAAACGAGAAGTAGATAACTTCCGTTTATAAAGGAGAATGTCCAAACATCGCTTTGATTATTAATGGCTATCGAGACCTGGCCAATACCAGTTGTCACTGATGCTACAAATACTGCCAGTATCAGAACTAAAACAAAGTCGATTAGATATGCGAAAGTGCGACGAACCAGGCAGGGCTGTGTTTGGGCAAGTGATGTTGAGTTACTGATTTTGGACATTTTGATCTTTGTTTGAATGACTTATGTCAAACCCCACCTTTTTTTCAGGACAGGTTGTGTGGGTATAGCTTAGCATAAGCGGATGGCGTCATTTTAAGAGATGTTTGGACTCTGTGTAGCAATTTTGTCAGGGAGAGGCTTTGTCAGAAGCTGAGAAGTTTACTCCACTGTGCTCTAGATTGTCAGTTATAGATCTTGTCATGGACTCACTTCCCTGATCTGTGAGAACTAGTTGATAGGTCTGTGACCTAGAGATACTTGAACTTAAGTATGGTTAAGGGACCATATTTTAACTTGATATTTCTAAAGTAAGAGAAACCAAATTATTTTCATGAAGTAGCTCTTTTTTTCTTATCTCCATTTTCACGGGAAGTAGGTAGGTGCTAGTCTTTTTATCTGGAAAAATTGATGTCCTCCAAGTTGTTTTACCAACTGTAATTTTAACTGGAATCGAGCCCCAACCCCTTTTTTGCAGGCTAAAACGGAAATCTATCTCCTTAGCAACTCCTTGAGGAATAGTGATGAAGTACCAACCCGCTTTACCAGGATACAGCCATAATTTTTCAGTGAGGGAGTAGGCTCGGGTCATCGCAGGGATATAAAGTCATATTTTCAAGTCGAAAATTTTGATATTCCTCTGGATTATTCACTAATCTTTTCGTACTTGTTGACCAATTGTACATGTATCTATTTGATCATTGAGGAGTCAAAAAAAATCCCACAAAGAGCCGAAGCTGTTGTGGGAGAGAATGGGGTCGAGTTCGGGAGGGTGTTAGAACCTGGTTATGACTTTTCATCCAGCACATACACCATTGGGGATTTTTTTCATGAATAGGTGCTAGTTATCAACTATTTCATTACCAAGACTCAAGGCCTCTTGTTTGAAAAAATTATGAATTTCTTCTATGCCTTTTTTATCCTTAAGTATTGGGTCATCCAGAAAGGAAGTTACTTTGTTAAGTTGTGAGGCAAGCATTAATGGATCGATATGCCAGTCAAACTTTGCTTTGGCAAGTTTGCGAAGTTTTTGTATTGAGTAACTGTATTTTTTGATAATGCTATATAAGTCGTAGTAATCACGTCCTCTAGGTTTTTGAACAATTGTAAAGAGTTTGTTGGTGGCAATATCTAGAACACTGTCGACATGTAGACCGTCCTTGTTTTTAGGTGCCTCTACTTGCTTGAATGGGTAGTAAGTAAATTCTAGCTTCAACACAGTTTGATCGCGAAAACGAAGAAAATATAGATTACGGTTTAAACTGCTTTGAAAGTCAAAATTATCAAAACCTACCGTCGACTTGAGTTGCTTGATGACAGCAGTGACTCCCTGAATATTAAACTCATCTTCTTTGAAAAAATCTAAGTCCTCTGAAATGCGATGTTGTAGATAGTAGTGAGATAATGCAGTACCTCCTGAAAAATAGAATTCTTTTGCTAGAGGGGTGGCTGCAATAGCCTGTAGTGTTTTTGCCTGATTTACGGTTAGGATTGAGGCCATACTATTTTTGACAAGTAATTTTTCTTATCAATATCAATTATGAGCACATCCCAATATTTCTTTAACAGCTTGAGGGACAACTTTTCATTATCTAGTCCGAAATTAATCATGCTTTCGAGTCTAAATTTTTGAAATTCCTCTGGATTATTCACTAATCTTTTCGTATTTGTCGACCAATTGTACATAGATCTATTGTATCACTGAGAGGTCAAAAAAACCCACAAAGAGCCGAAGCTGTTGTGGGAGAGTGTTGCTTGCATTATAGCATTCTATGGAATGGGGTCAATCCTACTCTCCTCGAGATGGCTTCAACATGGTCTCTTCATTGGGTCGGATCAGGGAGGGTGTTAAAACTCTTTATGCTAGTATTCCTAGCTTAACTCCAAGCTTCATTCATTCTAGTCCAAGGAAGTACTTGAATGCCAGATCTATCTTGAAATGAATCTCCTCCATAGATTACTCTAAGTTTCGGGTTAGAATCTACAACGTCATTCCAGTATAGAAGATTACTAAAGTAATCTGATGAGATTGTCTTTCCAGCTTTTATCTCAATGCCAGTGGGGACATTTTCATCAAGAATGAGATCGATTTCTTTTTGTTGCTGATCTCTCCAAAAATATCCTTTTGGTCTTTGGCCTCGATTAAATCGATTCTTCAAGTACTCTGAAATGATAAGGTTTTCAAACAACCCACCTATAGCAAAATGAGATTGAAGTTGGTCTTTTTCATCAATATTTAGTAGCCAAGTTGCTAACCCAGTGTCATAGAAATAGAGCTTTGCTGATTTCACGAGTCGTTTATTAAAATTTTTGTAGTAAGGTTGCAGCTGGAAGATGATAAAGCTTGTTTCTAAAACTGAGAGCCAAGCCTTGGCAGTGTTATGAGTTATGCCAGCATCTTGAGCGAGAGAAGAGTAGTTTACTTCTTGACCCACTCTTCCAGCACACAATTTTAGGAAGCGTTGAAAGGTTGCTAAATCAGTGACGTTGATCAGCTGCCTGAGATCTCTTTCAATATAAGACGACATGTAGCTATTATAAAACTCATGAGGTTCTAATGTTGGTTTTTGGTACATCCGAGGGTACTGCCCTCTAAAAATAAACTCAAAATACTGTTTTATAGAAAATTTAGCTTTAGATATTTCTTGGTATGACATTGGAAGCAGCGTCTGGATGTTAATTCTTCCAGCCAGAGATTGAGAGATGTGTTCCATTAATAAGAAATTTTGTGAACCAGATAAGATGTAGCTTCCCATGTCTGTGGCCAATTAAACCCAAGATAGGAAATTTTGCCAGTGCCTTGGTGAGTTTTTTCTAGACTCCTTTGGATAAGCATAATGACAGAGTAACCACCCTTGACGAATTGTCAATCCGATTCTCAATTTGTATGATTCTGATAGGTATTGACTGAGATTAGTCAAACGGTGGATCTAATACAGACTCTTAAAGGGGT
>CAYUQY010000010.1:0-44565 GCA_964447075.1 uncultured Pseudomonadales bacterium | reverse complement strand
AATTCTTTCAGCTACATTTTATTTAGACAAGAATTGAAAATACTCTCAGAATGTGCTAGGCAGCGGAGGAAGTACTGCTTGAATAATCATTTATGCTGCCTTAGATCGGACATGCCCCGCTAGCGCATCTCAAGTTCTCCAGATCAATGTCCTCCATCACACCCTCATCAGCGCTAACTTCACGGATAACTCTCATAAACTCGCCGATCGTGACAGGCTCTTCTGGCTGATACTCGTAAGCTGTCGAGTCTATTTGAGGCATGACAGCACAACACTTGACCAGTGGTTGATACTTGCGCACCATCTCACTGAACTCTTTGAAGCTGACCAGCTCAGGATTATATTTCAAGGTGTAAGAAACTTGGTTGCCCGTATCCTCACTCAGTGAAACGCCTTGCTCATCTACACCTACAATCCAGTATTTTTCAAGCAAAACCAACCACTTATACTGTTCTTCTGGCGTAGCCTCACCAGCTGTAACTAGCTGACCATTCATACCCAGCTTACAGATCTCTGGCTGGGTAGGAAATCCCACCACAGTTGTACCCGGATAACTCTTCAGCTCACGAACTGGGTAACCTAGCTTGCTGTACTGTTTAACAAGAGGATCATCAGATCTAAACTGCACCCAGCGCAGGTACTCACGCATGGCTGGCAGATGAGCGCCTTCAGACAGTCCAAAAAGCTTGGAAATAGTTCCTGATGGCTTGACACAGGTGTTGGTGTGAGGCGTGACGACTCCCAGACGACTTGCGTACTCTTCAGCTTCTTCCACAACTGCTCGCTTAAACCGCGCCATCGTCATCCAGAAGTCCTTGGACTTCTCTTCGTCGATAAGATCACGATATCCATAGCCAAAACTGTTCCATGCAAACTCGTGAATACCGGTAATACTTACACCAATTCTATTGGTGCGATTGACCTCACGATTGTAAAGACAGTCCATGGTGTTGACTCTGATGAGAGCTCTCACCACTGCTCTAAAGGCCTCCTCGGCATCATCGATTGTGGGCGCAAAGTAAGGTACGATATCACCGATCACACAGTAGCCACCCAAGATGTGCAGTGAGATCTCTCCACATGGATTTGGGATCTGGGTAAAAACTTTGGTGGCCGAGCGCTTGGCTATCTCTGCTAACATTTTCTCAGTTTTCTTGGACGGAATGTACTTACTACTCTCGGCAAACTTACCATCGAAGTAACCATCAAAGCCTTCGTCATTCTGCACCAACTTGTGCTGGTTGATAAAACCTGGCTCACCAGTCTTGTCGTGATAGCTAGCTTCCAAGACAGCTTCCAGGACTCTTTGAGCATGCTTGTTTTTTTGCTTCCAAAACTTGTCATCCACAGCCACAGAGTTATTAGCTGACCACAAAAAGCCTCCTCGTTTGATGGAGATAAAATCAAATATTTCTGGATCAGTCCAAGTCTTGACCGCTATTCTGGCAGCTCGTCGTGCTCCACCAACCAACACACACTCTGATAAATAGTGATCTACAAAGATAGCTTGTCGCCATGGCGTCATACCAGCATTCTTGACAGACGCAACTTTGGTAATAGCGTGCATCAGGGGCTTAGGACCTGAAGCAGGTCTATTCTGCATGCCGTTGATGAGAGTACCTTTAGCTCGCACCTTGGAGAAATCTATAATCAAAGTATCATCCTTGTACTTCTTGACGTAAGCCATGGTCTCGATCTTCTCAACTATCTCAGCCCAGCCTTCACGAGTATCTGGTACCTCAAACCAATAAGCCTTGTCGTACTTGTGTCTAGCATCTCGTGTACTCTCCATCTCACCCCAGACAAAATCAGCATGCGTATCATCAAGCACGCAGCGAACGATCGGCATGCAGTCCCAGTCAACTACCATGAGATCATCATCGTAACTTCTGCCCACACCAGAGCCATTAAGTAAAAGATAAAACAGAATATACGAAGTAGAAGCAGTACTACAGTTGGTAAAAACCTCCATGTTCCTGTCCGGTTGGGAGCTGTCACCGTGCTGAAGATGGCGACCGCTCATCAGAATAGAGGCATTGGTTATGTGTTTCTTAAGTAGTTCGTACTCATCTTTACGGTGTTTTTTTTCATCGGAAGGGATAAGGAGAGAGTTGCCCATTGCTACTCGATCAGCAACATCAGACCAACTCTCAAGCTTGCCATTTTTATCTGTCCGCAAGATAGTTCTTTTGGCTACAGCTTCTCCTAGGCCTTTAGTCAAGGTACGCACCGTGAACTTCATCTGCTTCTTGGGCAAAGTAGCTTGTGTAGGCATAAAAACAAACCTTTCGCCGGGCAGGCAAGGTTGGACAAGATACTCTTCAAAATGATTAAAACTAAACCTTTAACTCCAAAAAGCTGTCCTTTTTTGGGAGGAAAAGATTCTCATAAAAGACGGCAAGGGTCAATATAACAGAATCAATCAAATTAAGTCAGAAAATTCTGCCTCAAAAATGCCAGAAGTGAAACTTAAATTCCCGTCTGAAGAAGGGTGATAATCTCGAGGTTTTCCGCCGAGATCTTATCTAGTATAGCTCGCTGTGGATCGTTGAACTTTGAAGCTAAGGTAGGGATCACTTTTTGATGGTACTGCATAGCTCGTATGATGTACAGTTTGACAGGCTTAGCTGTGTCTTGAACCATGGCGCTTCTCGCTGCCTGTTGGAGGTATTTCTCTGCCTTTGTGACTGTAGTTAGGGCAATGTCGCTGCGATCCTGTTCGAGCAAAAGCTTGGCGTAAGCCAAGCGTCGATCTGCGTACTCTACCTCGAGAAACAGCTTTTCGCTAGGAGGTGCTATCTCGAGCTGAACCCGGTCTATAGTCATAACTATAGGGTAAAGAACATGACCAGGAATAATATCTTCATCAAAAGAAAGTTCTTGACGAACATTACCTGTAAAACCAGCTGAAGCCATGTGAGTAGAAAACAGTGACACCCCAAGAACTGTTGAAGCGAAGCCTAAAGCTCCAAGAGAAAGAAAGACTCTCCACTTGGTACGTATATGCATAGGGTATGTAAGAGAAGGGTCATTATAGCAGGTTATTAGGCCACGGCAGGTCAACTAGCCACCGTAGGTCAACTAGCCACCGTAGGCTATGCTATAAGTCAGTAAAACCATGCCCCAAAAGGCGTGAGAAATAGCCAAAGTATAGACATTGTGTGTCTTAGCAAAAATAGCTGCCTGTCCAGCTGCAAAAACTGCCAGAAGCAACACTTGACCTGCTAAGGATGGTACAGAGTATCGCAAGAAAACACTTGGTAAGTGGAAAACTACAAACACCAAAACTACTACTAGAACTTGTTTCAGAAGGGTCAACTTGGTGTACTTAGCCTGGACAATAGTCATGACAAAACTAAAGAAAAAGAGTGACTCCCAAAAACCAGTCATGAGACTCAAGTAAAACTGCCACCAAAACAAATCAGAACTAAACAAAGGTGCCACCTCGACTGTAAAGCCTTTTTTGATAAAAAGTGTAAGGATTGCGACAAAACCGTAGATACTACCTAGTAAAACTCCCTGAATCACACCAGACCGAAACCTGCTCAGCTCAAAGCTATTTTTGATACTCTCTAACTTGGAGAAGCTGAGGTAGAGCCAAACAGGTAAACCAAAAAAAATGGCTTTGCCAAAAATCTCATCAAACCAAGTAGGAAAGTGAAACAAAAATCTGTAGGCTATCCACAATAGAAACACTAACGACAACATAGGTCCAAAGGCCAAATGATCTAACTTATGTCTGTTGGAGGGCATGCATCACCTTGGCTAATGAATCAATCCTATTGGTGGAGTAAGTATCTAAGACTAAATCATAGAGAGCTGGATCCCAAAAATCAATTGGTGCTGTGGCCTCCATAGTCCCTGGCTTGACCACCCACTCTTGCCACTGCTTCTCATACATCCGGCGCCACTTTTGCTCATTTTTCAGTTTTCTACCATGGATGTGCTCTTTGGCGTGCGCTACATCGATCAGATCTCTATTCACAATTCGATCAATACGAATCGAGTCATCACTACAGATCATCAATACTTTCAAGACTCTAGGAACTCCTTGAGCCAAAAATCCAGACAGCCATGACTCAATTATCCAGTGATCTTGAGTCGCAAGCTTCTCCCTCATGCCCATGTCTACTCGAAGATCAAAGTCATCGCCATAGACGGTAGCATCGTGATGAACTTTATTACTGTTATCAAACAAGCCCTGCTCAGCAGCATAAGCTCTCATAAACTCACCGCCACTAAATCCTTTCCAACCCTCAAACTTAAGAGCTTCCTTGAGTGAATTAAGAAGTGTCGTCGAGCCGCTACCTGGAAGTCCAGAAATAGTCAGGTTTTGATACTTGGGTGAAGTAGAAGTGCCACTACTCATCATGTTCCTTTCTTTTGCCATTGACACCTCATCATAGCGTCCATGGTCTGTGTTATTTCAAAGAGATCATTACTTGCCTGAGCCAGACTTAAAAAATGGCGATGGTGTGGGAAGTCATGAAAAACATGATTCCTGTGCGTTAGCCAAACATGCCACACCTGGGCAGCTCTTTCTTTTCCGCAGTGAAAAGATAAGCTATCATATAACCAAAATTCGTCACGTCTATCAGGATAAATATCAGGATTAAGAACTCTTCCAATCCGGAAGTTTTTACTCTCAAAAATTTTGTAAGGAATGAGTCCTTGAGTATAAAAAAACTTTTTTAAAAAACCCTCATATGCTTTGGCTAGAGGAAAAACTAAAAATGAGTAGTCGTCAAAACTAGAGTGCATGCGCTGCTCTCGAACCATCAGCTCAAAAGCTGTCCTGACTTGAGTTTGCTGGTAGTCATCCATGAATAAATACCAGCCTGAGGTGAAAAAAGTTGTAAATCCATGCATAATAGAAAGTGTAGCAGAAAAGAGATGAAACCACCTTTAAAGAATAAAAAAAACAGCTCTTTCAACTCGTCTATGGCTGGCGAGTCTGTCAAGCGTGCTCTACAGGGTCCTGCTAGAGTTGAGGCCGCCAAGAAAACTTTTTTTGCTTTTGCTGGTAAGTTGAGCTCACTCTTCCTGGGCGCTTGGTCTCGACCTTCCTTTTTTAAACCATCAGAAAAAAATCTAGACAAACAACTCAACTCCAAAAAAGCTTCTTCTATCAAGAAGATCTCACACCAGCCTCTCAGCCTAATCAGTCATCTACCATCAAATTTGTGGCACAGCATCTTCAGTCGAAAAACTCTTAAAAGCCATCCCCTTCCCAAAAATCCTCCTGCTCCAAAGATGATCGTAGTCCGTCCCAAGCGCTCATGGGTAGCCAGCATCTTACTAGGCCTGATGCGCTTGATCATGGTACTTTTCACTTTGACAATTATTGTTGTATTGGGCGGCGTGCTCTATATCTTGCGAGATCTGCCATCTCCCACCACACTGACTGGAGCAGATCACTTTGCTGTCAGCACTCAAATCTTTGATCGAAATAATGTCTTGCTCTACGAGATTTTTGGGGATGAAAATCGTATCCCAATCAAGATAAGTACACTTCCTCCCCACGTTTTTCAAGCTTCAATTGCTATCGAAGATCAAAATTTTTACGAACACTTTGGTTTTGATGTTCAAGGTATGGCTAGAGCTTTGCGCAACACTTACCAGGGTCAAGGACTAGAAGGTGGCTCTACAATCACTCAACAACTTGTTAAAAATGCTTTGTTGACTCCAGAGAGATCACTAAAGCGCAAGTTCAAAGAGATCGCCCTTTCTATTGTGACTGAGCTCATCTACTCCAAGGATGAAATTCTTGAAATGTACCTCAACTATATCTCGTATGGTGGTACCTCCGTAGGTATCGAGTCAGCAGCCCAGAAGTACTTCAAAAAACACGCGAAAGATCTGAACATTGCTGAGGCAGCACTCTTAGCTGGACTACCCCAATCTCCCAGCACTTACTCACCTTTTGCCAATCCTGCTTTGGCCAAAGAAAGACAACGGGAAGTCTTGAGACGTATGTTAGAAGAAAAATTTATTACCCAAGAACAGTATGAAACAGCTCAAAGTGAAGTTCTTCAGTTTGCTCTCTCCAAAACTGACATCAAGGCTCCTCACTTTGTTTTCTACGTCAGAAATCTGCTCTACCAACAGTTTGGTGAGGAGATGGTTGAGAGTGGTGGCTTGCGAGTCACTACTACCTTAGATCTAGAGCTTCAAAACACGCTTCAGGCTTCGCTCTCAGCCCAGGTCTCAAAGCTTAAAAAAGCTCGTGTGGGCAACGGGGCCGCTCTGGTCACCAAGCCCAACACAGGAGAGATAATCGCTATGATCGGTTCGACAGATTATTTTGACACCAAAAATGATGGACAGGTAAATCTAACTACAGCAGAGAGACAGCCAGGTAGTTCTATCAAACCCCTGATGTATGCCACAGC
The DNA here is from genome assembly GCA_964447075.1 of uncultured Pseudomonadales bacterium. GTDB lineage: Bacteria > Patescibacteriota > Microgenomatia > UBA1400 > PJMF01 > CAYUQY01. The sequence continues at coordinate 38,173 of CAYUQY010000010.1, read as the reverse complement.
TTTTCAAAACAAAGTCCTCAATCCAGGCAGTATCATTCTAGATGTACCTACCTGTTTCACCTCTCCAGGTCAAAAACCATACTGCCCCAGAAATTATGACGGTTCTTTCCATGGAGCAGTCACAGTCAGATTTGCTCTAGCCAACTCACTTAACATCCCAGCAGTGAAAGGACTCAAGATTGTCACCCTTGAAAAGTTTATAGATCAAGCTCGCAAGCTTGGAATTACCTCTTGGGTAGATCCATCTCGTTATGGCTTGGCTCTGACACTTGGTGGCGGAGAAGTAAGAATGATCGATCATGCTCAAGCTTTTGGAGTTATTGCCAATCAGGGAGTAAAAGTACCTCTCACCCCATACCTAAAGATAGAAGACTACACAGGTAAAAAATACGAGGTCTCCACACCAGAATCACGCAAGGCCACCCTCCAGGAAATGACTGATGATGAAAGCATTGTCCAGAGTGATGATTTGGAAAGAGTGCTCAACAGAGCTCCAGCCTACCTGACAGCCCACATCATGCAAGACAACAAGGCCAGAACACCCATCTTTGGGGCTCACTCCAAATTAGTCATCAAGGATCAAGTTGTAAGTGCTAAGACCGGGACAACCAATAATCTCAAAGACAACTGGACAGTTGGTTTTACACCTGAGTACTTGGTAGACGTCTGGGTGGGCAACAACGACGGCTCTCCCATGAACAACAATCTCGTCTCTGGTATCACCGGGGCAGCCCCCATTTTCAACGACATCATGAGCTACATCTTGAAAGATAAAGAACCTACTTGGCAAGACAAACCCTCAGACGTAGCTTCGGCTGAAGTCTGTGCAACAGGCTTCCCACCCCAGTCAGCTGCCAAAAAAACAGCTCCTCAGATCGATCCCGCTACAGGTAAACCTATCATTGGTGGAGATTTTTCAGGTAACTGCCAAACCAGAGGTCCTGAGCTCTTCTGGCGTAAGTCCTCTCCATCAAAATCTCGACTTATCACCAAAGAAATCTTGGTCAGACCTGAGACAGGTCAGCCACCCCTACCTGGTGAATCCACGGATGGACTGGTTCCACTGATCAAAACTGTCTTGAGTGATCCCTTGACACCTGACTACTGTGTGGACTGCGCCCAAACCAATCCAGAAAATGGAAAACCTATTTTCCAAGGTAGAACTATAGATTCTGAGACTGCCCCCAACCCAAATTGATACTTTGAAAGGTAGTTCATGTCAGTCAAAAAGAACTTCTTGGGACTTATCTTTTTGATCTGTGGTCTGCTGTTTTTAGTCCTTGCGGCAGTGATCTGGATTTCTAGAGACGATCCTGTTCTCTCACCGATTACTTCCCAATCTGTTTTCCGCTTTATATCTGGAAAGACAGCTAAAAGTACAACTTCGCCAAAGATTATTTATGGGTTTTTGCCATACTGGAATCTGAGTAAGGCCAAGCTCCAACCTGAGCTTTCCCATCTAGGTTACTTCAGTCTAGGCATCGGCCCTGATGGCTCACTTTTGACCAAAAGAGACGGTGTAGCTGAGCCAGGATACTCAAGAATGGACTCAGATGAATTTGCAGAGATGATGTCTCAACTTGATCAACAAAAATCACCCATACTCAAAGAAATTGTTCTTACCCAGTTTGACGCTGATGAAACATCCCTCTTTCTGGGCTCTCTAGACGCCCAGAATCACTTGCTCTCAGAGCTGGATGGGGTACTTTTGGCGTATCCATTTGGTGGCGTCAATCTTGATATTGAGTATGGCGGTCAGATCTCAGGAGATATTAGAAAACAACTTACCAAGTTTGTCCAAAAATTGAGAGCTCATCTTGATCAGAAGTATCCATCTATCCACCTGAGTATCGATCTCTATGCTAGCGGTAGCGACAATCGACTGATCTGGGACTTGCCAGCCCTTGCGCCTCACATAGACCACTTCATCATCATGGCCTACGACTTCCATCGTCGCTCCTCAATTCAAGCTGGGCCTGTCGCACCTATTTTTGGGGGCAAGAAGTATTGGGACAGCGATGTTACCTCACACCTCGAAGGCTTTCTCAAACACATACCCAAAGAAAAACTCGTCCTGGGTGTGCCTTTCTATGGCTACGAGTGGCAAACAGTTTCCCTAGACCCTCTCTCGCAAACATTCCCCAACACTGGCGCAACAGCCAGCATAGCTAGAGTTCAAGCTCTACTGCGTGATAAGGATAAGTGGCAGGCACAAGAGCACTGGAATGAGGCTGCCCTGTCTCCATACGTGACATACATAGAGGATGGCAAAAACTGGGTCATCTACTACGAAAACTCGCGTTCTTTATCTTACAAGCTGGATCTGGTCAATCAGTTAGATCTAGGTGGAGTTGCCATCTGGGCTCTTGGCTACGAAGGTGATAGTCGGGAGCTATGGGAAGTGCTGCACCAGAAGCTCTGAGGTGCTACCCTCCAGCAATATTGATGTTTTTTGAGATAGTCCTATCTATTTTTATATAGGACGTTATGGTAAAATGCGCTCCTATGGCAAAAAGGGGCTCCACATCTGCAAAAAGCGTCTCAAAACAGAGCTCAAAAATCAGCTTAGCTAACCCTTCTAAGCAGGTAGTTGTGTTCGAGTCCAAAGCAAAAAGAAAACCTAAAAAAATCACCCTCAAGTTAGAGTCAGAATCTCTGTCCAGACGTAGACCTAAGCTTAATCTCAAGAAAAAACAGCCAAATCTTGTACTCAAGAAAATAAAATCATTCATCTTGAACCTATCCAGTTCATTTAGAGTACAGCTTGAATCTTTCAAGCCAGTCCTGCAGGTCGCTCTTCTGGCTAGTTTTCAGCTCAAGCTAGCTACGTTAGAGCTACTGCTAATTTTAGTCAACTTGACTAAATCCATTCTTGATCTAGCTCAACTCTGTTCTACAAAGCTCTGGAAAATGCCGCATAACGTCAAAAACGGTAACTCCAACATCAACAAAGTCATCAAGAAGAACTGGCAAAAAAAAACTTCGAAAAAGGCATGGGTAAAAAGATCTAAATTTCTGTGGGCTGCCCTACTTAAGTTCAGACTCAAGTTGCATCGAGGTGTTAGACGCATCTACCTAGGAGTCAAACGCATCTTGGGAGTAGTAAAGAAAATCTTACTGTTTATCTTTTTTCCTTTTTTCTACATTGCTAGACACCACAAGATAGCGATCTTACTTTCACTGACTACCAGCTTTTTGATTCTAGGAGCATCAGCCATTACCTATGATGTGGTGTTCAAGGACTTGCCCTCTCTAGATCAGCTCACCACGCGTAAGCAGCCACTAACTACTAGGATTCTGGATCGCAATGGAAAGTTGCTGTATCGAATTTTCAAAGATGAAAACAGAACCCTAGTTCCGCTCACCAGAATCAGCCAGGACATGATAAACGCTACGATTGCTATCGAAGATAAAGAGTTCTTTACGCACATGGGTTTTTCAGCCAAAGGAATTTTGCGAGCTCTCAAAATAAACACTTTTAACGACTCCACTCTCCAAGGTGGCTCTACCATCACTCAACAACTGATCAAAAACACACTTCTAAATTCTGAGCGCACATTTAAGCGCAAAATTCGTGAGCTGCTCTTGGCTGTCATAATCGAGCAACAGTGGACGAAGGAAGAAATCTTGGAGATGTACTTCAACGAAATTTCCTACGGTGGCTCTACCTACGGAGTCGAGGAAGCAGCACAGAAGTATTTTGGGAGATCAGCTAGCTCACTCAATCTGGCTCAAAGCTCATTTTTGGCAGGCTTGCCAGCTGCACCATCTATCTACTCACCTTTTGGACCCAATCCAGAGTTTGCTTTTAAAAGACAAGCAGAAGTTTTGCAACGAATGGTAGAAGATGGCTACATCTCGCCAGCTCAAGCAGACGAAGCTAAAAAGGTAAATCTTGAGCTACACTCTGACACGACCCAGATTCTTGCCCCTCACTTTGTCATGTACGTCAAAAGCCTCCTGGCCAAGCAGTACTCAGAAGAGATGGTCAGCCAAGGTGGACTTGAAGTTCGCACCACCCTAGACCTAGAGCTGCACGACTCTGTCCAAAACATCGTGACCACAGATGTCACTGCCCTGGCCAAACTTCGCATCTCCAACGGTGCGGCTCTGGTGACCAATCCCCAGACAGGAGAAGTCCTGGCAATGGTAGGAAGCAAAGACTTTTTTGACTTTGCTCACGATGGCCAAGTCAATGTTACGCTCAGACCTCGCCAGCCTGGCAGCTCGATCAAGCCCCTCACCTACGCCATCTCTTTTGAACAAGGTAAAGCTCCCTCATCCACCATCGTTGATGAGCCCACTAGCTTTAGTATAGTTGGCTCGCCGCCATATAGACCCAAAAATTATGACGGTAGATTCCATGGGGTAGTGACTCTGCGAGAATCTCTAGCTTCCTCTTACAACATTCCTGCTGTCAAAACTCTTGCTAGCATCGGCATGACAGCCATGATCGACAAGGCTGAAAGTATGGGGGTCAGCACTTGGCGAGATCGAAGCCGTTTAGGGCTTTCACTCACCTTGGGTGGAGGCGAGGTGCTGATGACGGAGTTGTCACAAATTTACGGAACTTTTGCCAATGAAGGAGAGACAATTATGTTAAATCCAATTCTTGAAGTCAAAAACTCTCAATCCAAAGTTATCTATCACAACAGCTGTGCTCTTGAACTCTCAGGCTGTCCAGAGCAACACAACCTTAGCGCCAAAGTTGCTTATCAAATTACCGACATCCTCTCTGACAATCGAGCTCGATCGCCAGTCTTTGGTTCCCGCTCACTCCTCAACATCACTGGACAACAAGTGGCTGTCAAGACAGGCACGACCAACAGCTTGAGGGACAACTGGACCATCGGCTACACCACCAATCGCCTGGTGGCAGTCTGGGTAGGCAACAACGACAACAAGCCTATGAGCTATGTAGCCTCGGGCATCACTGGTGCTTCTCCTATCTGGAATAAAATTATGCGCTCTCTACTTGATGAAAAAAACCCTCACAAATTTTCAGTGCCGGATGGTTTTATCAAAGTCAAAATCTGCGCCAGGACGGGTACTTTGCCCTGCAGAGGCTGTCCAAATATACGTGAGGAGTTATTTATGCCAGGCACAGAACCTACCAAGGCTTGCAATCCAGCCCAGTTTTTACCTCCACCTTCTCCTGGCGCTGAAAACCCAGATGGCAGAGACATGATCCTAGATGGGGCGACCACCCCCTAGACTTTGAAGCTAGGGTAAAAACTCAAACTACATTCTCAGTAATCAAGATTCTGTATCTGAAAGAGGGTGTAACATCCCAAAGCTACATCCTTGCAAAAATAAGCAGAACTACACAAGTAATAAGTGTCAAGAATAGTATGACTGGTGCAACCAGCCTTTCCTGACGTTCTTGTTTTAACTTCTGGCGCTTCTGGAAGACTAACTCAGCCTTTTTAAGCAGCCTTTCGTTCTTGATCTTCTCTACCGCGGCGATATCTTTTTCAACTTGTGTCATCTTAAAGTCTTAACTTTTTGGAGTATCTGCTCAACTACTTCCTCAAGAACGAAGTTACTTGTATCAAACACCCAAGCACCTTCCACAATCTGCAGCGGATCAGTAGTTCTCTCTTTGTCACGCTTGTCTCTAGCTCTAAGTTCTTCGCGTAGCTCTTCGAGACTGTGGTGCTCACCTTTTTCTTGGAGCTGTAGCTGACGACGAACTGCTCTAACTTCCTCAGAAGCTGTCAGGTAGATCTTGAGCTGGGCATTGGGTAAAACTCTGTAGGTGATGTCCCGACCCTCCATAACTACATCTGTCCCAGTGGCGATAGCTTGTTGTTGCTCTACCAAGAACTGTCGCACGGCAGGATGCACGGCTACCTTGGACGAGGCACTACTGACCTCTCGTGTACGTATCTGCCACGAAACATCTTCACCATTAAGTAGAACAGTAGAAAGCCTACCATCTTTTTCAGACTCAAGAGGTGTGCGCAGCTCTATAACACTTTTTGCTAGGAGTGGTACGACAGCTGATTCTAGAGAGGGATCGATCTTATGGCGTAGAGCCAACAAGCTCACGGCTCGATACATCGCCCCAGTATCAACATAGAGAAATCCCAAACGGGTAGCAGTCAGCTTGGCAACTGTGCCTTTTCCAGCTGCCACTGGTCCATCTATGGCTATCTGGAAAAATCGAGGACTACTCATGAATTACTTCCTTCTGGCAGAACTAGAGCTTTTTTTGGCTTTTTTGGCTGAGTGAGAGCGCTCAGATGAAGTTGAAGATGAAGAAGGCTCGTACATCCACTCATCTCTATCTGATGTCACTAGAGCGCCCATGCCTACAACTATTAGTATCAATGGCCAAAGATTCCAGAAACTTTTTGGCAAAAGTCCAAGATTAGAAGCTAAGAAAATCAGACCCATAACAATCATGCAGACTGGCCAGAAAACTCGTTTGGGCATACGATACTCCTTCAAGTTGGGGGGCAAGATACTTAAAAAATCTCACACCCTAACAGTAGTTTTAAATTCCCTTTGAAGCTTGCGTTTGAGGTCTCTCTCTTGCGTCTCACGACGCTTCTCGTACTGTTTTTTTCCTCTAGCAGCTCCAAAGCGTAACTTAATATATTTCCCATCAGCCTCAAACGCAAGGGGTATAAGCGTGATGCCTTTCTGCTTTATTTTTTCCCCAATCGAGAGCAACTCTTTGCGATGGAGGAGGAGCTTGCGCGTCCGCTTGGGATCGTAGTCTAGTTGAGAGGCAAATACATACTGCGGAATTTGAACATTGATCAAAACTGCCTCTTGTCCAACCAACTTGATGAAGCTACCGACAAGTGAGCCTTTTTTTAGCCTAATAGACTTGGTTTCTCCCCCCGTCAAAACCACTCCTGCTAGATACGTTTCTAGAATCTCATACTCATACCTAGCTTTTTTATTTTCCAATAAAATCATATAAGGTGGATTATAGCTGCCACATCTGAAAATAACAGACTTACCACCCTCCAATTTCTGAAATTTTGTCGAGAGTCTAAAGCTAGAGCTCTACTTGAAAGAGAAGTGAACCGCTTAAAACAAATAACTTCTTATTTAGTTCATCTGCCTGAATAACTGAGGCTGAGGCAAAAAATGAGCTCTCAATCTCTCTGAGAAACTCACCATTTTTAGTCAAGAGCACGACTCTATTTTTACTTGACTCAAGCACATACAGCAGCTCACTATCTTCAGAGGTAAATAAGCCAAGCTGCGATGTGAAAAGTTGCTGCAAGCCTTTGATTGAAAAAGGCACAGGGGCACCATTGGAGAACTGAAGTAGTTGTCCAGTTTTAGTCACAATCCAGACTTTACCATCGATTGCCAGACCACTCACTCCAGCCTCAACTCCAGACAGAGCTGCCTTGAGCCATGACTTATTTTCTAGTAGAGAACCTTTATCGTTCATTGGCCAGCGATGAACTTGGTTGGTGACAGAGTCATAACCATAAACTGCGTCCGAGAAAAATCGCAGTTGGGTCAAAGAAGTAATTTTTACATCCTTTTTGCCGATAGTCTCAAGTTGTTGACCATCTGCACTTAACATAAAAAAACTTTCTTTAGTCTCGAAAAAGATCCTATCTGAGCTGCACGCCACCTCGCCTACGTCCTCAAGATGGAACTGGGCTTGTTTAGTAATACTTGGCTCACGACTCAAGAGTAAAACATCTCTTCTAGATACATCTACTAGAGCTATCATGTTTTGAGTCAAGCACATTTTAGATGCCAAAAAACCAGCTGAAAAGTTGTTAAGATCTAGAAATGGGAGATCCTCCACTTGGCTTTTTTCTAGAGCAGTTAGTGCTTTGGCACTCCTACCCAAGAGTACATCGGCTGAGGCAAGGTAAATCTCATTACTACTATGGGTAAAACGTAAAAGTGATAACTTCTGCTGCAGCTCTATAATTTTGGCTCTATTTTCCCCTGGAAATGTCTCCCTGGCAGATGCTATCTTCTCAATTTGCAGGGCAAAGGGGACTAGATCGCGAGAGGCATCTAGTCGATTTTTATCCTGGATGTTTTTTTGGGTAAAGAAAACAAAACTGGCGACAGCCACGATGATCACAAGGGGTAAAAAAACTCGAGCTAAATTTTTTGACGAGCGCTGACGAACATAAACATCACGAGAAAATACTTCTCTCAGGCCTTGCAGAACCCCCGACTGTAGAAGCTGGCCAGCAGCTCTGAGTAGTTTTGTGATCAAGATCTGAAAGTAGCTGAAAATCTGCTTGATAAAATTAAAATCAAAACTCCAGCTCTTAGTCACAGTTTTTTTATCATTTATGCAGAGAATTTTAATGACGTCTTGATCTGAGATCAACTGAAACACATCTAGTTCATGACAGGCTCCCTCACGAACAACAACTTCTCTCTCACCAGAAATTATATTTTTGATAACTCCTCGCCTCTCAAGCTTTATGTCTAGCTGCAGGGTAATCAAAACACATCGATCTTCAAGAGGAAGAGTGATCAAGGCTAGACTTAACTGAGTCTCTCCAGATACAGATGCTACTTGAGAAGTTATCCAGTGGTGGACGTCTTGGGCTTCAAGACTAGCTATGTTCTGGAAAGTGGAGGTCAGCTGCAGACCCAATTCTCGAGCCTCTAGGCCTTCCAAACAGACATAAAGTACAGCCTTGTGGGACGAGTGAAGCTCCAGAGCTTGAAAAAAATCGGGATCTTGGCGAACACTCAAGGGAGCAAACTGCAGTTTCAGCATTGATCAGGATTGTATCACGCTTGAGTAAAACTGCTGATTTAACAACATCAGAAAAGATTACAGTTTTACAAAATCAAAAGCGCAGCAAAAAAAAGTATTACTGAAGTAAAGAGATGAATATAACCTGTCAGTCTGATAGGTAATGAAGCAGAGGTGGAGAGAGTGCGTCTCATGTTGCTGACCTGACGTGTCACCACGAATGCAAAAATACTGTAGAGGCCAAAACCTATTACAAACATGATTTTAAGCCCACCCTCAAACACAGCCGTACCTGAAAAAGATGAATCTAGGGCGTTGACTGCAGTAAGTTGTAGAAGTGACATGATCATTGAACGGCCTCCCCAATTAATCCTACTTTTTCTTCTTCTTCAACAACAATCAACTCATTGATCAGCTTATTGATCTGAGCTGGATATGGAACATTGGTAAACTCGAGCTGATCAGTGGCCCCAGCAGTTTGGATCAGCACCAAGCCAAAGTCAAAGATAGAGCCTAAAGTGCCAGCTGTTACAGAGGTGACATCCTCAATTCTATCGATCTTGGTCGTGGCCACGTCTTGAAACATTAATGAGACAAAATCAATATCAATCACTCTCTCGTCAGTCAGGATATTTACGTTAAAAAACCAGTTGAGAAAAGACTCCAGAACATAGCCAAAACAGATCAAGTACCAACCTAACAAGAAAAACAAGTTAAATCTAATCGGAAAAGAAGCCATAAAAGGCGTGAAAGACAGTAAAAAGGGTACTGCCAACAATACTATGCCTACTAAGATGACTTTCAACTGACTGAGGGGATGTGGGCGAACTAGTAAAATAATCGTTTCACCCTCTAGCTGGCTCTCAAAGTTGGTGTTGAGGGGATGTGGGGCAAAACAAGCTAAGGGATTACTAGATGGAGAAAATTTGGAGAGGAATGAAGAGTAGTGCCTCACCTGGTCAGGGGAAACGATCTCTCCTTCAGTATGAGCTGATCTTTTGTGCCGCTTGGAGCTGGAGTCTTGAGGAACCGTGGCTTTATGCATAGATTAACAGATCAAAAAGATTATACCTTACTTTGCTTCACGATAGCTGGGGCTCAAGTTTCTGCATAGTTGGGGCTCAAGTTTCGCGGCTATGGACTCAACCATATCATCCTACTGCTTCAACACAGCCAGAAATGCTTCCTGAGGTAACTCTACTTTACCCATGCTTTTCATCCTCTTCTTTCCTTTGGCTTGCTTACTTAAAAGCTTCATGCGTCTAGTCACATCACCTCCATAGAGCTTGGCTGTCACATCTTTGCGATAAGCACTAACTGTCTCGCGAGCGATAATTTTACCCCCGATGGCTGCCTGAATCGGTATCTCAAACATCTGCTTAGGAATAACTTCTTTGAGCCTTGTCACCAATCTACGGGCTCTGCTCTCGGCTGCGTCCCGTGGCATCATACAGCTGAGGGCCTCGATGTTTTCATGATTGACCATGATGCTGACACGCACCACATCGGCTGCCTGGTAACCAAATACATCGTACTCCAGTGAGCCAAAACCAGATGTAACTGACTTCAAGTCGTCGTGAAACTGAGTAATTATTTCCGCCAAGGGAATGTCATATCTGACTTTGACTCGTTCACCGATCTCAACCATGGAGATCAACTTGCCACGATGCTCTTCTGCCAACTGCATGACTGCTCCTAGGAAATTTTTGGGCGTCAGAAGAGTGGCGTGAGTCATAGGCTCTTCGATCACTCTGATCATAGCTGAGTCAGGTAATTGGGATGGGTTGGTGATCTCTAGCTGTTCACCAGCCGTATTTATAACTCTGTAAGTCACTGATGGTGAGGTGGCGATAAGCTCAAGCTCGAACTCTCTCTCTAGCCTTTCTCGGACAATGTCTGCATGCAAAATTCCTAAGAATCCCACTCTCAAGCCATTTCCCAATGCAACAGAGTGTGTGCCTGTGTAGGTCAAAGCTGCGTCATTGAGATGAAGTTTGGACATGGCATCAGTAAGCAACATAAAGTCATCACCATCTATAGGATAGAGCTCCATGTAGACCATGGGCTGTGGTTCTTTGTAGCCTGGAAGTAACTCCACTTTACCCACAAAGTTGGAAGTAGTAAGAGTGTCACCTACTTTGACATGTCCGACTTCTTTGAGGCCGGTACAGATATAACCTACTTCTCCAGCCGCCAACTGAAGCGTTGGCTCCATGTTCGGACTAAAAACTCCCACTTCTGTAGCGGTGAGTGAGGTGTGAGCCACAATCAGCTCCAATTTTTGACCAGTGACGAGAGTGCCGTCTACTACCCTCACATAGGCAATCACACCTTTGTGAACATCGTAGTAAGAAGTAAAAACTAGGGCTCGAAGAGGAGCTTTTTTATCTACTTTTGGAGCTGGCACGACGTCAATAATTCTTTGGAGGAGGCTTTCAATGTTTTGACCAGTCTTGGCAGACACACCCAAGATTTCTTCTTCTTTGACACCAAATACCTCCATTACTTCTAGAGTCACACGTTCGATGTCTGCTGAGGGTAGATCGATCTTGTTGATAATGGGAATAACTTTTAGACCTAGAGCTGTCGCTTTTTCAAAGTTAGAAAGCGTCTGGGCTTGCACTCCTTGGGTGGCATCGATGACCAGAACTGCACCTTCGCAGGCTGCAAGAGAGCGACTTACCTCGTAGCCAAAGTCAACATGTCCAGGAGTATCTATCAGATTGAGAATGTAGTTTCCGTACTTCATCCTGACTGGTGCCAACTTGATGGTAATACCGCGCTCCTTCTCGATAGGGTTGCTGTCCATCATGCGCTCAGTCAAGTTTCGAGCTGCAACTGTCTGGGTCAGGCGCAAAAACTGATCCGTGAGGGTGGTCTTACCGTGGTCGATGTGAGCTATGATGGAAAAATTACGGATGGAGGGTTCCATTCGTTTAGCCTTTTGCTGGCTTACTGGATTTTGCTGGTTTACTGGATTTTGCTGACTTAGTGGCGACTTTTACTTTTTTGGGGCTCTTGTCTTCTTTGGCAACTTTAACCGTTTTATCTGTAGGAGAGGCCTGACTACTCATCTTTTTGCTGAGATTGCTCTTCATTCTAGCGGCTTTGTTCTTGTGGATAAGCTTCTTCTTAACAGCTCGATCTATTGCTGAAAATGCTAGCGAAACACTCTCTAACTTGAGTGACTTCTTGGCTGCCTCAACCATGGTTTTGAGACGAGAGCGCACTGGCTGATTGACTAGAGCTTTGCGTTTGGCGACTCGGAGGGCTTTTTTGGCGTTAGGAAGGATTGGCATAAGGTTGCTTATTGTACCCTCTAGAGGTTAAAAGTGCAAACATTTTCCATATCCATAAATATCTCTCACGGAATGGCGGATTTCTAAGTGAACATTGCGATATGGGTCAATTTCTCCCTTTATCTATTCATATCATCAAAAGTGCTTTCCAACACTAGGTCAACACTAAACGCGCCGTGCGCGCATTTGGAGTTGTCCCCATACTCAATACTACCTATAATTACCCCCATGGTCTTCTCCCTGCCCAAAAAAATACCTCTGTTTTTTCAGTCTTACACCGACTGGCTAGAGAAGCAGCAGGGCTCTATTCTATCTGCTGCAGCTGTCATCACTGCTGCCAGCATAGCTTCGGCAGGCTCAGGTTTTTTGCGTAGAAGGCTCTTACTAGACTTCTTTTTTGATACTTCTGCGTCTCGTCAAGCCTATGAAGCCTACAGTGTGGCATCCCAAATTCCCGATACTATTTACCAACTGGTTGTGCTTGGAGCTCTCTCGGCAGCTTTTATTCCTCTATTTAGCCAATACCGCAAACACTCTGATCAAGAAGCTTTTCGCATGACCAATCAGATGATGACGATGCTCCTGCTTATTTTTCTCTGCATCTCGACCGTGATTTTCATTTTTGCCGAACCAATCACAAGAGCTACTACTGGTAGTGAGTTTACAGCTGAGCAAGTGCAGATTGCTGCAACTCTAACAAGAATAATGCTCTTTGCTCAGTTCTTTTTCGCGATTTCCAACTTTTTTACTGGTATGTTGCAGTCCTATCGTAGGTTTATTCTGCCAGCGCTATCCCCAATCCTCTACAACGTAGGAATTGTAATGGGTGTCTGGCTTACTCACTCTACGCTTGGAATCTACTCTACAGGTGTTGGTGTAGTTTTTGGCGCCTTTCTACACATGTTTATTCAGCTGCCATCAGTCTATAAGCTAGGTTTTCGTTTTCAGCCAACTCTGAAGTTCGACCACTCAGGCATCAAGCCACTGATGCGCCTAGCTCCACCCAGAACTATCACTCTAGGTATCTCTCAACTGCAGGACTTGGCAAATAACTTTTTTACGACTTCGATCGGCAATCTAAGTAAAGTTATTATGGACTTAGTTGGTTCACTTATTACCCTGCCGATTCGATTTTTTGGGGCACCGATTGGACAGGCCACTCTTCCTTTTTTGGTGGACGAAGCACATAAGGAAGATCAAACAGGTTTTCGTGACTTAGTTTTGCAGTCTATTCATCAAATTGCTTTTTTTGCTTTTCCAGCCTCTGTTCTTTTACTTATCCTGCGTTTGCCGATTGTACGTATTGCCTATGGAACGAGCAATTTTCCCTGGGAATCTACCAAAACTACAGCTTTGGTCGTAGGAATTATTTCTCTTTCAATTGCTTTTCAAGCAGTCGTACATCTGCTGATCCGTGCCTTTTATGCACTCAAAAATACTCAAGTACCTTTCTTTATAAGTCTAGTTACTGTTGGTCTCTATCTCTGCATGACTTGGATTAGCGTTTTCGTGCTCAAGGCAGGAGTAGTCGGCATAGCTATCACCACCACAACCGTCAACATCGTTGAGACGATACTCTTTGTGTTTATGCTTAGTCGTCAAATTTCAGGCTTTTTCAGCAAAATGTTCTGGTTCCCTCAGCTGAAAATGATCACTGCCTCATTTCTCATGGCTGTTTTTCTCTACCTGCCTTTCCGTATCTTGGATGAGATCGTTTTTGACACTTCTAGGACAGTGGAGCTAGTTCTTCTGACCATCACTACCTCAACTATCGGTTTGGTTGTGTATGTTTATTTTTCAGTCCTTTTTGATGTCAGAGAGCTACATCTCCTCCAAGGTGTCATCAATAAATTTGGTAACTGGCGCAAGATTCTAAATAAGTCACCAGAAGTTCTCCTAGAAAGTAGTAGTGAAAATGAGTTAAGATAAACTCCATGTTGTCTGCCCAAGTCACCATCAACCTTCTTCCTAAAGATCCTTTTTTGAGTACTCCCATGGGCAAGCTGCTGCGATGGGCCACAACCGCAGGTCGCTACTTAGTGATTTTCACTGAGCTGATCGTTGTAGTCTGTTTTGGGAGCCGTTTCACACTGGATAGACAGATCACAGATCTCAACTCTTCTATTTTGCAAAAAAGAGTAATCATTGAGTCTTACGGTAATCTTGAAACAAATGTGAGATCAGTCCAGCAGAAAATAGATCAGTACTCACAGATAGAGACTCAGTCAAATCTTGCCGATGCTTTTCCAAAACTAATCAGCGTCATACCTCCTGATATTCGTTTGGAAAGATTGACGATTCAGCCTAACTCTGTTTCATTTGCTGGTAAAGCCACCACTCAAGAGATTCTCAATGGCTTTATACGCAATCTGCAGACTTCACCTGATTTAGCTAACGTAGAGATGAGTCCAATCGACATCGGAACACTTCAAAAAACTTCAGGTTTACCGTTCAAAGTTCAAGCTAATTTGATCTCATTACCAGAAAAAATAAAGAACAATGTCGAACCAAAAAAATAACTTAGCTGCCACGATCATCAAGTTCTACCAGAAACCTGTTGCTAGTGTTTCGCTCGAGCTTTTTTTCTCGCTTTTTGCTGTGATCTTCTTGGTAGCTCTGGCTGTCAAACCAACACTCATCACTATTTCAGAGCTGATTAAAGAAATAGAAGACAAAAAAATTCTCAATCAACAGTTAAGTCAAAAAGTAGCTTCACTCTCCACCGTCCAGGATATTTATCAGGAAAATCAGCAAAGAATGCTCGTCCTAGACGAGGCCCTGCCGCCAGCTCCCCAGCTCTCTGAGGCACTCAAGATGCTAGAAAAGCTGGCTCTAGAGAGTAATGTAACTCTACATGGCATCGATTCCAGAGAGGTTCCCCCAGAAGATGTTGTCAAAAATCAGCTCTTCCAAAGTCGCAAAAATATCCTGCTCAATGTCAGGATTACAGGTTTATTTGACGATATGCATCGCTACATCGAGGAACTACGCTCAGTACGTAGATTATTTGTCGTCGACTCAATCTCTTTTTCTTTTATCGAAAGCTCTGGCAAGAAAGAACTTCAAGCTCAACTCAATGTAAATGTCCAGTACTTTTCTCAAGATGCTGTGCCTCAGGAGACTATCCCTCAAGAAACTGCGCCTGTAGAATAAGTTTTATAACTTTTATAAAAAAATAAAATGAAGTCACATCAAACCATCGAGTCGCTCAAACACAGACGCGCTCTCTACAACACGCTGATCTTCTTTTTTGTGACGGCAGTAGTGTGGCTAGCTTTTTCTATCGTCAGATCGCAGACTCTGACCAAGCTTCCAGATAATATCCAGCTGCTAGCCATACCTCTCAACCCCAACATAGATCTCACTGTTGTTTCCAGGATCGAGGCAAAAAGAAAAGTAGACACTGCTACTCTCACACCAGATACTGCAACTCAAGAAAATGGAGGTAAATCTCAAACAGGTGATGATATGCAAGTCGGCGCTGGAGAGGCTGGGCAAGTCGGCGCTGAGGCTGGGCAAGTCGGCGCTGGAGAGGCTGGGCAAGTCGGCGCTGAGGCTGGGCCAACAGGATTTGGCGAAATCAACAGTTCACAATCGGAACTAGATCAGACAATACCAGATCAAAATCTTTCTGGACAGCCTTAATCCAGCCTGACATTTTGATATAGTTTTTTAGCGTTGAATATTGTCGTAAATTCCCCTACAGTTAGAGTTGCGTAATTGGTTGCGTGTTTATACATGAAAAAATCACTATTTAGTCATAACATTCCTACTCTGCTAGGTGTAGGAATTTTGGTGTTTGGTCTTGTAGTGGGGATTATTTTTGTTGGCGTAGGTCCAGGAGTGTTTGCCCCACGAGCCTCACCACAGACTACGCCCAAGCTCATCAAGATCAGCAATGTTACTGACAGTAGCTTTTCTGTCTCTTTTGTCACTGATGAAGCCGTATCTGGATTTATCAAGTACGGAGTGAGTGAGTCGAAGCTGGAGTCCCAATCCACAGATGATAGAGATCAGCTCTCAGGTTCAGTAGGTAGTTACACCACTCATCACATCTCAGCCAAGTTTTTACAAGCTGACACAACCTACTACTTTACTCTGGGCACAGCCTCAAATGCTCGCTTTGACAATAATGGTCTTCCTTTCTCAGTTAAAACTGCCAAGAAACTAGCTGGAGCCGGCCCATCCAAGACTGCCTACGGCACGGTGAAGCTATCTACTTCAGCTCCTGCTCAAGGCGCTCTCGTGTACCTTTCTTTTCCTAACGCTCAGGAGCTCTCTACTTATGTCAAAAGTTCAGGCAGCTGGTCTATCTCGCTTTCCAACTTTATCTCCAAGACAAATGGTAAACACATCGAGTGGTCTCCAAGTGATCAACTCCAAGTTCTGGTTCAAGGAGAAAGCGCCGAGTTGACCTTGAGTTCAGCTATCTCTCTTGCGGATGTAATCAATGCTCAAGCTCTCACTCTGGGACAGAGTGACTCCACTCCTGTCGTAGCTGAAGCGATTGTAGAAGATCCAAGTAAAGTTAGAGTTATGGGAGAAACTTCTATTTTTGAGAGTGTTCCAGCTTCGCCAGCATCTGAGATTAATACTGCGACTTCATCATCTGCTCCAGGATCACTCCTCAATCAGCCTGGGTCTTTTGGTGAGACAGCGAGAGAAGTAATCCAAGAACCATCACTGGCTGATTTACTCTTGTCTCCAACTGCTTCCGACTCTGCTGTGGGTCAGTCTATGCAGCCTATTGCCATGACAGTCAACACCACTGTAGATGAGGTCCAGATCGTCAACACTACTCAGCCTATCATTATGGGTCAGGCACCGCCTAATACCAAGCTCACTATCGAGATTCACTCCGATGAAGCTATCACCACTACCGCGACAACAGATGCTGACGGTGGTTTTCAGATCAACCTCGAAGAGATGAAGAAGAATCTCTCACCAGGTGAGCACACCATAACTATAAAGTATAACGATCCACGCACAGGCGAAGAAATTATCGAGACTAAGACCTTTACCGTCGAGTCGCAGCTAGCGCTAGCCTCTACCTCACCTAGTCCTTTTGGAAGTGGCAATCCTTACCGATCACCCAGTCCAAGTGCTAGTGCCTCAGCTACTGCGACCAGCAGTGGTACGACTGGCATGCCTTCCACCAAAAGCGCTCGACCAGTTTCTGGATCTGTGGGTATGACTTATTTGCTCCTAGGTTTTGGATTCGCCTTCATACTGCTTGGTACTATAGTTAGCGTAAGTAGTCAGAGACTGGTGGCATACTTGTCAGATGAAGAGTGAGTAAGATAGAATGCCTGGTCTTTGTATGACCAAGATTCAACCTCATCTGTACTTTCTCAGTTTTAAAAAGAGATTTTTTGATCTTACTTTTGCTGTTTCTGCCGTAGCTATCACTTGGCCTCTCTGGATTGTTATCAGCATCTGCACTTTATGGGATTCTGGTTGGCCAGTTTTTTTTATTCAAGAAAGATCTGGATATCTTAAAAGAACATTTAGAATGTGGAAATTTCGGACAATGAGAAAAGAAAAAAAATATGAAATGAGATCGCTAACCAAAATAAATGAAGCTGCATTTCCAATGTTTAAAATTGCCAATGATCCTCGATACACAAAATTTGGCAAATGGCTATCTTCCACTGGATTAGATGAACTTCCCCAAATAATTAATATTTTAAAAAATGAAATGAGCTTGATTGGACCAAGACCTCTTCCTGTCAACCAATCTAAATTGCTCTCAAAATACTGGGACTTCAGATACTTAGTAAAACCTGGAATTATTTCAGCATGGTCAATCCATCCTAGTAAGCATAAGTCTCTTAAGATTTGGCGCAGTCTTGAAGTCAAAACTATCAAATTTGGATCAGTTACTAATGATTTAAGACTTGTGCTTGAGACTGTAATAGAGATATGGTTCAAAAGATTATGGTCAACGATTGTACATGTATTTAAATAAGCTACAAAGTTATATAAAAATGACAATATTTAACTTTGTTAAATCAATTCAATCTTACATATGGTCCTCAGAAGAAAGATATGTCTGGTTTATATTCGTATCTTTTTTTGTTTTAAGTCTTAGCGGTTTCATACATGAAATGAAGATTTTTACATTTATATTGCTCTGTGTCGTCTACTTAATTTGGTTTAAGATACGCAACCTCTTCCTCAGTTTTGTGCTTACTTCTATTTTAAGTTTATGTTTATTAAGTCCTCAGAAATACTATCATTTAGAATTATTCTCTGGCAGCGAAATGCTAGAACCCCTCTATAAGGGTGGAATGAGCATGGGATATGGACTCAATATAGCAAATATTTTTGAAGCTGTTAGTTTTTATATTTTGATCACTAGTATTGTCAGGAGTAAATTAGTAAAGAAATTTACAGATTTCATCTGGTTCAGAATAATTATTATAAGCTGGCTTGGTTTTGTGTCAGCCGCGATTATTTCCAATCAATCATCACCATTTCCAATTCTCTCTGCCGTTTGGATGGTACAGTATTGTCAGATGTACATTTTTTCTTTGTGCATATTGGGAGTCAGGATTCTATACCCCCTTAAGTTCAAGTTAGTTTATATTTCTATTCTAGCCACAATCTTTCTACAGTCTGTAGTTGGTGTAAGCCAGTATTTTGTACAGTCCTATCTTAATCTTCCCATAGAGTCAGGCTACAGCAGATTTGCCACCGGACTGGATGAAAATAATGCTGTTTTTCGTGTTGCCGGGACTTTTAGATATGATAATCAATATGCACTTATTATGTGCATACTACTCAACCTAGCAGTACCCTATGTCGTACATAGGAAATCAAAATTGTTAACTTTACTTCTTTTTATTGGTTGTATAACTACTATTCTTAGCCTTTGTCGATCAATTTGGATAGCCTTATCTTTATGTAGTTTAATATGGTATAAAAAATACAGGGGATTAATAAATAAGTTTTTAATTAAGGTGTCTAGTGACAGAAAGATAGTAATGAGCTTCATACTCATGATGCTCGTAGCCGCTCCATCAATCATTCCAAGAATTTTACTGAGTGTTAACTTTTTTTTTGAGGGAGCTGGTGGGCCAATTCGCTCTCAGCTTATTAGTGAGGGAGTTCAAGCCCTGAGTCAAAGCTTTTGGCTGGGATATGGAGTTGGTACAAATGAGTACACATTGTTTAACCTTTTCCCAGATGGGACCATGAGAATTTTCCCATTTCCTGTACATTTGGCTTATCTGCAACTAGCTTTAGAAGTTGGAGTGATAGGACTTGGATTTGTACTACTCCCATTTGTGATACTATTGCGGCAAAGCTTCTTTAGAAAAGTAGATACGTCGTTTTTAACTGCTACTATTACTTTTTTGATTTATTGGCTGTTTTTAGCAATGGCAGGTAATATAGAGTTTGCCTACTTAGGTCTCATACTTGGATTTGGTCTTGTACATCAGTATAATCTCCTTGAAAATGACAATAAATACTAAAACTAAGATTGTTAGTTTTGTACAGCATCTAAAGCTAGTGGATGTGATGCTTGTGTCTATAATTATATTTTCTTCAGTTTTTCTATTTTTATTCTTTAGTAGAAAAGCATCAACCATCAACATAAAAGTGAAGGTAACTGATCAAGATGTGCTCACTGCGAGAAATTCCCCCGCAAGTTGGTATGCGCGCCAATTTGAGGTTGGTGATGTCGAGAAGGATTCGCTAGGGAATGTTATCAGTGAAATTACTGGAGTAGAAAGTTTTGAGACATCTAGGGATCTTACAGTAGACAATAATGGTCGATCTGAAAAAAAACCTTCTAATAAGACCGTTTACCTGGATTTGAAAGTTAAGACTACATATGACTCTAGAACTCAAGCATATGCTGTAAGAGGTAAATCTTTAGCCTATGGTGTTCCAATGAGATTTCGTTTTTCTAAGATTACCTTTGATGGATTGGTGGTAGATTTCCCAGGATCTCAAAACTCATCTCCTGATTTGATACTGATGTCAGAAATTACTGTTCTCCAAAGGAATGTGGATCCATACATTGCCAACACTATAGCAAAAGGTGATACGGTAAAAAATTCAAACGGAGTAATTCTAGTAGAAGTGAAGAATGTAGAAGTAGTTCCTGCTGAAAAAGTGGTAATTACAGCCTTAGGTGATCTTCTACTAAAGAAAGATCCACTTTACAAGGATGTGAAACTGGGTCTTTCAGTTCAAACTAAAATATACAACGGAGAAATCATAATACTAGATGAGTTACCACTTAGAGTTGGTCAAACTATACCTCTAGTTCTACCCAGTGTTAGCTTGAATCCTTTTATAATTGCAGTCAATGATTAACTGGAAATTAACTGACTCTCTACATCAAGGATACTTGTTTCCGCCCACCATCACATTTCTTGTCAAATTCCTCTGATCTAAGCTTGAGATCTTGCCACCATTCTGGTTGGTATGTTACTTTATGTCTACCCACTCTTGAATGTCCAATATTACTATCTTCAGATTTTGTACCTGAAATCTCCAGTAAGATTTGATTCCACGAAGATAACAGATTCTTAGCATTTGGACAATTTCCAGTCTTTAAAGACTCATCTAATTGCTTATGAAAAATATCAGATAATGACTCCCACGCAGCTACAGAATGTTTTGTTGACGTATTTAACGCCCAGTGAATATAATGTGCAGCTACTGACCAATTTCCACTTCTAGCATCTTGAACTGCACGCTGTATGTACCATGGCCCCAAAGAGTCTTCATATCTCCAAAGATCGCTAGGTATGTTTTTTAATCCTATGATTCTATCTATATTATCTTTTGAAAATGAAAGTGGCTTATATAGGAATACACTGGGAACATCATCCACTAGCCAGGGGTTAATTCTATATGCAAACAAAGTTAACTCTAAGGCTTTTTGCTGATCATGATCTGCAATTAAATTTGCGTAATCAATAATTTCTTCTAAGATTTGATTTGACAATGTAAATTTTAATTGACCTTGATCTTTGGAATCAATCAGAGATGTAAGAAATTCGACATGTACTAGTAATTCAGATGTATTATTATCAATAATATTTCCTTGCATTGCTTTTAACCTTGTATTCAAATCTAATGGTTCCCAACTTAAAATCTCATCTTGTAAATCAATCTTTTTATCAAAAAGAACATTGTTCTGACTTACTAACCTCATGTATGGAGTATGAGAACGGTAAAGGGCTCTAATCATCCCAGTGGTTTCGCTAGTAACATGAATTTTGTGTTGCAAGGCTGCTTCAACGCGCCTGTTCACTAATGGGAACACCTTAACGGCCAAGTCGTAGTACCCCAGACTCCACATAAGCGAACTAGTGACATACAAAAAGGATAAAACAATAATCGGTACACTGAAAAAGGTAATCTGGTCTTTAACTATAACAAAATATATCTTTCGGCAGAGCTTAGGTGACGCGTGCTTGCTTGAGATGAGTCTGGTCAGTAGGTACTTATCTGCACAAAGATAGTCACTTTTTTCTCTCACAAGCATTGAGCTAATAATCATAAATAGAACCCAAATCAAGTAAAAATTCAGACTGTAATCAAAGAGTGAGTTCACAACAATAGACAGCCAACCCAAGCTTAGACAAATATAGTAAGGCTCGTTTGATTTCATGAAATCCTTATTCAGGACGATTTTTTGACGAAGGCTCGCTATGACAGCTTTCAATGTTGGTAACAACATCATTAATAGTAAAAATGTTCCAGCTAAGCCATACTCACTCGTGAGCTGTAAGAGATCATTATGTGCGTAGCCTGTATACGATGTGATAGAAAATTTAAATTTTCTAGAAAGAATAGGAAAAGTGCCACCTCCCCATCCAAGCAGTGGTCTGGAACTAATTGCCTTAAGAGCTTGCGACCAGTACTCTATTCTTGATTCATCTAGTATTGGCTTGCAGATTTTTGAACTCAAGAGTGGAATGAGACATTTGTCACCTCTTGAAAACTGGGGTATCAAGGTAAAAAAAACTTGCACAAAGAAGAAGGTAGAAAATATAAAAACAAACGCAAATAATATTTTTTTTGCTTTAGCTTGAAATCCTTTATGAAAATAGAGAGAAAAAATAAGTAATTCACCAATAGCTAATGCGATAGCAACTCTACCAAAACTTATAACTAAACCTAGGAATATTGTACTTGTGATAAAAACGCCAAGCTTAAGATTTTTTTTTAGTAAAAGTAGCGAAAAAGGTAAGCTAACTAAATAAAATGAAGCAACATGACTGTGGCCAAAGCCTGATGAAATTAATGAATTAAAATTATTAACACCTACAGATAGTGTATTATACCCAGTGATTATTTGAAGTAAGACCAAAAAAACACTAAATGCCAAAATAAAAGACTGAAAGCTGACAAGAGTAAGAATCCTATTTAGATATAACTTAAAGAACCAATAAAATATTATACCAAAAGTTAAGAAAACAGCTCGGCTGATACTTGATGGAATACTTACACTCCAGAATATTGACGCCCATGTCCAAAGAACAAATCCTACACTTGCGTAACACAAACCTGGATTATAAGTATCTGTTTCTTTTCTAACTATGTTTTTTTTGAAAAGTAAAAAGGCTATTAATACTAGCCCTATTATTAAGAATATTTCTGATGACTCACCAAAAATGCTCAATAAAACGAAGGTAGCAACTAACATCACTATAAGTATAGATTGGAGATTAGGTAGACTCATGTCAATGAAAGTATAGAATTTGAGAAGTTCTTGAGATGATTATATAAGTAGATCACTTACATAAATAGGAGCTAACCTTGAAGTATCCTCATAAAGTTGCTATCGTTCACGATATTCTCCTAGCATTCGGAGGGTCTGAAAGAACCCTTTTAGAAATTTTTAAAATTTACCCCTCGGCTGATCTTTTTACTTTTTTCTATAGTGATCAGGATAAGCTTGTTAAAAAACATTTTGGCAATAAGAAAATTCATAGCTCATTTTTTCAAAGATTTCCAAACTTACATCGATTGAATTCATGGTTTTCAGTCTTAAAAGTATTTTCATGGATATACTTCAGGAGATTGAATCTTGATGAATATGACTTAATTATCTCGTCATCACACTCATATAACTCTAAGATTGTTAAAAAGAGTAAGTCTGCAATTCACTTGTCATATGTGTATACACCTCCCAAATACCTTTATCAGGAAAGAAATGAGCTGTACTTTGTAAAGTCAGCATTATGGAGAGTTATCCTCTATCCTTTCTTTTCATTCATGAGAAGAATTGATCAATTTTCTGCCCATCAACCCGATGTTTTGATAGCTTGCTCTAAAGAGGTACAGAAGCGCATTCTTCACTATTACCATTTAACTAGTACGGTAATATACCCACCTGTCAAATGGCCAAAGGTTAGGAAGAAAAATACTGGTAATTACTACCTGTCTCATTCAAGACTTGTGAAACAAAAAAATATTGATTTGATAATTAATGCTTGTAATAAATTCAAATTTCCTTTATTAGTAGTTGGAGATGGGCCAGAATTGGCAAAGTTGGAGAAACTTGCAGGATCTACAGTTGTGTTCACTGGTCAAGTTCCAGACGATGGGATGCCAGATATTTATTCTCAGGTAAAAGCTTTAATAGTCTGTTCTGAGGATGAGGACTTTGGCCTAACCACAGTAGAAGCACAGTCGTACGGCATTCCTGTGGTTGCATACAGAAGTGGTGGTTCGCCAGAAACCGTCGATGACGGAAAAACAGGAGTTCTTTTTGATCAGCTTACTATCCAAAGCCTTAAAAAAGGAATAGATAAACTTGCATCCTCAAGTATTAGATCACACGACTGCATAAAGCACGTATCGCTCTTCAAGGCAAGTAATTTCAGAAGTAAAATCATTAATATAGTAAAGAATCAGATGGACAAATCTAACAAAAGTAGAATTAATTAGCATGATCAGCTCAGATCACATCAGCATTATTGGGAATAGATCTTATCCTCCAGACTTTATAGGCACTAGCGGTGTAGAGCGCTACACCTTTGAAATTGTAGAACGCTTGTTGAAGTTGAACTCCAATTTCTTCATAACTATTTATATAAAACATGGATATTCTTCAAAAGCTACACTGCCAAAAATTAACAATAATCGCCTAGTGCTAAAATCAATACTTTCTCCCAAGGGTAAATTCTCAGAGAGCATCTGGTACAGTTTTGTAAGCTCGGTTAGTGCCGCACTTTCAGATAGTTCTACAGTCTGGTACCATGGAATTGGTTGTAGTTCATTCTGCTTCATACCTTGGCTAGCTAGAAAAAGAATTTTGATCACAGTTCACTCACAAGACTGGAAGAGGACGAAGTGGCCTTATTGGGGCAGGGCAATTTTTCACCTAGTAGCCAAGATAATTTTTTTGCTTCCATTCACCTTCATCGCAGTTTCCAAGAAACTAAGTTCTCTACTGCTACAGCATCACAATGTAAGATGTCGTGTCGCTTCACCTGGAGTTGACTTCTTACACATTAAATCTGGAGAATCAAGTGATCAATCGCAGATTAATATTAACCTGAAGGGCAAAAAGTACTTACTATTCCTAGGGCGTATTGTACCTGAAAAGAGACTTGAATGGCTTATTCAGGCATTATATGAATTATCTATATCTGACACCAGTTGTGAGGTGGATTTAGCAGTAGTTGGAAAGAATGGAAATACACCTTCATATGAAATTAATATGCGCAAATTGGCAATGTGTAACTCACGAATTCATTGGTTACCATCAATGTTCGGTAGAAGAAAAACAGATATTATTAGGAATGCTCATGCTCTTATTATTCCATCATCGGTAGAAGGCAACCCACTAGTAGCTTGGGAAGCTACGGCTCTAGGAACTAGCTGTTTGCTCTCATCTGATTTTTATGATCAGCGCCTAGGTTCATCACATCTAGTTTTTGACAGAGATAGTTACCACTCTTTCAAGAATCAATTAATGAAGATTATTCTAGCTCCAAAGAGGCATGTCAGAGCAAAGTCAGAGAATGGATGGAGAAAATCTGCTCAGCTTTACTACAACTTACTACGCGCGAGTTGAAACACATTGCTAGAAAGATGAAATTATTGCTCTGTGATATTTTTAGGTCTGAGAATCAGCTTGAAATTA
Source organism: uncultured Pseudomonadales bacterium (assembly GCA_964447075.1). Lineage (GTDB taxonomy): Bacteria > Patescibacteriota > Microgenomatia > UBA1400 > PJMF01 > CAYUQY01. The sequence goes on along the minus strand of CAYUQY010000010.1, from coordinate 13,047 downwards.
TTAAAACCATAATATAATGCAACCATATGAGAATTGGTATAGATGCCACAGCCCTATCTATTCCCGTAAGTTGTGGCACTAAAGTTTATGCAATAAATTTACTTAAGCAACTAAGTTTGCTGAACACTCCCGATGAGTTCATACTATTTGGACCCTCTGATATTACAGTTCCAAGTGGAAACTTTAGCCTGGTGTCTGTGTCTAACAAAATTCCAATTTTCAAAAAACAGTTCTTTTTAAGATTGGCAGTTCAGAATCTAGGAATAGATGTCTTTCACTTATTAGATCCATTTGGTCCAATATTCCCTATCCACCCTAAAGTGATAACAACACTTCATGACACTCAGCTATCTCAGACTTATCCATGGATAAGTAGGTGGTGTCTCAACAGATTTAACTGTGAAGTTTCTAGGTATGGGGTATTAAGATACACCAATACTGTTATTACTGATACAGATTATATCAAAAGTGAAGCAGAGAAGTATCTTCGGAGGCACAATTTAAAGTCTAGAGTAAAAACTGTTCCTTTGGGTGTTAATTCTGATATATTCAATCAATCATCGCGCAACGCTTGCAATAAATCTAACTATTTTTTAGCAATGGGTGACTTTGGAGATCGTAAGAACATTAGGAATGTACTTTTTGCTTTTCAGAAGTACCTTCAAAGTAAGGGTCTGTGCAGCTTAGAACTTGTCGTTTCTTCACAAAAATATGAGTCAATATATCTCAGCCTTCTAAATCAAATAGAAATTCCATCCAATAGACTCAAAATGCACTTTAATCTATCAAATGATCAACTAGCGAGAAAGTATGCTAACGCAAAAGCATTCATATATCCTTCACTTTATGAAGGATTTGGTATGCCTATCATCGAATCTATGGCTTGCGGGTGCCCAGTAATTACATCTAATTTTGGTGCTATGAAAGAAGTTGCAGGTAAAGCAGGGATTCTTGTAAATCCCCTTAATTATATAGATATTTATCATGCAATGAAAAAGATAGATGGAGATGATTTTTTTAGGACTAGACATACATCACTTGGCCTCAAGAATAGTAAAAGGTTTTCATGGAAAACAACTGCTCAAAAAACATATGAAGAGTATCAGCGTGTTTTTAATCAGTTATGAAAAAAGTAAGATCAGATTACTTCTTTGTATTTAGTGACACTAAGTGGAATCCGTCTGCAGACTATGTCAGGCAAACATGTTATGAATTATCAAAGAGAGGTTTTGTGGTCTGCTTAATTTGGAATGATACTCTATCTATTAAAGAGTATTTATTATCAAGATATCGTCACAGGATACTCTTTAAACCTAGTCCCCAAATCATAGTCTTTGAGCCTCTACTTTGGATTCCTTTTAAGCGCTTTGAGACGGTGCGGAACTTTAATCTGCTCCTAAATTTGGCATTATTATTCTTTTTTTCTTGTTGGCAGAGACTCGCCGTACATAACTTAAGAGTAATTACCTGGATCTTTCATCCTTACTATAACGAAATTGTGTCAAAGTGGAAGAGATTTACTCATGTTATTGTTTTTGATCAGGTAGATAACTTACTTGGATCACTTAAAGGTAGACAGAAACAAATTATGAGCTTCCACCAAAAAGCACTAGCGCAGAAGGCAGATATTGTGGTAGCAAATTCACACTACTTGAGAGATGAGCTGTTTAAATATAATAAAAATGTATTGTTGGCTCCCCAGGGATTTGACATTTCGGCTTTTGCTAGAAGACTCACACGAGGTAATTTGACTAAAAGACCTATCACAAGCAAGCCAATCATTGGCTTTGCTGGAGGTATTAATGACAGAATTGACTATTCCCTAGTCACTAAATTGGCAAATCTACATCCTGAATGGGAATTTTGGTTTTGGGGAAGTTTCCAGCCATCATCTAGTCAAGAGTGGCTTAAAGAATGGGAAGCACTAATAGGAATGGATAATGTCAAATTTGGATCATGTGATAGGAGTCAGCTATCAGAGGTATACTCTAAGTTCTCAGTAGGGATCATTCCCTACAAAACTCAAGAGCTCTTTAATCGTTACTGTCATCCTATGAAGGTTTTTGAGTATTTTTATTTTGGTCTCCCTGTGGTGTCTGCTCCGATCCATGAGCTAACTTTTGCTGAGTATCGGCCCTATGTGAGAATTGCTAATAACTTAAAGGAGTGGGAAGAATCAATTGATAACTTTCTAAAATTTCCTCTCAAAGAAATTGATATTTCGAGCCAAATGAAATTTTGTTTGACGCAAACATGGGAAAAGAAAATTAGCTTAATTCTAGAGCAGATTGATAAAATAGACTGATATAATTATTTAATATGACACCTTCAATTTTTGTTGTCATTCCTACTATTAGAACGCTTGATTTTTTGTCAGATTGGCAAGAACAGTTTCGTGATGTCACGCTGATCATATGTGAAGATCACCCAGTAAAAGAAATACCAACTCCTGTGAAGATTGGAAGAAAAATCCACCACTATAGCTGGAAAGAGATAGATCAAGATTTGAAGAAGTCGAGCTGGATAGTACCTCGCAAGGTTTCTGCAATTAGAAACTATGGCTTTCTTCAGGCTTATCGCATGGGTGCAGATATTGTAGTTACTCTTGATGACGACTGTTATCCAGTGCCTGACCATAATCTTATCGAAGAACACTCTTACAACCTTAGTCTTAATGTTCCAGCAAATTGGATGAACACTTATCCTGATGCAAGATTTGTGTATACGCGTGGCATGCCCTATCTAAATCGATCTCAGCAACCAGTCATGCTCAGTCATGGACTATGGACTAACTCACTAGACTTTGATGCACCTACCCACCTACAACATCTTGAATTTAAAGCGCAGTTCTCCGAACACTTCTTGCAAATTATCCCAAGCGGTGCCTTCTTCCCTATGTGTTCTATGAACATGGCGTTCCGCCGTGACTTAACTCCACTGATGTATTTTCCACTCACTGGCGAGGATGCCAAAGGAACAAAGTGGGGTTTTGATCGCTTTGATGATATCTGGGCTGGTATTTTTGCCAAAAAGATAATGGATCATCTCAAATGGTCTGCAGTCAGCGGGTCGCCATTTGTAGAACATGTTAAAGCCTCTAATCCATTTATAAACTTGCAAAAGGAAGCTCTCGGAATTAGTGCTAATGAAGAACTCTGGCAAATTGTAGAAAGAATAGAGTTAGATAGTACAAGCGCTTCAGCAGCCTATCGTGAACTTGCGTCTAAATTAAAGGTTGCCAACTACATCAACTACTTTAATGACTTAAAAAGGGCTATGAAAATATGGTCAGACTTATTTACATAGAATAATGATCCACAAATTAATTAAAGGCTCCTGCAAAAGAACACATATTAGTGAATGAGTTTTTAATAACCATGCTTGTCCAGAAAAAGTATGCTACTTTTCAACATTTTTCCATCAATTGGTAGGATAAAAATTATCTGGAGAGCAGTCACTGGCAGTGTGGTGATTTTAGTACTCTCGATCAGCACAGATAGATCGCTATGGAGTTTAGTAGCTTATCTAACTTCCTTCTACCTATTCATTTTTGTGAAGTATTTCATACTAGATGGCTTTTATATTGAAATATATACAAGTTGGAAGAATGGTAAAAAATATATAAGAATTCTCGACTTCATTAAACCTTTGGAGTCATCACATGTCAGACTACTGAAACAGGACAATCTTTTCCATTCTGGATTAGTAATGTCAAGTAGAAAATCCCTATTTGCTTATACTAGAGTGATTGACTGGCTTCCTAAAGCGTCATTGGACATATTTGAGGAAAATGTATTATTTTTAGGGGTAGGTGGCTGTGCTTTACCAGAAGAAATAGCTACTCACTTCCAACCTAAATTAATTGATGTTGTGGAAATTGTGCCAGAGATGATCAATTTGGCACAAGAATATTTTCTTTCCAAGCCAGGAAGTATAAATTTTATTTGCTCTGACGCAAGTCTATTTATCAAAAGTACTACTACTAAATACTCCTTTATTTTTATTGATGTACCACCTGAGGTTTATAGAACCCCAGGCATGTTAAGAAATGCTGCAAGTTTGATTCACAAAGAAAAGGGGATATTGGTGATTAATTTTTGGGGTGACTATTTACAAGATTGTCTAGATCTTATTTCCAATGAATTATTGGGAAGATTTAGAACTATATTGGTAGTAAGTACTAGACCGAAAAGAAATATAGTTGTTCTACTTACAAATAATATAAAATGTTCAAATCCAAAGAAGTTCAGTCTTGATGCTAATACGAAGCAGGAAGCATTTTTCCTTGATCAAGAGTTATGCGTACTATCTCCCAAACAAGATAACTCTCTTTTTCACTCATTTAGCATCATAGTAATAACTGCTGATAGGCCATCAAGGCTAGTTGAGTTGTTAGATTCCATCTCAAAAATAAGTTATAAAGGAATATATGAGGTAATTGTGGTAGATAAAGGCAGAGTAAAGATACCACAAGTCTTGCTTAAAAAACTAAACAAGAGCAAGTACTTTCATATCATTACAATTAAAGCTGACAGTGTATCTTTTGCTCGTAATGCAGGAGCAAAGTTCTCAAGTCATAACCATCTACTCTTCTTAGACGATGATGTCACTGTTAGCCCAGACATTTTAAAGTCATACAATAATGCTTGGAATGATTACCCAGATGCAGCTTTAATTGGTGGACGAATTTTATCCTCATTCATAAACTCTGAAATTAAGAACCAAGGCGTTATTGAGACCTACAGTTGGTGCTTTGCTCATCAACAACTTGGTTCATCTGATCAACATCTGTCTTTAGGTCAAATACTTTTTTCAGCCAATCTTTCATTATCGAAGAAAAACATTGTTGGTAAGCAGATTTTCAACCCAAAACTTGGAAGAGAGTACTCAAACGATTTTATATTTGGGGAAGACTTTGAGTTATCCACTAGGTGCTCACTAGTGAACAAAGATGTGATTTATATTGGGAGCAAGGGCTCAGAGGTAACTCACATGCTTGACCGAAGTCGAAGTTCTTTCAAATATCTCCTCTATAGATACCTCAAGTCAGGAAAAGAAATGAAACTAATTGAAAATTGTTTGAATGAGTCTCAAAGTCAACCTCTGCACAACTTTGCTAAAGATTATGTTTTAGCAATCACAGATGCAAACATTAAGAAAAGACTACTTTCTATTCTTAAAGTTTTTAGTTACTACTATTATAAGCACTATGACTTCTAGAGAAATTTTTTTAGTTTTACAAGCTCTACCAATCGATTCATGGATAAGTCAAACAGTGATAAGTGATAGCATGCTTCCGACTCTGAGGAGGGGTCAAAAGATAAATGTTAGGAGATCAAACTTTAATGAGGTAAGGAAGAACGACATTATTGTTTTTGCTCAAGTAAATTCTTACCTACTAGCAGTGCACAGAGTAATAAAGGTTAATAATTACTCCTTAATCACACAAGGAGACAATAACTCCCGTCCAGATATCAATCCTGTTACGGAAAAGTATTTTATTGGAGAAGTCAGAAAGCCAAGGTTCCTACTTTTATGTATTAAACGATTATGCAACTTCTTTTTCAATTAATTTGTAAGACTCGAAACGAGCGACAAAATCACTTACATCCTTGAGAGCTTGAACTTTAGTCACTTGGTACTCATTCAGAACCAATTTTGACAGGTCATCAACACTAAGTGGATGTCTTAAAGATCGCCACAGGAACGCAGAAACATTGTTCAACTTGAGAATAAAATTGTCGCCACTTCTGTATAGACAAAGTCCATCTGAAAACGACTTTTCGTGAACTGATTCATGACCAGCAGTATGACCGTACCTGATCATAATAATTCCAGATAATCCAATTTAGAACTATTCTATTCTTTAAGCTCACTCCGGCACAACGGCTAAAACCTCAAGTAATACTGTCGTCTCTGATGGTGTTACGTATTTTTTCATAAGATATCCTTACCTTATTTAGTAGTAATTGTACTCTAGACTTTAATCTCAATCGTGTCAATGATAAAAAGATTCTTGGAGAAAAAAAGTACTTTAAAACTCTCTCTTGATTCATGTATAGAGTCATATCTAGAACTCCACTCAATCTAAAAAAGTGGATTCGCGATCTACAGCCTAGGCACTCTCCACAGTTGAGTGGATAGTTTTTATAGCAGCTACGGGTTTCTTTCAACTGAAGACCGTACTCGTGAGCTAACTTGATGACTCCTTGCTTGTCAACTAAAGAATTTGTTCCAAGTTCTATAAAAACTGATGATAAGAGAAGTTTTTTATCATTGAATAGATATTTAACCATCAAGTTACCTAAAGTTATGAATGATAGAGTTTGACAAGGGATTAGTTTTCCATCGCTAGCCAATATTCCTAAGTATATGTGATCGATGATGATGTTGTGCTTAGCAGATAGCCAGTGCTTATAGTAAACGGCATCAAAAAAAACAAGTGTAGATACTCCTGGCAAATATGTAGAGGCGTCGTATTCTGGTGAGAAATACTGCAGTACTTGGGATGGATGGAAACCTTTTTTTTCGCAAAGTTGTAGTTCCTTTGGACGTATGTCTCTATTGATAAGGAAAGGCTCATGATAATCCTCACCAATTTTACTCTTCATTATTTGAGCTACTTTGAGGATTGTGCTTTTATCTTGATCATTGGCAGATAAAACTACTGATAATGGATATACTTGCAGCTTATAGATCTTGGCAAGAATAAACCAGGCCACAGTAGAGTCAATACCTCCTGAAAATAATAAAATGACTGGAGTACCTTTAGGTGGAATTACATGTTTAGGAAATTTTTTTTTCTTCTCAAATTTTAAAACTAGATCAATTAGTGAAAGGTCTTCGTTTTCACATCCTGACATATGTTGAAGAAATTTACTATTCATATGCTACTTTTCTTTCTGTAGGACTCCTAATCCAAAGTCTCCAGGAATTTCTATGTACTGCTTAAATCTTTTTTTTAGTTCTTGCCAAAATATTGAAGTGCCATATTTTACAGTTGGTGTGTCACTAGCAAGAACGTCATGAAAAGTCATGATGCCTCCACTTGATAATGATGGCCAAAAAAAGGAAAAATCGGTCTTAACTCCATTATATGAATGGTCTGAATCGATGTAAATATATTGCCAAAGTTTGTTAGGGTATTTTTTCTTAAACATCTTTGTAGTCATGAGGTGTGTTTTAATATAATCATTAGCAAGAAAAGCTCCAAAGTGCTGGTTAAAGTCGACAGTTCTCCAAAACCCTAGCCCACCCCACGCCAGTTTTCTTTGTCTAGTAACTCCATTTTCATCAAATCCCGCATCGACAAAATCCACTTTTCCAAATCCATTTCTCTTACAAGCAATAGCACACACGACCGGAATAAACCCATAGCGGCTCCCAGTGCATAGAACATTCTTAGGTTTGAGAATCCGTATCATGCTGTAGTGCCAGTATCCATATCCCCAATTACCATCTGCTACATCCAGATTATGCCAGTTATCACCTTTGATATATCTTTTGTCTACCAGTCTTAGTAGTTTTTTTTCACTATAAATAAAAAGAAGCTGTAGTAGATGGGTGATTAATTGATAGTAAGCTAGCATATTAAGTAGTCATCAGTAGAAATATTTCTCATACTCATCTAATACCTCCAAACCACCATCTCTTCTCACTCTACCTCGTTCTAGCCAAACTACTCTGTTGCAAATTTCTTTTATTATTTTCAAGGTATGGGTAACTAGAATCACTGTTACTCCCTCGGCAAGAAGAACTTGAAGTTTCTGCTTTATTTTAATTTGAAATGCTATGTCGCCTGCTAGTAAAGTCTCATCAAGTAACAGTGTCTCTGGCTGCGAATGAATAGCTACTGAAAAACCTAGGCGCAACTTCATGCCTTGTGAATATGTGAAAAGTGGCTCGTCTAAATGCTCACCTATGTCTGCAAACTTATATATAGATTCACTTGCTGCCAAAATTTCTTTCTTGTCCATTCCAAGCAACATGCCATTGATCTGAACGTTATCTCTTCCTGATAGATCAGCATGAAATCCCGCGTCTAAACTTATGAGTGATACCACCTTACCAAGAACTTTTACATCACCACTATCTGGTGTGGTAATACCTGCTAATATCTTTAAGGTTGTAGTTTTTCCAGACCCATTTCTGCCAATTATTCCAACTCTCTCACCTTTTCTTATAACTATATTTAAGTTACTCAGGGCTGTAAAGGTTTTGTTCCTATGACGACTTAAGAATAAGTCAGATAAGGTTGGCTTACGGTGACGAAAGCTATATGTTTTAGTAACTTTTGAAAGCCTGATTGCCACTGGATTCTTGCTCATAAGACTAGAAATCATATCTTATTTTTATCAAACCCAGTCATCAAAAAATGGTGACTCTCGCTTAAAAATCCATATTCCAAGTAATAAGACTATGCAGCTTAATCCGAAATTACTTAAAATTAAATTAATCTCAGGTACTTCTCCCCAACCAAGGGAAGAGTGCAGTAAACCAAATGGAGATGTTAACGGATTCAACCACTTGACCAAGTGAAACTCGTTAGGAACCATATTTATGGAATAAATAATTGGAGTAGCGTAGAACCAAATAGGCAAAATTGCCTGAGTAATAAAATTGATATCTCTATATCTTACGTTTAATGCCGAAGTCAATAGACCCAAACCAATTAAAATCAATGTAACCCATAAAATAACTAAAAATGTTGTCAAAATAGCTATCAAGTTTATTCCAGCTATAAAGAAAGATAATATCTCTAAAAGTATAAAAGCAATAGTCGTATGAAATAAATTAGCTATAATAATAGAAATTATAATTAATTCTCTTGGAAATTTAGATTTCTCTATGAGCGGTAGCTCGAATACTATTGCCGGCGTAACTTTGGCAAGAGAAAGTGCAAAATAGTTCCATAGTAGTAAACCATTCAGCAAGTACAAAAAGTAGTTTTTGATCTGTAAGTGTAAAAAGAAATGAAAGACAATTCCCATTGCAATCATTTGCAATACTGGGTTAATAACGATCCATAGAAACCCTATAGCTGCATGTTTATATCTAACTTTAATTTCTCTCTGAGTCAGGGCTAGTAGTAAATTAAGGGTTTTTTTGCTTTCTTTGTGTCGTACGTCATTTTTCATAATATAATTAACAGGTATGATCTCCCATCATCATGATCTCAACATCATGATCTCAACATCATGAACATTTCTATGTCTGAATATATCATAATATTCAAAACTGTCTTAAATTTTCTGAATCCTAAACCAAATGTCAGGCATATTAATTTTACCTATTGACCTGAGAACTTTCTGTACTCTATCATAATTCATCGCGTGTCTTGTCATAATGGCTTCTTGTATGAATATCTCAACTTTTCCAGTAGTACCAAATTCACCACAGACAGCCAATACTGCCTCAGCAGTTACAATACTTCCTGCCATACCTAGTGCTCCTGCTATCCTAGGTAATAATTCTCAAGTGCCAGGATCGTCTATCAATGCGAGTGTAACGTCAGTTCCAGGCTATGTTGGAAATCGTCCTCCACTAGGATCATCATCTGCAAATAAACCAAAGCTATCACCTAAGGGAATTTTAGCTTTAGGCGTGGTTATATTAATGGCGATAGGGTTTGCAGTTGCCCTTTATTTATCTCAAAAGTCTCAAGACCTGAGGCAGCAAGCAAATGTAGAGTATGGGACTTGTGACAATCTCATATCTGGTACACGAACAAATGTCAGAGACGCCACTGACTGCCCTGGAACTTGCAGCACACTTTGTGATGATCCGGATGGCTGTATTTGTCCAGGACTTGGTATTTGTGCCATTTATACAGATCCTACGCACAATGGTTATATTCCTCTTGGAGCTAACTGTGGTGGTGGCACAATTGGTGGACAGGCATGTACTAATTTTGCCACCATCACAAATAACGGTACTACTTTAACCAGAAATGATGATACTGGTGTCGTACTTCACAAATGTGGTAATGCCTTTAACATGACTTCAGGTTGTCCACCATATGCAGGATGGCCACCAGCTGGCACAGACTTTACTTACTTTGGTTCCGCTGCTGCAGGCTCACAAACTTTTGCTTCTGGATTCTGCGGCACTCAACAAATTGATGCAGGTCAAAATCCAGATGGAAGTGGTTTGTGCTTCATCTCCATCGCCTCCAACCCCAGCTGCTACACCCCATCTGCCTCACCATCTGCCTCACCTTCTGCTTCTCCTTCTGCTTCTCCTGGAGGCGGAGGTGGCGGACAGCCAAACTGTAACGAAACTTGTACCACCGCCATTGGTTGCGCAGCTTCAAATCAATCCTGCACTCAGACAGCAGCAGATGGTATGAGGTGTCGTCTGACCTCCAATCTAACTAGCCCTACTTGTACTCCTACTACAACACTACCAGCATGTAATGAAGTGTGTACGACTGCGGTAGGCTGCGCTGCCACCAACCAAACTTGTCAAAACGTGAGTGGGATATTACGCTGTCGTCTGACTTCCAATCCTACTAGTGCCACTTGCAGCCCAGATACTGTTCCAAACTGTACTAGTCTCACCACTACTTCAGATCTCAACAATCTCCAAGTGGGTGTACCTGTGACTTTTGCTATCACTGTAGCAGGCACTCCAGGCGGAGTAGCTCCAAGTGCTTTTGCTATTAATGCCTATCGAGATGTCTGCTCCAATAATCTCATACCTTATGTAGATCCTGGTAATATAGCTATTACAGCTGCTGGAACTTATAACTTTACCTGGACCCCAGATGCTGGTGACATCGGTCCTCTCACAGTCTACGGCCGAGTCTGGAACGATGGCATCGCTGAATGCCGAGCTGACTGTGTCGATGGACCTCCTCGTTATCTCTGTGCCAACGCTGCTGCTTGTAAATTGTCAGGCACAGTGACTGATGTGGTCGCTCCTGTCTGTCTCAACATCACTACCAATGGCACTCCCACTCCTGGAGCTAGCGTCACTTTCACTTGTGGACAGGTGACTGGTGCGAGTAGATATGAGTTCAGAGTGGCAGCACCTGATGGATCTACCCAAGCGATTGCCACTGCTACTGGTAATACTTCAGCTGCTTATGTTGTGCCTTCAGCTCCTGGGAACTACAAAGTGCAGTGTCGTATCTGTACCGTAGGTCCTACTGCGACTTCTCCAGCTACTTGTCAAGCGTATGAACCTCTATAAATGCTAAGCTAAGTTGTAACAAAATATGAACGCCTACTCGACATCACCTATCACTCCTTCTTCACAGTTCCCTGTGACTCCTGCTGCTGGGCTGCCACGATCTCCACAGTTTGGGTTGGGCGGTGGTCTGGGTGGCTCTACTTTTGGGGGTAAAAAGAAGTCTGGCATCTCTCTCAAGACGATAATTATTTTAGTTTTACTTGTCGTTGCTATGGTGGGTGGAGGTATTGCACTTTACCTTTCTACACAGTCTCAAGATATTAGACAGCAGGCTGCAGGTCCAGGAGGAACAGTGACTGCGTTCCATGCAGGTCCTTATGCTGACAATAACCTTCATCTTAATGAAGAGAATGCCATAGCTTTTACACTTAACACTCAAGGCGCTCTTATAGATGACGTACGACTTGACTTTACTATAACTTCAGATGCCCAATTCTCAACACCTGTGGTGCGAGCAACTGCAGATTACCCGCTTCTTACCCAAGTCATCAGCTCGGTGACTGGTGGTCACAGAATTCAAATTGTAGCGATGAAACAAGCAGGTACACCATTCTCAGCTAATGAAGTTTTTTTCAACTTAGTTTTTACACCTCAGTCTGTTGGTACGATTTCTCTTGAATTTAACAATGCTCTGTCTACTGCCATAATTGCAGGTTCTACGCCTCCGGATGATCAGCTTTTAGTCATGTACACAAGCTTCTACAATATGATCGAAGTTTCTTCAAGTCCATCTCCTTCTACCGGCACAGGTACCATCACCTGTAATAACACCTGTACAACAACTGCTTCATGTTCAAGTGGACTCACTTGCCTAGCCGACTGGAGAACTATCACTGTTGCTGCTACTGGATTACCAACTGACAAAGGTGCTATCACAGCTCAAGCGCTCAACATTCTTCCCAGTGGTGCTCAGCAAAGTGTCTGGATGTGTACTGGTAATACTGCTGCTAGTTGCTCTGGATACTTTAGAGTTATCCCGGTAGTTAATGGTATACCTAACTGGTCTGCAGCTCCTGCGTGGAACACTACTCCATCTCTATTATCTGGAATTGGTCTACCTGCTGGATACCAAGGTGCTATTACTTCATTATCTTCAACCTACATTCCAGGTAATACCTCATTTAATCAAGGTCTCTGGTTATGTACAGGCACCACTCATGACGGTTGTACTGGCTACTGGAGATCAATTCCTCTCGTCAATGCAGCGGGTGCTCTAGATGCCAACGGCACTCCACAATTTACCGATCCAGCTACTAGTTTACCCAGAGTTTGGAATGGACCTGGCTCTTTTATTTCATCTAACTTACCTGTAGATGTAGGTGCTATTTCATCAGCTGATGTATTGGTGTACTCGAATGGCTCAGCTGCCAAGGCTGCAGTCTGGCTATGTACTGGCTCTACAGGTAATACCTGTACTGCCTACACTAGAGTTGGTCCAATTTCAGGAGCTTTAGGAAGTAAAACGATTGCCTGGCCCAATACTTGGACCATTGAGTCTCTCACCTTGTCTGGAGTCGGACTTGGAGCAGGTACCGTAAGAGGTGCAGCTACTGGTGAGTACCTAGCTCCCAACAACCAGCAGCTGATTCAAGGACTATGGATGTGTACTAGTAACACAGCCGCTAGCTGTACTGGTTATATTCGCAATGCTTCATTTAATGATACTAATGGCCAACCAGTCTGGACTAATGTGTGTAGATCTGCTACCTACCCATACGACCTAACCTGTGATGGTGTGGCTGATCCTACTCCTACGCCGACGCCTACTCCTACTCCTGGCACCATCTCCTGTAACAATACCTGCTCACCTACTGCAACATGTACTGGTGGCAACTCATGCCTCCCCAACTGGAG
>CAYUQY010000009.1:0-46729 GCA_964447075.1 uncultured Pseudomonadales bacterium | reverse complement strand
TTTACAAATCTTTCTACCTCTTCAGCTGTATCCAACTCATAAATTTCATCTGCCCTCTCTACCTTTAATCTACCAAAAAATGATTCTTGTCCTGGATTATGAGTTGGTGTTCCAGAAACAGAGTACGATAGATGTAGGCCATTACTTGAGACAGCGTCTACGTATCTGTAGCTCTGAATTGTCAGACATAGTGATAGATATTTTGTTCTGCTTGCAAAAGACTTTTGTACTACAATTAAATTATTACTCTAAATTTTGGCAGCTAGAAATAGTAAACAAAATACAATGAAATTATTAAGATCTCTCCTTCACTCTCTATTGTCATCAGCTCAAACCTCCCAAGGCCTCAAGCAGTCAGCCCTAGCTGTCCTAGGTGATGTGGCTGCTGCAGGCATATCTGCCGTTGCCTTAATAATTTTCTCGAGGCTTTTGGGTCCGTCCAGGTTTGGTGAGTTTAGTATTGGTTTTGCTATTGTCTTGATTCTGACTCGGATTAGTGACGCTGGTCTGACTTCTTCAGCCCTCAAGTACTCAGCGGGTGAGAAGGATAAAGATCAAACCAGGCAAGTTTTCTCCTACATCTTGTCGCGCAAGCTTGCTCTGGCAGGCGCAGCCTTAGTTTTATGTTTCCTATTTATAGGACAGATTGCTAACCTACTAGATTTTCACAACTACACAGTTCTATCTCTTGCTTTCACTCTCTTCTTTGGCACAGTCTTGTATGAGCAGTTGCTCTACATTCTGCAGTCGCTTCACTTATTTACCAGATCTGTACTCGCCAACTTGCTCCAGGCTTCTTTTAAATTTATATCTGCCCTGATTATGGTTTTGTCTTCAAGTACTTCCTCAATTTTTGCTTTTGTGTGCTATGTGATTGCACCGCTTTTTCCAGTTTTATTTAGTAGCTTTATGACTCCTAAGTGGTTGACATATACAAACAAAATCACTGCAGTTAACAAAAGCACTATTTTGGGAATGGCCAAACACTCGAGTATTGCTTTCATTGCTGCAGGTCTAATCGAGAATCTTGATCCACTGTTTATTCAAAAGTACTTAACTACCTATGAAGCTGGTCTCTACAGTGGGGTGATGAAGATAGCTATGGTTCTCTCTCTGGTAGCCTTCTCGCTAGGCAATGTTCTCAATGCTAGAGTTGCTAGATATAGCTCTAAAAGTCACCGTGAGTCTTTTATCAAAAAAGCAGCTCTGATCTCTCTCTTATCAATCCTGGGCTTTGTGGGCTTTGTGCCCTTCACAGGTCTCTTGATCAATCTGAGCATTGGTCCTGCGTATAACGAGGCTCTGCCACAGCTTCTTATCTTAATTGCCTCATCATTTGTGATGATAGCCACAGCTCCCTGGATTGCACTTTTTTATAGTTTTGAGTCCAACTGGTACTTCTCGATCTCTGGCGCCATACAGCTAGTAATAGTAGTTTTGGGTAACGTCATTTTTCTGCCTACATTTGGCTTATCAGCAACTGCTTGGGTGAGATTAGCAAGTAAATTATTTTTGTTGTTCTTTTCAGTGGGACTTGCGCTGTGGTTTAACAGACGCGACTCTCTTAAGCCTCAAAAGATATTAGTGAGCTAAGTAGTAATCCAAAGTTCTCTTCAAACCATCTTTGAAAGATACTTTAGGTTCCCAGCTAAGTAGATTACGAGCTTTAGCGATATCTGGACAGCGACGCCTTGGGTCATCTTGGGGCAGCGGGTGATGAGTGACCTCAAGATTTTGTTTGGGAAGAAGTGACTTCAGGCACTCAACTGTCTCAAGAATCGTGAACTCCTCTGGATTACCCAGGTTCACTGTCTCACCACCCAAGCCTGGCGTTGTGGTCATTCGCGCCACTCCCTCCACCAAGTCATCTACATAGCAGTAAGAACGTGTCTGAGAGCCATCACCGTAGACTCGCAAAGGCTTAGAGCTTAGCACTGAGCTTATAAAGCTGGGTATAACACGACCATCTTCTAGATCTAGACGTGGGCCGTAGGTATTAAAAATTCTAACAATCCGAGTATCGATTCCAAAAGTTCTAAAGAAAACTCCACAGATAGTCTCTCCCAAACGCTTGGACTCATCGTAGCAAGATCGCAGGCCATTGGGATTGACATTGCCCCAATAGCTCTCCACTTGTGGATGCACTGCAGGGTCACCATAGCACTCAGATGTCGAAGCAAATACAAAAACGGCCTTCGGATTAGTTTTTTTTAGAAACTTCAGCAGCTCATGCGTGGCAAAAGCATTGACCTGGTATGTTTCGACTGGATGTGCTTGATACTTAGGTGGTGAAGCTGGTGAGGCAAAATGAAGAACGATGTCTGGGACGTAATCAGCAGGTAAGTAAGTTTCTGGATCTTTGGTTACATCAGCATTGATAAAACTAAATAGCTGAGACTGGGGGTGAGAGGAGTCGAGAAGGTGGACTATGTTCGAAAGCTTGCCAGTAAGGAGATTGTCTACACCTGTAACCTGAGCGCCCAGCTTGAGAAATCGGTCACACAAATGTGAGCCAACAAAGCCAGCTGCGCCAGTGACTAGAACTTTAGAGCCATTGAGATTGCCTTTTTCATCTTGCACAGGATCATTGTATCATTGGGAGTGACTCTTATATGAAACTCAAATTTGTAAATACGCCTAGAAGCTCCTTGCTAGCATTAGTTCTAATTTTGGTGGCTGCTTTTATCTTGAGGCTTCCCCTCCTAGATGGTTCTTTTTGGCTCGATGAAGCTGCTCAGGCTCTGGAGAGCGCTAGACCACTCTCGCAGCAGCTAGATATCAAGGACGACTTTCAGCCACCCCTTCTTCACCTGATAACTCACTTCGCAATGCTTATAAGCAGACAAGAGTGGTGGCTACGCACTTGGGGAGCTCTAGTGCCAGGAGTAATCACCATCCTGGGTGTGTACCTACTAGGAAAAAAGATAGGTGGCACCACATCAGGGATCACAGCAGCCTTACTTCTATCCACATCTTCGTTTCACATCTTTTACTCTCAAGAGTTAAGGCCTTACTCGCTGAGTGCCATGTTTGCAGTCTGGTCGTGGTATTTTTTGCATAAAATTCTTGAGGCACCTCACTCAAAAACTGAAAATAGCTTATCTGATCAAAAAAGTTGGCAGCTCTTCACTCTCTGCAGTATCGGTGGTATCTACTCAACGTATCTGTATCCTTTTGTGACTTTAGGACAGTTGAGTCTTACTTTGTTTAAAGCTAAAAAAAGTCTGCCTGCCATGCTCAACTCTCTGCTGATGACTCTAGTCGCGTTTATTCCTGGAGTGCTGATCCTAGCTACGCAACTGAAGGCAGGGCTTAATCTAAGCTCATCCTTGCCTGGTTGGGGAGAGGTGGTAGGTTTTTCACAACTCAAGTCGTTGGCACTTATTTTAGGTAAATTTATTTTTGGTGTGCTCAATCTTGAGCTAAATATCTGGTACGCCATCCCCTCAATACTTATCTTGGTAGCACTTATCTTTCTTACTCTCAGATTAGGTCTGACGTCATACTGGAAAGACCTACAGACAACTCACAATCAGCTTTTCAATATCTTATTTTTCTGGCTAGCACTTCCTCTGACTACAGTTTGGTTAGCCTCTTGGATTTTACCAATCTTGCAGCCTAAGCGAGTCTTGTTCTTGCTCCCAGGACTGTACTTAGTAGTAGGCTACATGTTCCATACATTCCTTGATCAATACTTGAAGCAGCGCAGTCGTTCAAGTCGCATCTACTTGATCATCGCGTCGACCCTGGTTGGAGTAATGCTAGCTGTCAATCTTGCCTCTACTTTCAAGTACTATCTCGATCCCACTCTGCAGCGAGAGAACTGGCGGGCACTTCGGGAGCAGATTGTTCTTAGGTTTCCTAGATCTCAAACAGCCCTCGTCTTTGCCTTTCCAGCGCCTTTTGCCCCCTGGGAGTGGTACGATGGAGGTGAGTTTGGTACTATTTCTACAGGTGTCCTTCAGACTACAGAAGCCAGCTTAAGTCATCTAAAGCTAGTCAATGACTATAGCTACATTTTGCTGCCAGACTACCTGAGAGACTTGACTGACCCAGAAAGAAAAGTACCAGCCAAGCTCAAGGAGTATGGCTTTGTAGAAGTGGATTACATTGATCAAACAGGGATAGGTTTTGTGAGGATTTGGCAAAGAACTACGACTGTGATCGGAAGTAAATTATGAATGTTGGTCTAGATATCACCTCGCTGCTTTACCAAAGAGGTGTCTCCAGATACACCTCGAACTTACTGCGCTCACTCAACAAAATTCCGGACTTGAGTCTATATCTATACGGCAATAGTTTTAGAAAAAAAGAGTGGCTTGAGCAACAAGCTATTGAGCTACTCCCTAAAAATCAAGCTCCTAGAGACTCAATCTCAAGAGTCAAAATTCAATCTCTGCCTGCGCAACTTGCCGAAGTTCTTTGGAATAATCTAGGCCTTAATCCAGTTAGCTCTCAGCTCCCCGACCTAGATGTTTTTCATGCTTGGGACTGGATTACTCCGCCCGACAAGAAGCTCAAGCTAGTTTCTACTATTCATGACTTGGCAATTTTGAGACATCCAGAGACCGCAAAGGCAGAAGTTCTAAAGATGCATAGGTCATCATGGAAAAAATTGAGTGAGGCTCAGGCTCAAATAATTGCCGTGAGTCAGGCTACGCGCAGAGATGTTCTTGAGCTACTCAACTTCCCTGCAGACAGGGTTAGCGTTATCTATGAAGCTCTTCCTAAAGAATTTTTAGAGCTAGCAAGTAGTTTGAGTGAAGAAGATATAGAAGAGATAAAGCATAAACTTGAAGTCACGAAGCCCTTCTTACTTTTTGTAGGAACTAGAGAACCTAGAAAAAATCTCCTTCGAATCATTGAAGCCTGGCAGCCATTTGCTCATGACTTCGAGTTAGTAGTAGCTGGTGAACAAGGATGGGACGGGATAACATCAAGCACTTTGGGTAAATCTGATTTATCCCGACTTAAAAAATTGAGTAAGCCCCGATTTTTGGGAAAAGTTACTGACAAGGAGTTAGTAGTGCTCTACAGCGAGGCTGAAGTCTTGCTCTACCCCAGCATCTCAGAAGGATTTGGACTACCCATTTTAGAAGCTTTTCACTTTGGGACTCCAGTTGTAACTTCAAGTACTTCCTCTATGCCAGAAGTAGCCGGCAACGCTGCAGAACTTGTCAATCCCTTAGACATAGATAGCATTAGTCATGGAGTACAAACCATTTTGAATGAAAATGTAGATGCGCAACGTCATCGACTTCAGCGCATGATTCTAAGAGGCCAGCTCTTCAGTTGGGACAGAGCAGCGACCCAAACGGCCCAAATTTATCGTTTGGCAAATCGCTCATAAAATTAAGATGTTCTATCTGGATTAGCACTCAATCAAGATTTATGAAAAAAAAAGCCCCAACTCCATTTTCAATCGCTATAGATGGCAATGAAGCCAATGTTTTATCACGTGTGGGCAGCAATGTTTATGCTTACGAAGTCCTAACTGCAGTTGAAAAAATTATTAGGAATCAAACAGAGCTCAAAGTTACAGTCTTGCTAGCTCGACCAGCTGTGAGTGACATGCCGAGTGCAAGCAAGAACTGGCAGTATCGAGTTCTTGGACCCAAGTTCCTCTGGACTCAATGGGCACTCCCACTGCACTTATTCATTCACAAAAATAAATACCATGTGTTTTTTACTCCAGGGCACTACGCTCCACGCATTTGTTTGATTCCCTACGTTTCCAGCGTTATGGACCTAGCCTTCTTACAGTATCCAGAGCAGTTCTTGCCCAAGGATGTCTATCAGCTTCGAGCTTGGACCAGCTACAGTGTCCTTGGAGCCAAAAAGATTATCGCTATCAGCAATCACACTAGATCTCAAGTTATCAAGACATACGATAAAAAAATATCAGATGTAGTGGTTGCCTACCCGGCAATTAGCAAGCCTGCGTCTAAAATTACTGAAAAATCCAGGCTTGAAGTACTCAGCAAATTCAACATCCGTCAGCCTTTTATTCTTTTTGTGGGCACTATTCAACCTCGCAAAAATATCATTAGACTAGTTGATGCCTTTGAGAGCCTAACTAAACAAGAAGTTGCTACCAGCAAGCAGAGCAAAAAAGTGGATACCTCACTCGCCAAGGAAACACAATTAGTTTTGGCAGGAAGAAAGGGTTGGCTGTGCGAGAGCATCATAGAGAGGATTGAGTCGTCCCCAGTTAGAAATAAAATTATCTTAACTGGTTTTATAGAAGAAAAAGAAAAACAGGCCCTCTACGAGAGCTGTATTTGTAGTGTCTTGATAGGACTGTACGAAGGATTTGGAATACCTGCTCTGGAAGCACTTCAGTACGGCAGCATCCCAGTCGTGTCCCAAACTACTAGTTTACCAGAGGTAGTAGGTCAAGCTGGAATCTATGTTGATCCGCTAAAGCCCAAAAGTATTTTGATAGGTCTTAGAGAAGCAACTGGACTTAAAGCTAAGGAGAGAGCTACCTTACATAAAAAAGCACGGGAACAGCTCAAGAAGTTTAGTTGGGATAAAACTGCTGAAATTATTCTTGAGACCCTGCAAAAAGTTGCAGAGAACTAAGTAAATACTAAAAATTTGCTTTAGTTTTGTCAAAACAATTTGAAGGCTTTATTTTTATGACACTGCCTGCTAACTCCGCATCGAATCAAAGGCCAGAAAATTACTCGCCAATCGTCCTAGGAATAGATCCTGGTTACGATAGAGTGGGTTGGGCCGTAGGCAGGAAAAATCGCTCTGGATCACTTGATTTACTAGGCTACGGCTGTGTTCAAACATCGGCCAAGGATCATATATTCAAGAGATACAGTCAAATATATGCTGAACTAGACACAGTCATCTGTAAATATCAGCCTACTCAGGGCGCCATTGAGTCACTTTTTTTTGAAAAAAACCAAAAAACTGCCATGAGAGTTTCTGAAGCCAGGGGGTTGATAATTTCGTGCATGCTTACTCATGGAATAGAGGTGATGGAGTACACTCCGCTTCAAGTGAAACAAGGCGTGACGGGCTACGGGACAGCAGATAAGCAAGCAGTTCAAAAGATGGTTTTTCTCCAACTGCCTGAACTCAAGTCTGTGACCAAAAAACTGCTTGACGATGTGACCGATGCTGTGGGCATCTGTCTTACTCAGGCACTTTCTAGATAGTTTTTTTTAGCTATCGCTACTCAAAATTTCTGCTCACCCGCAGTCCTAGCCTGTGGTACATTGTGACAATGATTTCATATCTTTCTGGTAAACCAATTCTAGACGACAAGCAACTAATTATCTTGACAACTGGAGTAGGCTACGGGGTGTACGTTACTCAAGCCTGTCTCTCAAGCAGTAGCTCCAAGACTCAACTAGAACTTTTTATTCACTCGCACATCAGAGAAGATTTATTTGAACTTTATGGCTTCGAAACTAAAAAAGAAAAAGAACTATTCATGCTCTTGCTAAGTGTTTCCGGTGTAGGACCTAAGACTGCTCTAACTATTTTACAGTTTTCACCAAATCAAATTAGTCAGGCTGTTCGCGAGGCCAATGTAGGTCTTTTTACATCTGTATCTAGGGTGGGTAAAAAGCTAGCTCAGAAAATTATAATCGAGCTAACTACTAAGCTAGGCACACTTCGCGAGCTGGAGCTGGGTGAGCTCTCACCTAAGAAGTCAGAGCTTAAAGAAGCTTTGCTAGCGCTTGGATTTGAAGAGCTAAAGCTCTATCCGCTGCTTGAAGAAGTGTATGATGAGACACTTACTACCCAAGAAATGATAAAGAGAGTTTTAAAAAAAGTTAAGTAAGAACATAAGCTTAAGATGGCAGTAACTCTGCGGCACTCCAGAAACTCAATAGCTTAGTTCATAGTCAAGTTGTACCAATCGTCTCGTTTTTGGATAAACTACAAGTTTATTTATGTCAAAAAATACTTCAACTACAGATGAAATCGTGCCTGAAGAGGAAGCGCTCTACAGCTCTTTACGAGCTCAGGCCTGGGATGAGTTCTACGGCCAAGATTCCGTCAAGGAGTCGCTCCAGATAGCCATTAGAGCGGCCAAAGAAAGATCTGAGTCTCTAGACCATGTGCTGCTTTACGGACCTCCTGGTTTAGGCAAAACCACTCTTTCACATCTCTTAGCAAAAGAGATGTCCACAAATCTACGCATGACTTCTGGGACAGCTTTAGCCAAAACTGGCGACTTGGCTGCCATCCTCACCAATCTTCAGCCTGGAGATGTGCTTTTCATAGACGAGATCCATCGACTGCCTAAAGCCGTGGAAGAAACTCTCTATCCAGCCATGGAAGACTTCGCTCTAGACATCGTCATAGGCAAAGGCCCTTCAGCTCGCACCATTCGTCTGGATTTACCTCACTTCACTTTGGTGGGAGCTACGACCCGTTTTGGTGCCCTCTCAGGACCATTTAGAGATCGATTTGGCCTAGTTTCGCGCATGGAGTTTTACTCTCATGAGAGTCTAAGCGTGATTCTTCAGAAAGCTGCTCAAAAGCTAGAGATCAAGCTAGATGACCAACTTTCAAAAGAAATAGCCAAGAGAGGCAGAGGAACCCCAAGGATTGCTCTTAAAATTCTCAAGAGGGTTCGCGACTATGCCCAGGTCAAGAATAAGGGTCTCATCACAGCTGAGATTATCGCTCAAGCCCTAGAGCTGATGTCTGTGGATAAGCTTGGACTAGATGATTCTGATCGGAGATTTTTAACGACAGTCATCAATAAACACAAGGGTGGACCCGTAGGCCTTTCTACCATCGCTGCTACTTTGAGTGAGGATCCCGGGACTATTGAAGATGTTCTCGAGCCATTCTTGATGCAACTGGGCTTCTTAAAAAGAACTTCTCAAGGCAGAGTTGTGAGTGAAGATGCCTATCGCCACTTAGGACTAAAAGTTCCCGAGAGCAAAGTTGCACAGGGCTAGAACTAGAGTCTTTGGTATACTCATCTTATGTTTCAGGACAAACAAGGTAAGGAGCTGTCTTTTTCTCAAGTACTTCAAAAGGCTCAGGTAAGAATTAACTCGATTTGGTTGGAGCTAGTCACTGGGTTTTTGTGGTGGGGAGTGGGAGAAGTTCCCTCACATTTTATTCGTAGGTTTTTCTATCGTGCTAGTGGAATGACAGTTGGGTCTGGTAGCAGCTTGCACATGCGTCTTCGCATTTACGACCCTAGGGGGGTGAGTATCGGCGAAGATACTATTATAGGAGAAAGAGTAGTTCTGGATGGTCGAGCACCTTTAACAATTGGAAACCACGTAGACATTGCCACTGGAGCCATGATCTACAACTCTCAACACGACATAAAGTCATCTGACTTTCAGGCAGTAGAGCTACCGGTGATGATAGAGGACTACGTTTTTATAGGTCCCAATGCCATTATTTTGCCAGGTGTCACTTTGGGTAGAGGCTGTGTTGTTGGAGCAGGTGCCGTCGTGACCAAAGATGTTCTTGAAATGACAGTAGTTGGAGGAGTACCTGCCAAACTAATTTCTGAGCGAAAAATACCAACCCTCAGCTATCGACTTGGTCGAGCTAGATGGTTCCAGTAAGACCTTTTATGCTGCTCTCAGTTATTATCGTATCTCATAATACTTGTCACTTGACGGTTGGGGCCGTGGAAGCAGTTTATCAAGACTGCCTCAAAACTGAGATCTTGTTCAAACATAAACATCTAGCAGCAGAAGTGATTGTGGTGGATAACGCTTCATCCGACGAGACAGTTTCCAAGCTTGCCGCTTGGGCCAAGACACATCCCTCTCTTCCTTTGTTAATTATCAAGAACAGTACCAATCTCGGATTTCCCAAAGCAAATAATCAAGCTGCTGGACAAGCAAGAGGTCAATATCTCTTGTTGCTTAACTCAGACACAATCTTGCAAAATGGAGCTCTTCAATCGCTTCTAGCTCGAATAAACATACCCGGTCAAGACATTCTTGCACCAGTCTTGCTTAACTCTGATGGCAGTACTCAACTCCAAGGAGGAGACCTGCCTTCCTTTGGATCTCTGACTGCACAAATGTTGTTTTTGGATGATCTACCAATCATGGGTAAGTTCTTTAGTTCTATGCAACATACAGGCCGAAATCGCGAAGGGCAGAACATGATCGACGCAGTTGAGGAGTTTAAACAAGTTGGACTACCATTGTCCATTAGACAAGGATGGGTAAGTGGGGCCGCTTTGATGATTAGTAAATATAATTATCTAACGCTTGGTGGTCTAGATGAAGAGATTTTTATGTATGGGGAAGATATGGAGTTTTGTCTTCGTAGTCGAAGTCACGGCTTAATCACAGCCATAGTTCTAGGCGCTAAGGTACTCCACTTTGGCAGCTCTAGCTCGAGTACAACTCAAGCAGTTCTTGGAGAGATTTTAGGCTTAAAGCACATCTGGAAAAAACACAAAACTCCCCTGGAAACATTTTTTGCCATAGCAGTAATCCGACTTGGGGTGCTCTTGAGGTGGCTAATCTTTGGTATAATCGGTACTTCACAAAAAGCAGCTATATATCGAGAAGTTTGGGGAAAAATTTAGATATAAAAAAGTCATGATCTACTCTAGTAAGAAGCTTTCTGATTTTTAGATAGTTAATACAGCCAGCACAATCTAAAATGATTGGTTATACTTGATTAGGAGCGTGACATCTTGCAAACATGACATTCTACTCAAATCGAACAATATGATAAAAATGCTCAATCGTCTCAAACAGCTGTTTAGCAAAAAGCAACTGGCCGAAACAAAGAAAGCCACCAGCTCCTCTTCCAATCTACTTCATTGGGTAGATGAGAATGCCTTGTTAATAATGTCTTGTATCTTGATGGTCATCATTCCACTTTGGCCAAAAATTCCCATTTGGAGCCCAATTGAGCAGTACATAGTGAGAGTTAGATTAGAAGACTTTTTTATTCTGGCCACTTTTGGTATTTACTTTCTACAGTTATGGAGAGGAAAGATAGTTTGGAAAACTCCCTTGACTTTGTTGATCTGCGCAAATGTCTTGGTTGGCCTCATCTCCTCACTTCTTGCCATCTTTGTTTTTCAGACAATTCCTCAAGAACAACTACATGTCCAAAAAACATTCCTTCACTTTTTCCGCTACATTCAGTATTTTTCTCTCTTCTTTATCTGTTTTTCAGCACTCAAAACTCGTCGCTCTGCCTATCTGCTGCTTGGAGTTTTGGCGGCCACACTTCTAGGTGTCACAATCTATGGCTACGGTCAAAAGTACTACTACTGGCCTGTCTACTCCACGATGAACAGAGAGTTTAGCAAAGGAATTAGTTTAGTTTTGACGCCTCATGCAAGAGTCCAGTCTACTTTTGCCGGTCACTATGACATGTCTGCTTACTTGATTATGATTCTTCCCATTTTATTTACTCTCTCACTGCTATCACTCAATAAGAAAATAAAAATTACCCTTAGTATTATCTTCTGGTGTGGAACTTGGCTACTGATTGCCAGCGCTTCTAGAGCAGCTTTCATCGGCTTTGTGCCTGTTTCACTTCTCACCATCTTGATCATTAGCTTGCGCCAAGAGTCATGGAGATCAAAACTCTGGTTTGGTCTAAGACACACCCTTGGATTTCTATTTCTACTTACTTTCTTGTTTTTTTTGTTTGGGGGAGACATGGCTGAGAGAATCTTTCAAGTCCTAGACAAGAATCCGGTAGTTCATGACTCATATCATCAGTTAAATGCTGGTAGGAAAGAAATTATTTACTTCATCGAAACTGGAGTTTTTCGTCAGAGTAGTAAGCCACCTGAAGGAACCACCTTGACTGAAGGAGTTATGCTCCCCTCTGATGAGCAGCCAACAGCAAGACCAAGCGATGTCTATGTAGATGTACCCAACATCGTAGCTGTAGCTACTACATCTGCAACAGGCGTAGTCACAACCACACTTGTGGACAAAGGTCCTAGAACTTGGTCAGAAAATGCCTCACAGTACGGACTTTCCCTGGCTATTCGACTTGATACCCTCTGGCCTAGAGCTTTGGAAGGTTTTCTAAAGTATCCAGTCTTCGGACAAGGCTATGCAACTCTTACCAAGAGTGCAGTGCATCAGTTCACAGAGGCAGAGAGTACAGATAACAACTACTTAAGAACTCTGGGTGAGACTGGGGTTTTGGGCTTCGTAACTTTCTATGGAGTAATTGTCATGATTCTATATTTGTGTATCAAAAACTTTTTTGATCGCGACTACTTACTCTCTAGTTTGGCCATTGGAGTTTTTGCTGCTTGTCTAGGATTATTGATCAACGCAGTTCTCATTGATGTCTTTGTAGCCTCAAAAGTTGCTGAGACCTTCTGGGGAGTGGTTGGCATCTATGTAGGCGTAAGACTGTTACCTAAGCAAGAGTTATTAGCCACAAGCTCTAGCTCCAGCAAAGCCCAAGCTCCATCAGTCGTCAAACCTCAAGTTTTAAAACGCAAAAAGACTCCTCTTTCATCATGAAAAAAAGTCCCAGAAAGCATGTGACTGAGATAATAAAACCAAGACACTCTCGCTCTCAGGAGCTACTCACAGTCGCTTCACTTGTGCTCTTACTCTGCCTTACTAGAGTAAAAGGCATCACCAATCAGCCTACTGACTGGCACGCTTTTAGGCAGTCTGACACAGCCTCGGTCACTAGAGAGTACATCAAGCATGGGATTGATATTCTTCGTCCTAAGTATCATGACCTGGGAAACATAGCTTCTGGAAAAGATAATCCTGAAGGCTATCGCATGGTCGAGTTTCCTTTCCTCAATGCTCTGGGAGCTCTTGTTGTGTTGAGCTCTAACTGGGATGCGGTAGTAGTTTCTAGAGTTATTTCTGCCGGACTCTCTGTTGTCTCAGGTGTCTTGATTTATTTTCTGGGGAAGAGCTGGAGCAATGAGAGAGTGGGTAAGCTAGCAGCAATCATGTTTGCCGTGTTACCATACTCAGCCTTTTACTCTAGAGCTATCTTGCCTGAGCCAGGCCTAGTCTGTTTCTCACTTTTAGCTATTTATTTTTTCGAAAAATGGTGCAAAAAATCAGGATTTTTTAACTACTTGCTTGCAGTTTTGTCGTTCTCACTAGCTCTGTTGTTGAAGCCTTTTGGACTCTTCTTGTTACCTTTGTTCGGGACGATAGCGCTACTTAGGTTTGGTTGGAAAGCTATTCTAAACCCTTTAGTACTAGGCTTTTTTGCTCTAAGCGTTGTGCCCATGATGATGTGGAGAAACTGGATACTCCAGTTTCCAGAAGGCATTCCTGCTTCTGACTGGCTTTTCAATGGTAATGGTATTCGCCTTAGACCATCATGGTGGCGTTGGTTGGTTTATGAGCGACTGATCAAGATAATTTTAGGGTGGGGGCTAGTGCCTTTTTTTGCAGTTGGTGCCTGGATTGGTTTAAAACAAAAAAATTGGCTCTATCTTTCCTGGTGGTTTAGCGCCTCTTCCTACTTAATTATTATCGCTACGGGCAATGTTCAGCATGACTACTATCAATATTTTTTACTGCCGATTATTTGCTTGACTCTAGGATTAGGACTAGATTTTTGTCTGGCCACAATTTCTCAGCTTAAGTCTCTGAGAAAAGATATCGTATTGGTTCTGACTGTGATATGTCTAGTGGTCGCTTTTAAGTATACTGATACATATGTAGCAGGATTCTATGGCACTCGTCATGACTGGGAGTCAGCTGGAGTGGCTGCAGATAAAGTACTACCTCAAAATGCAAAAGTAATAGCCAATGCCAACAGTGACACAGCTTTTCTTTACCAGACAAATAGAACAGGCTGGCCTATAGGCTTTGAGATCGATAAGAAGATAGCACTGGGAGCAGAGTACTACCTTACTACAGCATTCGATGATGAAGCCAAACAACTAGAAAAAAAGTACAAAACAGTTCTCAAAACAGATAGCTACTTACTCCTAGATCTTCAACTTAAAGTAGATGGAGTAGAGAACGAAGTGAGATACTAGAGAGTTATGAAAATCTTGATGCTCACTCCCTATCTGCCGTACCCATTGCTTTCTGGTGGTCAGATCAGAACCTACAACCTTCTCAAAAAACTTTCGGACAAACATCAAGTCACCCTGTTCGCCCTGATCAAAGACGAGAGTGAGCGCCGCTACATAGATGAGCTCAAGAAATACTGCAGCAAAGTTGTACTTTTCAAGCGATCTACCAAGCCTTTTACTATCAGAAACATCATCAAAACAGCCTTTTCAAGCTATCCATTTCTAGTAGTTAGAAATCACGTTCCTGAAATGATCAGGGCAGTTGAAGCAGAGCTTCTCAGCAGCAACTACGACTTGATCCACTCTGAAACTTTCTACATGATGCCTCATATTAGAGCTACCAAAGTACCTCTACTGTTGGTTGAACAAACTATAGAGTACTTAGGATACGAGAGTTATGCTCGTTCAAAAAAATTCTGGCTTCAGCGACTTCTACTTCAAATTGATATTTTTAAAATTAAGTATTGGGAGAAACACTACTGGCAGAGCTGCACGAAACTAGTCACTATGAGTGAGGAAGATAAACAGTTCATTGTCAATGAAGTTGGTAATGGCGATAAAATTCATGTGGTGTCAAATGGGGTTGATGTAGCCTGGTTTGCTGCAAAAAAAAGAGCCTTACCCAAAGATCCTACCATCCTCTCAGTAGGCACCTTTCATTGGCTGCCCAATGTAGAAGCTGTCCAGTATCTTGTGCAGGAAGTTTGGCCACTAGTAAAATTAGCTGAACCAAAAACCAAGCTTTGGATTGTAGGAAATGCTCCAACAAAAGAAATCTTGAAGTACGAACAACAGGATAAGCAAATTAAAGTCACTGGTGGGATTCCAGATATCAGGGACGCCTTCGTACAGGCTCATGTGCTAGTTGCTCCAGTTTTTAGTGGCAAAGGCACTAGGTATAAAATCTTAGAAGCGATGGCATCCGGCACACCTATTGTAGCTACGCCCTTGGCTGTTGAAGGCTTGGGTGTTCAGCATAATCAACACGTCATGATTGGTACCACTCCTCAGGAGATGGCCCAGCTTACTGTCGATGTTTTAAGAAACAGTGAGCTTCAGTCCCGCTTAGCTAAAAATGGCTTACAGTTTGTTAAGCAACACTACGACTGGTCAGGTATCTCAAGAGAACTAGATAGTGTTTACCAAAAGTTAGGAGCCTAACTGTCAAAAAAAACAATCGATGTCATCATTGTTTCGTACAACACCAAAGACATCTTAAGAAAATGCTTAGATAGTCTTTTTCTTCATTGGATAAATAATTCAGGTTTTGCGATTAGGGTGGTAGTAGTTGATAACAACAGTAGTGATGACTCAGTTGCCATGGTCAAGAAAGAATTTCCAGAATGCTCTCTAATTGAGTTACCTAAAAATATCGGCTTTGCTGCTGGCAACAATGCAGCCATTAGGGTCTCTGGGACAGATTATTTATTTTTGCTTAACTCTGACACCTACATATCTGAAAATCATCACCTTGATCAGATGTTTGAGTATCTGTCAGCTCAACTTGACTGCTCAGTCATTTCGCCCAGAGTAGAGCTCTCAAATGGCAAGCTAGACCCAGCCTGCCATAGAGGTGAGCCGACTCCATGGGCTGCTCTATGTTACTTCACTGGATTAGAAAAGATCTTTCCTAACTGGAGGGTCTTTGCCGGCTACCACCAAGGCTACAAAGATCTGGCAGCTATCCATGAAGTGGACAGCGTGAGTGGAGCTGCCATGGCGGTGAAACGTGACACTATGGATGATGTAGGTTTTTTAGATGAGCAGTTCTTTATGTACGCAGAGGATTTGGATTGGTGTCATAGATTTAGAAAGGAAGGATATAAAGTTCTATTTTTTCCTATGGCCACAGTTACCCACACCAAGTACCAATCTGGCCTTAAGCATGTCTCTAGTGATAAAACCAATCAAAAGACATCACAACATTTTTACGACACAATGATACAATACTATGACAAGTACTACTTACTACGCTACCCGCAGTTTGTTAGAGATCTACTTAAATTTTTAGTTAATATAAAAAGAGGAGTCGCATGACACCATCAGCACACATTCAATTCAAAGTTACACAGCTAAGAATCGATAAGTTACTTTATGTACTTGAATCAATTTGGGTTCTCGTCCTAGTTTTATTTGTATCAGCCCTCTTGCCCCAGCTTCTCTTCAAGTATTTGTTCGATGGTCAAACACTTACTACAGCCCCTAAGATTTTTGAGTACATTCCTGCTGTCTCATTTGGCGTAGGAGTAGGGTTTTGTGCAATCGCATTCATCTCCAACATCTACAGATACCACAAAATTACTTTGCTTGAGCTTGAGCTAGAGAATAAACTCAAGAATATCTGCAGTGACTGCAACGATATGGACTGCAACTGTTCTTGTTCAACTCCAAAACTTGCTAAAGCAAAAAAGATTGAAAAAACTGACTTAAAAAAAGTAACTACAAAGAAAAATACTCCTAAGAGATAATCGTGATACCACACAGGGTTGGCATTGACTGTCGCTTAGCTGGAGTTAAATCTGCAGGTATCGGTCGCTATGTTCAAGAGTTAGTTACTCGACTAGTAGCCAATACCCAAGACATAAGTTGGACGCTGTTCTTTCGAACGTCTGATCAAGCTAAAGAAGTCTTGGGTGTCCAAACTTACAAAAAATTAAGTCTTAGTAACTCCTTAAGATTTATAAACATCCCGCACTATACTTTGCGAGAGCAACTTTTACTTCCCTTTGCCCTTATCTCTGCGAGATTAGATTTGTTGTGGGTTCCACACTTTAACACTCCCATTTTCTATCCAGGAAAAACTATCATCACTGTTCATGATTTGCTCTGGCATGAGTATAGGGGTGAAGAAGTCACAAGTCTTCCTACTTGGATCTACACACTTAAGTACCGTTTCTATAAATTAGTAGTCTGGGCCTCAATCGTACGAGCCTCAAAAATTTTGGTACCATCACAGTCTGTCAAGAAAACATTGCTCAAGTACTTTCAGTTTGCCAGAGCTAAAACTCAAGTTACACTAGAGGGAATTAACTCTATTTTTGATTCTCACTCTCAGGCTGAAAAAAGTAACTCAAAAGAGCTTCTTTACGTGGGCTCTCTCTACCCACACAAAAATGTCAAGGTCATTATTGAGGCTCTCAACTCTCTACCTGAGTATAATCTATCGATTGTTTCAGCTAGAAATATTTTTTTAGATCGGTTAAAAGCATATGTTCAACAGCAGCCTTGCAAAAATAGAGTAGAGTTTAAAGGATTTGTATCTGACACAGAACTTAATGTTTTGTATTCAGAGGTTTTTTGTATGGTTCAGCCATCACTCCATGAAGGCTTTGGACTACCAGTTCTAGAAGCAATGTCAGCAGGTGTACCAGCAGTAGTTTCTGACATAGCTGTCTTCAGAGAAATTTATATGAAAGGTGTTTTCTACTTCGATAGCACTTCAGCCTCTTCATTGGCCAAGGCTATCAAAACTCTCTCTAGCTTGGCTCCAGCCAAAAAATCTCAACATCTAAAGAAAGCCAAGGAAATTGCTAGTTCCTATAGTTGGGAGAAGACTACTCAAGAGACACTTAGAGCTATAAATGAATGCTTTGTTAAAACTCGACGTCGTAAATCTTGAAGTTACTCAATTTCATGAAAAATTCTCGCCCCCGTGTGGCTCTGATCTACGACCGCATAAATACAAGGTACGGAGGAGCCGAAAAATTACTTTGTGCTGTTCAGGACATCTTTCCTGAAGCCACAGTTTTAACCTCTGTTTATGATCCTCAGAATGCTATCTGGGCAGATAAGATGAAGGTTGTTACTAGTTTTTTGCAGAGAGTACCTTGGTCTGCCAAGCTTTACAGATATCTTGTTTGGCTCATGCCTTTAGCATTTGAATCGCTTGATTGTTCTGAGTTTGACCTTATTATCTCTCTGACAAGCGCTGAGGCTAAAGGAGTAGTAACTAACTCAGACCAACTCCATATCTGCTACTTACTGTCACCTCCAAGATATCTCTGGAGTTACAGAGATCAATATCATAAGAACCGATTAATCAATTTCTTGAGTCAAGTACTTCACCCATATTTATCATGGTGGGACAAGTCTGCAGCTTTTCGCCCAGACATAATTATCCCAATTTCTAAACTGTCTAGTGAAAGATCCTTATCCATTTATAACAGAGCCACTCTTGATCCTATTTACCCAACACTGTACAAGATACTACCCACCCCACAGATCGAACCATTTTCCTCAAAAAAAAACGCATTAAATTTTCATCCTAAAAATAAGGTCACGCTCAGAAAGATACTTCACTCTCTACCAAAGAAGTATTATCTGGTCGTGTCACGTCTCGTTCCATACAAAGGTATAGAGAGAGTTATTGAAGCCATTCAAGTACTTGGTCTTTCTCTAGTGATAGTAGGCGAAGGTCCCGAGAAAAACTTCTTAGAACGATTAGTAACTAAATTAAACCCAAGCTCAGTTAACCAGATCAGGTTTCTGGGTTCAGTCACTGATCAGGATCTAAGTCTTCTCTATCAGAACTGTGAAAGTTTGATAATGGCAGGAGAAGACGACTTTGGCTTGACTGCTCTGGAGTCCTGGCACTATGGCAAGCCAGTTATACTTAACTCAAGGAGTGGAGTAAGTGAGCTATCCGGAGGCTGCCCCCAATCCTGTATTTTGGTCGACGGCTCTGTCTCAAGCTTAGTCTCAGCTCTGACTAGTTTTAACCCCCTCGAGCATAATCAGAGCAAAATTCAGCGCTGGGCACAAAAATATGATACGCTAGCTTTTTCAACTCAGTTTCGTGAGAAAATACATGAACTCTGGAGGACATTTTTGTCAGAAAGGCCACTATGACAACTCTGATTGAACACACTTATGCAGTCATCCTCTGTGGTGGAGGAGGCTCTAGACTCTGGCCAAAATCTAGAATCAAGACACCGAAGCAGCTTCTAAAGCTAACTGGTGGTGAAACTATGGTCCAAGTAGCTGCCTCTAGACTCAATAGGCTAGTCAGTTGGGATAACATCATTATTGTAACCAACAAGCTTTATAACGAGCAGATTCAACAACTTCTGCCAAAAGTTCCAAAAGAAAACTTTATTTCAGAACCAGTTAAAAAAGATACTGCTATGGCCATGTTGGTCGGAGCTATTTTTGCTAAAAATAAAGACCCAGATGCAGTTATTATCAATGGAGCCTCAGATCATGTAGTTGAAGATCAGGATGAGTTTGTCAAAGTCATGAAAGCTGCAGTTATAGTAGCCGCAAAACAAAAAGATTTGATCACTGTGGGCATAACCCCAACTCGACCTGACACAGCTTTTGGCTACATCAAGGCAGGAGAACATCTTCACAACACCTCTCTAGGATGCCCTGTGTTTAGGGTAGCAGACTTTACTGAAAAGCCAAATGAGGCTACAGCTCGTGCTTTTCTATCCACAGGCAAGTACTTTTGGAATGCTAACATGTATGTCTGGTCTGCCCAGGCACTTATTTCAGCCTTCGAAGATCAGAGTCCAGATGTTCTAGCAGCAGCTCAGCCATTAATAGGAGTTAAGCCTGATGTTTTTCAAAAATTACTCACGGCTGCTTATCAAGTAGCCCCAAGTATCTCAATTGACTACGCAATCTCAGAGAAAGCCACCAATCTCTTGCTGATTCCAGGAGATTTTGGTTGGAACGATATCGGCGACTGGAAAGTTGTCTATGATCTAGGACAAAAAGATGATCATGGAAACGTTATCATCACGGATGCTCAAGACTCAAATGTCGTTGTCCTAAATTCATATAATAATTTAGTTCACTCGAATACTAGACTAATTGGTCTAATTGGCGTAAGCGACCTAGCTGTTATAGACACTGGAGAAATCTTATTGATAGTACCAAAAGAAAAAAGCCAAGATGTTAAAAAAATGGTAGACAAGTTGAAGTTAGACAACAAAAAAGAGTATTTATAACTGATGGAAAGCTTCTTATTTGGTTTTAGAAAAATCTTGTCATTTAGTTCTTAGAAAAATCTTGAGTCTTTATTTAAACAAGTAGTAAATTAATTATGTTTCACCTCGCCCTAAAAAGAGCTCTAGATATCACTGTGGCTAGTTTTTTGCTCGCAGTATTTTCACCCTTTTTTATCATTGTTCCTCTCCTGATCTACATCGATTCTGGCTGGCCTATCATCTTTAAACACAAGAGAGTTGGACGTCACGGTCATGACTTCTATCTCTACAAGTTTAGATCTATGGTCCAAGACGCAGATGAGTTTTTACATAACAAAAATAAAGCCTTACTAGAAGAGTTTAAAAATGGTGACTGGAAACTAAAGAATGACCCTAGAGTCACCAAGCTTGGTAAGCTACTAAGGTCATTAACCATCGATGAGTTTCCCCAGCTCTACAACGTCTTGAGAGGCGAGATGAGTATGGTCGGACCTAGAGCCTACTTACGTAATGAGCTAGAAGAACAGATGCGCAGATACCCGGAAACCCAGAAATACATCAACTCAATTCTCTCAGTCAAGCCAGGCATTACTGGTCCCTGGCAAACAAGCGGTCGCAATGAGGTCCCTTTTGCTGTGAGAGCTAAGTTGGATGCCCAGTACGCCCAGGACCTCTCGATCAAAAATGACCTGCGTATCCTTCTATTGACGCCCAAGGCTATGATCTCTAAGTGGTAATTTAAACTTAAATCGTTTATAGTTAGCTACTACATGCCCGATTTAACTACTTCTCCAAAAAGTACGTCACCAACAGCTATGCTGGTAGAACCAGAGGTTGTCTCAATTTCTTCAGATCTTATCTCGCCAGCTCCAGACAAAGAATCACTTTCTCTTGTCACCCAACCTCTTTCTACAGACTACGGCACTCTAGAGTCTGAGTCACTTACTTCTTCTGAGTCACTTAATCCTTCTGAGTCACTTACTCCTGAGGTTTTGCTGTCTACAAAAAAAGTTACTCCAGAAGTTACTAAACATAAGAACTTTAAATTTCTACCTAGGGTTTGGCAAAAAGTGTTGTTCATTTTTTTACTTTTAGTGGTCTTTGTCGGTAGCTTGGGCGGCGTTCTTGTTTTCCAGACTTACTCAGTCGCGCAAGACCTCAAGCTTCAAGCTCTCCAGATGAAGGACACAGCCAAAACAGCTTACGAGCAGCTAAAAACTCAAAATCTACCAGAAGTGGAGCTGACTATAATTAAGTTAAAGTCACAACTTGAAGTAGCGAAGTTGACCTACTCCAAACTCAGTTACTACGCAAGTATTCCTGTAGTCGGCAACTACTACTCTGACGGCAATCACGCCATAGCAGCAACTGAGCACGCCCTTTCAGCTGCCCTAAAGTCACTTCAAGCAGTGACACCCTATGCCGACGTCTTGGGCTTTAAAGGAGAAGGCAGTTATGTGGGAGGTGGCACAACTGAAGATAGGCTGCGCGTAATTTTAGAGACCTTAGCCAAGATTATGCCTATTTTTGATGAAATAACTACTCAGGCAAAAGGAGTCCAGTCTGAGCTAGCAATGATTGACCCAGCCAGATATCCAGAGGAGTTCTCTGGTTTCAAACTTCAGTCCTCGATCAAACAGGCTCAACAAGTTGGAGATGGTGTGGTCATAGCCATGACCAAGTTTCGACCGACCATAGAGAAAATTCCCTCACTTGCTGGTGGAAATAAGCAACGTAAAAAATACATGTTTTTGTTCCAAAATGATAATGAACTGCGTCCCACCGGCGGATTCCTAACAGCCTTTGCTATCGTCTACGTCGAAGACGGCAAGGTTTCTCCTGATAAGTCAGACGACATCTATGAGATGGACAAGAAGTTTACTAAGAAACTGCCTATACCACCAGTTTTGGGTAAGTACTTAACTACAGAAAAAAAGTTTAACATTAGAGACATGAACATCTATCCTGACTTCAAGCAGTCGATGGATCTTTTCACCTCCAACTACAAACAAGTCAAAGGCGAGCCTGCCGACATTGACGGAGTTATTGCCATCGATACTCACATGCTGGTGGACTTACTCACAGTCTTAGGACCAGTAGATGTGCCTGGATACGGTACTTTTACAGTTGAAAATGAACCAAAGTGCGACTGTCCTCAAATAATCTATGCACTCTCAGAGATCATTACTAGACCCACTCCTTACATTAGAGAGGATCGTAAGGGCATAATTGGTCCTATGATGAGGGCCATTTTGACTAAGGCCTACACAGCACCTAAGACTCTGTGGCCTGAAATGTTTAGTAAAGCCTGGGAAAATGTAGAAGGCCGCCATGTACAGGCCTACTTCTTCGACGAATCTTCTCAGCATGCAGTGGAGGTGATCGGTGCAGCTGGAAGAATGGAACACTCAGAAGAAGGAACTGACTTTCTGGCAGTCATAGATGCCAACTTGGGTGGTGCTAAGTCCAATTTATTCGTAACCTCTGAGATCAAACAAGAAGTTTCAGCTCCTCAAAATGGTCAACTGACCAAAAAAGTTACTCTTACCTACAAGAACTCCCACAAAGCAGACAACTGTAACTTAGAGGCTGGAAAACTCTGTCTCAACTCTACACTTCGCGACTGGCATCGTATGTACCTACCAAAGGGAAGCGCTCTGATTGAGTCTAAGGGATTCAAAGAGGGGACTGTTAAGTCATACGATGAAGGTAACTTCACCGTCATAGATGGAGAGTTTTCTCTAGAGCCTATGGCACAAGCCAGGCTTGAAGTCAGTTACACAGTCCCATACAAGGACAGTAGTAAGTACAAGATACAGCTCTGGAAACAAGGTGGTGTTGACAAGCTCCCTGTTGAGTTTGATGTCAACGGCAACCAAGAGAAGATAGAGCTACTTAAAGATACCGTTTATGAAGTAGCCTTTTAAGTGAAGTATTTTTGTTCCCAACCATCAAGCTAGAGCTTCCCACAATCAATGATTTCTCGCACTTTTTCCAGTACCTCAATAGTTCTCAAAAGAAGAAACGTGGGCGAGTTTGACCGAGTAGTCACATTTTTGAGTAGGGATCAGGGCAAACTAACTGCTCTAGCCAAAGGCTGTCGCAAAATGAGCTCTAGCAGACTAAGTTCATTTGAGCCTGGCAACTTGATGGAGTTATTTTTAGTCAGAACTCAAGCTGCTCCGATAGTCACTCAAACCAAGGCTCTCTGGTCTTCATCTGATTTGAGATCAAATCTCATAAAAGTGAAGCAACTCAGCCAAGTTCTAGAAATTGTCGACACTTTGTTCAGCGAAGGTCAGGCAGAGCCCGAGCTTTTCGACATGGTGCTTGAGATTATCCAAAATCTGGACATCACAGCTCACTCCTTTGAGAGCACCAGGAGAAAACTGCAAGACATTATCTCAGCCTTAGGCTACCAGGAGCCCCAGGAGCTAGGAATCACTTCCCTTTCACAGTACATCTCACTTCTGGCAGGCAAGCCCTTGAGGAGCTTTGAGTTTTTGAGCGTCACAAGGTAGAATAGGGGTATCTCTTATGAAAAGAAAGCAAGTAATTTTTCTAGCCTGTACTGTTGTAGCCCTCATGGTGTTGGGAATCTTACTTTCACTTCAAAAATTATTTACCTCCAAGGATGCCCCCGTAGCCTCTCCATCTCCAGTAGTAGTCAAAAAAAAGATTAGTGATCCTGTCAACATCATCCCAGTAGGGGACCGACCATACATTGTGATCTCTCCAGATACTACTGGTAAACACGTAGTACTCAACATCAAAGAGCTCAAAAAGCCCTCGACTGGTCTAGATTATGAGCTGGAGTATCAATCAGGCGAGTTACTTCAAGGTGCATTTGGTAACATCGATACCTCAACCATGCCTGTCCAAAAAGATATTTTACTGGGCAGTTGTAGTGCCGGAGGAGCCTGCAGTTACCATGCTAATGTCAAAGGTGGTTCATTCTTAGCTAAATTTAATGCTAGTGAAAGCTTTGCTGTCAAAACTGACTGGAAGTTTTTCGAGAACAACACTAAAGAAAAGCAAATTAGTTCCAAAGATGCTAAGTTTCAAATGGAGTCGCCTGGATTAGCCAAGATAAAGTATGCCGTGGTCTACAACTCTCCAGGGTACCCAGGCACACCTCCTGGGGAAGTCATATCTGATATCTATACCTTCTCTACCTCGTCACCAGTGCTTGGAGAGGCCAAACTGCTCATCAGAGCTACTCAGGAAGCCTCAGAGGCCATAATTGTAGGTTGGGATGGCAAAAGTTGGCTAGAATTTTCTAGCAAAGTAGACGGTAAAAACGTCTCTGCCTCAGTTGATCATCTTGAGGCGTATCTCGTTGTTAAAAAGTAGGTCTTAATCCCCTGAGTTTTACTCATTTCTCCTTTGTATTTTCTTTGTCTTTACATCTCGTCATGTCTGTGGCAGTATATAGAAATTGAAGTGGTAAATAATGGGAAAGAGGCACAAAGAAAATGTTCTACGGTCGTTATTACCACACAGTTGATGAAAAAGGACGAGTTTCTTTGCCAGCAAAATTTAGAGAGCTGGATAAGAAATGGGTGGTTACTAGAGGACTTGATGGGGGACTATTTTTGTTTAGAGCTCAAGACTTTGCTCAAGAGATAGACAAGATAGCCCATCTAGAGTTCACCAAGAAAAGCAATCGTGATTTCGTAAGACTCATGACCAACGATGCGCTGGAGGTAGAAACCGACAACCTCGGCAGAATACTACTCAACGAAGCTTTGCGAGCAGCTGTCCAGCTCACAAAGAACGTTTGTATAGTAGGAAGCCTTCAGCGCATCGAGATTTGGCCAGTGGAGAAGTACCACCAGTACATCGATGAAGTGGTTGAAAAGGCGGAAAGTATTTCAGAACAGGTCTCAGTATGAACCACTTACCCGTGCTCTTGAAGGAAGCAGTTGAAGCTTTAAGAATAAAGCCTGATGAGTGGTACTTGGATGGAACTTTTGGTCGAGGCGGTCACACTCAGGCAATTTTAGATCTGGGTGGCAAAGTAATTGCACTTGACTGTGATGAAGAAGCAATTATTTTTGGAAAAGAAAAATTTGGCGATAAAGTTATTTTTATCTGGGAAAACTTTGAAAAAATTGGAGCTGTAATGAAAGAGCTAAAGCTGAAAAATCCAACTTTGAAACTGTCCGGAGCTTTATTTGACTTTGGCATGAGCTCTCCCCAGCTAGAGAGTCAAGATAGAGGCTTCAGCTTTCAACATCCAGACGCACAACTAGATATGAGGATGGACAACAGATTGGGGGTTCAAGCCAAAGATCTTCTAGCAGTTTTAAGTGAAAAGCAACTCAGTGATCTTTTTTTTCACGAAGGGGGAGAGGCTGAAGCTAGATCTGTAGCTAGGGTAGTAGCCAAAGTAAGAAGATCTAAGCGTATCGAGACAGTCAATGACTTACTAGAAGTCGTCACTCTTGCTAAACACTCCAGAAGATCACACTTACATCCTGCAACAAAAGTCTTTCAAGCTTTACGAATTGCTGTCAATAGAGAGCAAGAAACTATTTCTCCTGCGCTCAGAGGAACTCTCACTACCCTGGAGCCAGGTGCCAGACTTGTTACTATCAGCTTTCACGAAGGTGAAGATCGAGTAGCCAAGCATACCTTTCGAGATTGGGAAAAGTCAGGCTTGGGAGTTATTATCGATGATTCTATCTCTCCATCACCTCAAGAAATTGCGATCAACCCACGAAGCCGCAGTGCGCGCTTGAGAGTTTTTGAGAAGGGTAACTTATGAAATCAGTTTATCAAATCTACGCTCAACTTCAGCTATCACTGTTCGTTCTTGTTTCTGTCGCTGCAGTTTTGATCAACACCACTCAGTTGGCTGTAGGCCAAAAAATATCTCAGCAAGAGTATGAAAGAAAACAAATCTCTGAGGAGATCAGAAACGCTGAAACAAAGTTAAGCAATGAGTCTTCCTTTCTTCAGCTTTCAGGCTATATTTCGGATAATGACTATGTCAAAATCACCAAGCCTACTGCAAGTAACTCTCCAAATGTTACAGTAGCGTCTAGATGAAGCGTTTTCCCAACAAAGCTCCAGCACTTCACTTATCGACTCACCTAAGAGTCTATTCGCTCTTATTCGTCTTTGTGATTTTTTTTGCAGTTGTTATCGCTCGATTATTCTATTGGCAAGTAACTATGGCTACTCGCCTTAGTCAAGAAGCCACAACTCAATACTCTAGGGTTACTATAACTCAACCGCACAGGGGTAAGATCTTTACCAGTGATGGCTTTACAGTTGTTACAAACAAAAAAGTCCATAGGCTTATCTTTCAACCACTTCTCTCAAACATTCCTCTCGAAGAAGTTGTTTCTCAGATTGCTGAGAGCCTTTCAAAAGTAAAAAGCGACTCCAATCCAGATCAAAAAATATCTGAGTTAGAGATCTATAAAAATAACTTAAAACAACAGCTGTATAAAAGGCTAGATAGGCCTGAAGCTAGGTGGTTAGTTGCTCTTCCAGAAGTAAATGAGGAGGAGAAAAAAGCTCTTGAAAAACTTAAGTTAAAGTCGCTACTTTTTGAAAATTATGAAGTTAGAGATTACCCTGAGAGCTCTATGGCAGCTCATGTAGTAGGGTTTGTTGGTCAGAATGTCTCTGGTGAGCCGCAAGGGTACTTTGGGGTAGAAGGCAAGCTTGACGAGCTATTGAGAGGCGAACAGCTCAAGATCAGTTTCTTGCTCGATGGCTTGGGTTTTAGATCATTTTTTGGCTCAAAAAAAAAGTTAGAGGAAGCTCATGGATCAGACGTTGTCTTGACAATCAGAAGAGATGTTCAGTTTTTGTTAGAAAGCAAATTACTTCAAGCAGTTGAAAGATACGAAGCAAAATCTGGTGAGATTGTGGTCATGGAGCCTACAACTGGAAAAATTTTGGGGATGGCTACTTATCCAGCCTACTCTCCAGGTGAATATCGAAAGTTCGAACAAGAGCTATACAAAAACCCAGCTGTAGCAGCCGGCTACGAGCCAGGCTCTATCTTTAAAGTCTTGACTGTAGCTGCCGGAGTGGATGCTGGAGCCTTTGACGGTGAGACAGTCTGCAGCAAATGCAGTGGAGCTAGATCATTTGGTGAGTACTCTGTCAAAACATTTGATGAAAAGTATCACTCCAACATCACTATTCGTGACGGTTTAGCCAAATCTGACAATGTGGCCATGGTCTTTGCCAGCGATCTGATTGGCAAAGATAAATTTTTGGAGTACATCACTAAGTTTGGCATCGGCGAGAAGATTGGTTTTGAGCTTCAAGAAGATACGCCCACGGTTCTCAAAAAAGAGTGGAGACCACTAGATGTAGCTACAGCTTCTTTTGGTCAAGGAATCTTAACAACCAGCTTGCAGATGACTAGAGCTATCTCTGCTATAGCCAATGATGGCGTCATGATGCAACCTATAATTGTCGAGAAAACCATCAACAACAACACTGGAGTCGAGTCACTCACTCGGCCTGTCGAAGTCCGTAGAGTCATCTCATCGCACTCTGCCCAAGAAACAAAAAAGATCATGGAGTATGCCACCACTCAAGCTCTCCATAAGTGGCAGTCTAACCCAACCCACTCTGTAGCAGGAAAAACAGGCACAGCTCAAATTTTCAAAAACGGAGAGTACAACTTAGAGCAGACAGTTACTAGCTACGTGGGATTTTCACCAATAGATAAACCCAAATTTGTAATGATAGTTAAGCTTACTGAGCCACAGCTGTCTAGTTGGGCTGACAAAACAGCAGCTCCAGTTTGGTTTGAGATTGCTCAGGAGCTTTACTTACTTCTAAATATACCTCCAGATCTAGACTCTAGGGTACTTGAGTAAATAAGGGGCTCAAATGATGGTGTCTTGACGAGCTTGAGGGCCCTGTTTGTCCTTCTTCCTGCCAAGTTCTAAAGTATAATAAAGGGGTGCTAGATTCTTTAATTTACCACCTTAAATCACCCTTTCACTTTATTAAAACTGGCCTGTTGTCAGGATTGACTTCACAAATCTTGAGTGGTTTTCCAGAAAAAAGATTAAAGTTCTACTGTGTGACTGGTACAGATGGCAAAACCACTTCCTCAAGTTTGCTTTTCCATGTTCTCAAACAACAGGGGAAAAAGGTGGCTCTCATCAGCACAGTGGCGGCCTACATCGGTGAAGAAAAAATTGAGACTGGTTTTCACGTTACGACTCCGAATCCAAAAGCTCTATATCAGCTTTTTAAACGCTTGGTCCACGATAAGTATGAAGCTGTTGTTCTAGAAGCTACCTCTCACGGAATTTACCAACAGCGACTCTGGGGAATCAGACCAAAAGTTTTGGGTGTCACCAACATCACTCATGAACATCTTGATTATCATGTTACTTATGACAACTATGTTCAAGCTAAAGCTGGATTGGCACTAAGATCTAAAAAGATAATCCTCAACAGCGACGACGGATCTTACTCTCTTCTGAAAAAAAAATTAAGTTCAGTAGCTTCTAGAGTTTCGAGTTACTCACTTGAAGATCCACTCCCAAAACAAGTAAAGCTTGCGATAGATAAGCGATTTCCACAAGACTACAATAAAATGAACGCCAGAATGGTCTATGCCATGAGCTTAGCTATTGGAGTCTCAGATGAAATCTTTTGTCAATCTCTCTCTAGCTTTCCTTCAGTTCCAGGCAGAATGGAGCTGGCTGCTAAGAAGAACAATCTTAAGGTTTATGTGGACTTTGCACACACTCCCAATGCTTTGGAAAAAGTTTTAGGCGCTCTGAGATTAGAGCTCAAATCAAGCTCTTCCTCTGGACGTCTGATAGCTGTTTTTGGCTGTACTGGTGAACGCGATCGGCGCAAGCGGCCCAAGATGGGACTGATAGGTAGCTCCTTGGCGGATGTGGCCATCTTTACTGCTGATGACACACGCAGTGAGGACATCTGGTCTATCATAAGGCAGATGAAAGAAGGGCTAACTACTACCCTTGCTAAAGTTACTTCTATTGCTGATCGAAGAGCCGCTATTGAATGGGCCATTCTCCACATAGCAAAACCAGGTGACATAGTAGCGCTCTTGGGAAAGGGTCACGAGCAGACTATTTTACACGGCACGACCGAGTACCCATGGAGCGATGTGACAGTAGCTCGTGAGATTCTTCAGAAATGGGACAAATATGACAACTCAATCAACAACTAAAAAAAAGATCGTAATCATGGGAGGTGGAACTGGCATTTTCCCAGTCATTTCTGCACTCAAGCAGTTATCTGTTGAGATCTCAACAGTCATAGCTGTCTCAGATTCAGGTGGATCTACAGGTAAAATTAGAGATGAGTTTGGTTTTCAAGCTGTAGGAGACTTGAGACAGTCACTGGCCGCACTCTCTGAGAAAGGTATGTCAGAGTGGATTAGAAAAATACTCCTTTATCGCTTCACCAAAGGAGCTGGTTTGGAAGGTCACAATCTTGGAAATTTGATTCTAACTGCTCTCCAAGACTTAACAGGGAGTACTCAAGAAGCTCTCAGCATTGCCGAAAAAATATTTAGAATTAAGGGTCACGTCATACCAGTCACCAGTGACAATGTACACCTTGCAGTTCACTACCAAGATGGCTCTGTTGCCATTGGAGAGCACACTCTAGATGCCAATCTAGCCATTTCACCCAACAAAATTGTTAAAGTTGAGCTCATTCCCCATGCAAATCTTCATCCTGTTGCAAGAGAGGCAATTGTAGCTGCAGATCTAGTTATCATCGGACCTGGAGACTACTATGCTAGCCTCATGGCCACCTTGGTGCCAACAGGTATCAAGGAAGCTTTTGCTACTTCTAAAGCCAAAGTTATGTACATAGTCAACTTGATGAGTCGTGCCACTCAAACCTACAACATGCCTTCATCAGAGCTTGTTGGTGGAGTTGAAGCAGCCATCTCCAAAAAGCTTGAGTACATTCTTATAAATAATGGAGTGATTGATAGTCATCTCTTGAAGCTCTACTCAGACGAGAATGAGTATCCCACTCAGGACGACTTAGGAGATGACCCAAGAGTTACTAGACAAGATCTTGTCAGCACAGTAGTTATCGAAAAAAAATCAGCCGACCAAGTCCATCGTTCGTGGCTTCGCCACGACAAGGATAAGTTAGTGAC
Source organism: uncultured Pseudomonadales bacterium (assembly GCA_964447075.1). Lineage (GTDB taxonomy): Bacteria > Patescibacteriota > Microgenomatia > UBA1400 > PJMF01 > CAYUQY01. Next base: position 16,656 of record CAYUQY010000009.1, on the reverse strand, counting down.
TGTCTTGTCGCCATTTATAGAATAAACAACAACTAAGACTCTTAGTATCATGACTATAAATCTTCTTCAACACCACTCATTTTACTTAATCGGCATAAAAGGAGTGGCCATGACTGCCCTGGCTCAGTGTCTCTTGGATGCTGGTAAAAAAGTATCAGGTTCAGATGTCGCTGAAAGATTTGTAACTCAAGAAGTTCTAGAAAGTCGTAACTTAGAGATAGATCTTGGATTTGATGGCATGATTCCTAGTGATGTCGACTGTGTTATTTACACTGCCGCCCACCAGGCTCAAGATAATCCGCAAGTGGTCCAAGCTCTCCAAAAAGGCTTAGTAATTACAACTCATGCTGAGGCCCTAGCCAGTCTCTTTAATCAAAAATTAGGCATCGCAGTCTGTGGCGTTGGCGGCAAGTCCACTACTTCGGCAATGATTGCCTGGATGCTTCAAAAATCAAACCTTCAACCATCCTTTGCAGTTGGCGTGGGAGACATAATTGGTCTGGGTAAAACAGGCAAGTGGAGTCAAGAAAGTCTCTATTTTGTAGCTGAAGCAGATGAGTACGTCACTGATCCTGCCGCTCTCAAAAAGAATCAAGCCATCACTCCTAGATTCTCATTTCTGGAGCCCTACATCACTATCTGTACCAATCTAGCCCATGATCATCCTGATGTTTACTCCACATTTGAGGACACCAAAAAGGCCTTCAAGAGTTTTTTTCAGAGCATTAAGCCTGGAGGCTGGTTGATAGTCAATGGAGAGGACTTACCACTTCTCACTTTAGCCAGAGATGCCTTTCATGATCGCCTTGATCACCTACAGACATACGCTGTATCAGCTGAGACAACTTCATTTGAACAAGGCTTAAGCAAAACAACCCTAACTTCAGGGGCACAGTTAGTTCTAAAGTTACCAGGCACATTTAACATCGCAAATGCTGTTGCAGCCATCATGACGGTTGAAAAGATTGGCATGTCCCAACTTCAAGCAGCCGCGAGCTTGGCATCTTTTGCCTCTACTTCAAGAAGATGTCAAAAAATTGCAGAGATAAAGGGAGTGGTTTTTTATGACGACTACGGCCACCATCCTTCAGAAGTTGCTCAAGTTATTTCTGCTTTTAAGGACTGGTATCCAGCGCGAAAATTGGTAGTAGCCTTTCAGTCTCATACATTTTCACGCACCAAAGCATTTTTTGACGACTTTGTGACAGCTTTTAAGGCAGCTGACGAGGTAGTGATGATAGACATCTTTGCCTCTGCACGCGAACCATTCGATCACTCCATAACAAGTACTATGCTCTGTCAAGCCATCTCTCATAACTTTCCAAAAATAAAGGCTACAAACTTAGTAACACTTGAAAATCTAGCCCAGTACTGTAGAACCATGCTACTTCCTGAATCAATCTTTTTGACACTTGGGGCGGGTGATATTTATAAAGTTCATGAGCTTTTAAAAAAAAACTAGGCTCAAGATTATTAGGTACTATTTAATTAAATAAGACTATCAGGCAGTACAATCGTAAGTTATGACTTCTCCAAATCTTTTCACTTCCCTCAAAGAGCTCTTTCCAGAAGCAAAAATCTTGCCTAACCATCTTTTAGCGCCCATGACTTACTTTAAAATAGGTGGTGAAGCTGAGGTTTTCATTGAGTTAACTGCTATAAAACAAATAACGACTTTGGTCACCTTCGTAAAGGAGCATGACATCCCCTTAACTGTAATTTCAGGTGCTAGCAATGTGATAATTTCTGACCAAGGTATCAAAGGAGTTGTTCTAAAGATTGTCAATCAAGGTTTCGATGTCTTACCTCATGGAGTAGTTCGTGTCGGAGCTGGCTGGCCTACCAGCCTTCTAGTCCGCAAAACTATAGACGAGGGCTTCACAGGCCTTGAAAAATTCTTGGGAGTGCCTGGACTAATCGGTGGAGCAGTTTACAACAATGCTCACTATCTCTCTTCTTTGATAAGCTCACATATTACTCGAGTACTTGTAGTCACACCCCAAGGAAAAGAGCTGTGGCACTTGAGTCAAGACTGTGACTTTGCTTATGATCACTCTCGTTTTCACTCCTCAGGAGAAGTAATTCTAATGGTAGAGTTTAAGCTCAATCCAGGCAACAAAGAAAAATCAGAACAGATCATTCGGGAGGCAACGATACATAGAGCAAAAACCCAACCTTTAGGTATACCAAGTTCTGGCTGCTACTTTAGAAACACACCCAACACTCAACACTTCAAACAGCTCTTTCCTCAATTCTCAAGAAACAAAGAACTTCCTTCTGGTTTTTTGATCGAGCAAGCTGGACTTAAAGGCTCTAGCATTGGAGGCATTAAGGTAAGTGAAAAACATGCAGCTTTCTTGGTTAACACTGGAAAAGGTAGTAGTAAGGATGTTGCAGAGTTGTCTAGTCGAGTCCAACAAGTTGTTAAAGCCAAGTTTGATGTAGAGTTAGTTCCAGAAGTTTTTTGGTTAGGTAATCGTAACTAATAGTAAGCTGAAAAATATGCCATCATATAAAATCATAGGGGGAGCTCCTCTCATGGGGTCAATAAGAGTAGGGGGTGCCAAAAACGCCTCTTTCAAATTGATGATTGCTGCTCTTTTTGGAGACTCGCCATCTAGATTGCTCAACTTTAGTCGCATCAGTGATGTAGGGTTGGTCGCTACCATAATCAAGTCACTAGGTGGACAAGCAAGAGAAATAGGAGAGAGAGCATATTTCGTTGATCCATCCAATCTTTCTACATTTGTCATTCCACAAGAATTTGGCCAGGCTTCCAGAGCTTCAACTCTTTTTATTCCAGCACTTTTAAGTCGTTTTGGTCGAGCTATCGTCCCTCTACCAGGTGGAGACAAAATTGGCGTGAGAGACTTGGATTTTCACCTTGATGGCTTTAAAGCTCTGGGCGCCCAAGTAACTGTGTCAGAAAACTCTCTTGAACTCAGGGCTCAAAAATTACGAGGCGCTACTTACCGTTTTACAAAAAATACCCATACGGGCACTGAAACTTTGATCATGCTAGCTGTAAAAGCTGAGGGTAGAACCATACTCGAGAATGCCGCCCAAGAAACAGAGATTGATGATCTAATAGCCTTCCTAAACTCTATGGGTGGCAAGATCAAGAGGCTGCCCAATCGCGTAGTTCAGATAGATGGTGTCAAAAATCTTCACGGCTCAATCCACAAAATTATGTCTGATCAAAATCAAGTTGTGTCATTTGCTTGCGCAGCACTCGCGACCAAAGGTGATGTCATAGTTGAGAATGCCAATCCTCAAGATATAGCCGCTTTTTTAGAAAAGCTTGATGAAATTGGAGCTGGTTACGAGATAGGCTCATACGGGGTCAGATTTTTTTACAAAGGACAGTTGCAAGCTACCACTATCGAAACTGCTATCCATCCAGGATTCAAAACTGACTGGCAACCTCTTTGGGCTGCAGTTATGACTCAAGCCAAAGGGGAAAGTGTAATCCATGAGACCATCTATTCCCAGAGGTTTGGCTATGTCGACGCTCTCAATAAAATGGGTGCCAACATAACTTCGTTTAAGCCTCAAGTTGTCAATCCAGATAGTTTTTACAACTTTCCAGTCAATGACCAGACTCTGTCATACGATCATGCTGTAAGAATACCAGGTCCTACCTTGCTCACTGGTGGTGAGTTTAAGGTGCTTGATTTGAGACATGGGGCGACCTTGATGATCGCTGGCCTGATGGCTGCAGGCCAAACCACTCTACATGATCCAGATAATCAAATTTCGAGAGGCTATGAGGAGCTCCATGAGAGACTGATCTCTATGGGTGCTACAATTTCTCTTTCCTAAAGTATGATAAGAGTTACATCACCGTTTACTTGTTAATTAAACAAAGGCCGAATTCTTTCACTAAAACCTAATCTATGCAGTCTCTTGTCTACACCTTAGGATCTTTAATTTTCTCATTTACTCTCACGAGCATCTTGATCGTACCCTTTATCAACACTCTCTATGCCCTAAAGTTTCAGAGAGCCAAACAAAAAACCTTAGATGCTCTAGGGAATAGAACGCCAGTCTTTGATCATTTTCACAACATCAAAAAAGGAGTCCCAGTAGGTGGTGGATTACTTGTTTTGATTATCGTCACCGTTCTCTTTGTTCTCGTCTTCCCTCTGATTAAAGGGCTGGGTATCGAGATTACCAGCCTCTATCCGCTTAGCAAAGAGGTCAACATCTTATTTTTTACTTTTATTTCCTTTGGGGCTTTGGGGCTCTATGATGACATCAAAAAGTTCTTTAAATTTGAAAAAAATCATTTTTTTGGTTTACGGATGAAACATAAGCTGATCCTTCAACTTCTTCTGTCTGGAGTTATTTCATGGATGCTGTTTTACGACTTAGGTATCGACTTTATCAACGTGCCCTTCTTTGGCCAACTACAACTAGGCTGGTTGGCTATTCCTTTCTCGATGTTTGTCATAGTCTCATTCACCAATGCGGTGAACATCACTGATGGCTTGGATGGTTTAGCTGGTGGGGTTCTGATGATCTCTCTTTTTGGACTCTGGTTTATATCAGGCAAAGTAGTGGATGTGCCGATCTCTCTCTTTATTTCTATCTTACTAGGATCTCTGATATCTTTTCTCTACTTCAACATCTACCCTGCACGTCTCTTCATGGGAGATGTAGGAGCTCTCGCCTTTGGAGCTACCTTAGCTGTAATTGGCCTCTTGGTAGGCAAGGTAGTAGCTTTACTTGTGATTGGATTTATCTTTGTAGTGGAAATTTTTACTTCCTTAACTCAGTTGCTCTCTAAAAAGTTCAGGGGTAAAAAACTCTATCCAGTTTCACCTCTTCACCTCTGGCTCCAGCTAAATGGTTGGGCAGAGCCCAAGATAGTTCAGAGAGCATGGTTGGTTCAGATCATGCTCACTATTTTTGGCGTCTGGCTGACAGTACTCTAGAGAAGACTGACTCGATGGTTCTGATACTCCAATTACCCTGATATGAACAACGACAACTTGAACCAGCTGCGACTCGAACATCCTGAGCTCATTTATGAGTCAGCCTTGTACTCATTTAATGATGGCGACTTGAGCTGTCACTTTAAGTTTCGACTTACTTCGCGCAGCTCTCAGGACACAGTCTTTACTCCAAAACTCATCTTTCACAATCTAGAAAGTGATATTTTTACTAAACTTAACAAGAGTTTGCTCCAATCTTGGGTGTTCAATATAGGTCTGGTAGAGCTACTCTCATACTGGAAAGCTGCCTGTCCGCCGAAAGTTACAGTAAAGGCTGGTTTTTTAAGTTCTCAACAGCTGGTGTTTTGGCAGGAGCTTCTCAAAAATGGCTTAAGTGAGTTTTTTTACCTAAATCAAATAAATGGTTGGCAAGAAAATTTTGTTCAGTTCAAGATAGAGCACTCTCCAGTTCCTGTAGCTCCTGATTTGTCAGCTCATTTAGAAAGATACCTTCTTCCCATGGGCGGTGGTAAGGACTCACTGGTGAGTTTTGAGCTCCTCAAGCGATTCTTGCCCTCTTCCGATGACCAAGCTCTTGATAAAAAGAGCCTGAACAACGAAATTACCTTGTTCATGTTGAGCCCTACTAGCTCTACCCAAAAATTACTTCAAAAAATAGAATCTTCATCTAAACTCTACGTGACCAGAGTCCTAGATCCTCAACTAGCTCAGCTCAACAGCCTTGGATATCTAAATGGCCACACGCCTTTTTCGGCCCTTTTAGCTTTTGTTTCATGTTTTGCTGCTTGGATTTTCGATCATAAGTATGTAGTTCTCTCCAACGAGCAAAGTGCCAATGAGGGGAACATTGAGTGGCTTGGTCACCAAATCAATCATCAATACTCTAAGTCGTACGAGTTTGAGCTTCTTTTTCGAGATTACATTGACGCCAATCTCTCCAAAACAATTGAGTACTTTAGTCTGCTTCGACCTTGGTATGAGCTAAAAATAGCTCAAGAATTTAGCCGATTACCACAATACTTCACCCTATTTTTGAGCTGTAATAAGGGCAAGTCCTCTGGCGTCTGGTGTGGTAACTGTCCTAAGTGTCTTTTTGTGTTTAGTATGCTTTCAGCCTTTTTACCCCCAGCTACTCTAGTTAAGATTTTTGGCCAAAATCTCTTTGAGAATGAGACTCTTAGAAGTATCCTTGACGAGTTGACAGGGGTATCTCCTTGCAAATCATTTGAGTGTGTCGGGCTAAGAGAAGAAACTCAGGCAGCGTTGTACTTGACTCAATCTCAATATCAAAACCAATCCATGCCTATCTTACTCAAGTATGCAGCTGAAAAAATTCTACCCCTTCACAACAATTTAGATGATCTGGTCGCCACCCATCTAGCTCCAGCCACAGCTCACCACTCTTTGCCACTACAGCTTTCAGATTTTTTTACTAAAAAATAATGACAAAACTTCATCAACATCTCTCGCGACTGGCTGGTAAAAGAACTGCCATTCTTGGCTTTGCTAGGGAAGGTCAAAGCACTTACTCTCTTTTGCGAGCTGCGCTACCTACTCAAGAAATCTGGGTGTTGGACGAACATCTGGATCAAGTAAAACAAAAGTTTCCCCAATTTATAGATGATCAATATTTACACTTTGACACCAGCTACTTAAAGAATCTAGCTGCATACGATGTCATCTTCAAAACACCTAGTATCTCAGCCTTCACTCCTCAGTTGGATAGCTTCCAAAAAGAGGGTGGGCGACTCACTTCCCAACTTCAAGAGTTCTTGAGTCTCTACAGAAACCAAACAGTAGCGGTGACCGGCACCAAGGGTAAATCTACGACTGCCTCACTACTAGCTCATTTGTTGGGCTGTGCTGGCAAGTCAGTTGTCCTAGCTGGCAACATTGGTCTACCTCTCTTCGACCATGTCGCTAAGATCTCGCCTGACAGTATCGTAGTTCTTGAAACTTCAAGTTTCCAGCTAGAAGCAGTTACATTTAGTCCACACGTAGCCGTCATCTTGAATATTTTTCCCGAACACCTAAATTATCATCACTCTTTCGAGAGTTATGTCTTGGCTAAAGAGCAAATATTTTTACATCAACAGCCTTCGGATATAACTATTTATAACTCTCAGATATCCACCTACTTCAGTCATTTAGTGCACTGCCCTGGGAAAAGAATTGAGTTTAGTCCCAGCTCGTGGCTATCCCTGAGCCAAAAACTAGACTCAACTTCATTTATTCATCTCCCCAAAGTAGTTCAAGAACAAAATATTTTGCCAGCAGTTCTTGCTGCGCGTGAGTTCACAACTCTTTCCGACTCACAAGTATCTTTAGCTCTAACTTCGTTTAAGACCTTGCCACATCGATTGGAGTTCATCGGCCAGTTCCATGGAATCAGCTTTTACGATGACACCCTGGCTACAATTCCTGAGGCAGCAGTTCAGTCCCTAAAGTCACTCAAGAGAGTTGATTTAGTAATCTTAGGTGGATTCGATCGAGGTATTAGCTATGACCTGATTGTTGAGCAAGTTGTAAGCTCAAAAGTAAGCCATGTGTTACTCTTTAAGCCCTCTGGTGAAGTCATGTGGAAATTATTCCACCAGCTTGGGTCTGAAGGCATGGAGTTACCAAAGCTTAAGTTCGTGAACAACATGTCAGAAGTAGTTGAGTACGTTTTTGAAAACTTAAAAACAGGCTCTACTGTTCTGCTTTCTCCAGCCTCTCCTAGCTTCGGTGAGTTCAAGGACTACGTTGATAAATCGAGTAAGTTTGCTGGCGCAGTTCAAGCCTATGTCCAAAGCCATCAGCACTAATCACTCCGCCCAGGCAATTTTAATCAGCACCGCAGTTTTGACTGTCCTAGGTGTTTTTTTTGTATTTCATGCTTCAGTGGTAGAGAGCTACCGTGATTTTGGGACTGTCTTTCACTTCATTCGTCAGCACCTTGTCTGGTTGACGCTCGGTTGGATCGTTCTAGGATGTACTTATTTAGTTCCCCTCCAAGTTTGGCAGAAAACCTCAGCTTGGAGTTATCTAGTAGCAGTAATTTTGCTAATTTTAGTTTTTGTACCAGGTATAGGTAAAACAGTTAATGGAGCCTCTAGATGGATCTCGATTGCAGGATTTGGTCTTCAGCCGGTTGAGATTCTCAAGTTCTCTATTGTCATTTTTTTCTCGTCGTGGATGCAGAATCATCAAAAACTTGCACCTTTTTTGTTTTTAACTTGTCTTCCTAGCGCCTTGCTCATGCTTCAGCCAGATCTTGGCTCTGCCCTCATCGTCCTAACAATATCTTTTGGAATTTACTTTGTATCTGGAGCTCCTATCAAAAAGCTCCTCCTGATCTCACTTTTGGCTCTCATTTTGATATCTATCCTGACAGCCTTCTCGCCTTATAGAATGAAGAGAATCACCACTTTTCTCAATCCTGAATCTGATCCTCTTGGCTCCAGCTTTCACATTCGTCAAATTACCCTTGGCTTAGGAAGTGGTGGTCTTTATGGCTTGGGTTTTGGCCAATCTAGACAAGTATCCTACATTCCTGAAGCCTCCACAGACTCTATCTTTGCAGTAATTGCTGAAGAGGTGGGCTTTGTGGGCAGTGTGATCATAATCCTGTTCTATCTTAATTATCTTGTCTTTGGGATTCGAGTTGTCAGGAGCTGTAGCACCAACTCACTAGAGTATCTGCTTGCATCTGGTATAGTAATCTGGATTACTTCTCAGACGCTGATCAACTTGGCATCGATCGTAGCTCTTGTGCCTCTAACTGGTGTTCCGCTACCATTTATATCTTATGGTGGCACTGCTCTGGTCCTAGTCATGGGTGCCACTGGAATTTTGCTAAAAATATCTGTCAAAAAATCAGAGTCTATCTAGTTTTAAAAATATAACTATGAAAATTTTAATCACTGGCGGTCATCTTACTCCAGCTGTCGCTTTTATCGAGTATGCCCAGTCACAGTCAGATATTGAGCTGGTCTTTGCAGGACGCAAGTTGTCACAGGAAGCCTCCAAGTTGAGTAGTTTTGAAGAGGCGGAGATGCTCAGGTTAGGTGTTAAGTTCATTCCCTTTCGCTCCGGCAAAGCGATCGTCAAAGCCAATCTTCTAGAAGTATTCTCTCAGAGCTACTTATTTATGAGTGGTGTAGTCCAAGCTTTCAAAATTTTATCTCAGGAGGCTCCCCAGATTGTGCTTTCATTTGGTAGCTACATGGCAGTTCCGTTTGCTTTGGCAGCTTTCCTTAAAAAAATTCCCATTGTGACTCATGAGCAGACGAGCGTAGTGGGTGTGGCCAACCAGATCATCTCTCGTTTGGCTAAAAAAGTTGCTATTTCTTATCCAGTTTCAGCCAAGTTTTTTGACAAAAAAAAAGTTGTTCTCACAGGCAATCCACTCAGGGACAAAATTACGACTTCTCAACTGTCAGCCCCAACTTGGCATAGTCCATCAAGCACATTGCCAATTTTATTCTTAGCTGGAGGAAGTCAAGGATCTCACTCACTCAATCAGTTTTTGATCTCTGTTTTACCAAAACTACTGGAAAGATTTCAGGTGATTCACCAAGCTGGTAAGGGAAATCTTGCTCAAGTTGAGGTTCAGTCTCGGCTCATCTTGAAGGACTCTCAGAACTCTTTATATCATGCGGTAGACTACATTTCAGAGAGTGATCTGGCTTGGATCTACGCACATGCCTCAGTTGTACTCTCGAGGTCTGGCGCCAACACGATCAATGAGCTCTTAGCTACCCAGACTCCAGCTATCTTCATACCTTTGCCGCACGCTCATCACAACGAGCAACTAGAAAATGCTATGGTTATCCAGAATGCTGGCGGAGGCATCGTCGTTGAGCAAAAAGAGTTATCAACCTCAAGTTTTTTTGAAGCCTTGAAGAACTTCGAAGACAATTATGTATCTTTAAAAAAATCCATGGCTAGCTTACAGTCACAGATGATTCTAGATGGTGACAAGAGATTACTCGATCTGGTTCAGACAGTCTTCAAGGGTTCTATAGGAGCAGAGTGAAAATCTGCTGAGCTAAGTGAGAATCGAGCGATGTAGTACTCTCAAATTTATGTTTAGACAACTTCTCAGAATCCTAGTGGTCATAATTTTTGTAGCTATCCCTGTAGTTCTTTTTTCAAAGTTTTTCCTGATTCAGAACGTCAAGTGCTATTTTCTAGACAAGCCTTGCCCAAGCTCCCTGCAAGAAAAACTCTCGTCACAAGTCATAGGCCAAGTTCTACTCAATTATGATCTCGAAGTTATCTGCACCCAAACAAGAAATGAGTTCAGGCAGCTGGAGTCATGTAGCTGGCAGAAAAAACTTCCCTCTGAGGTTGAGTTTAGGTTCACTCTGTCACCAATAAGCTATCTTTTGTCTTCTTCTGATAACTCTATTTCTAATGTTATTGATCTACATGGTGTTGTGATCACTCAAACTCTCTCTGCAGCTGAGTTTGAACCTGAATCTGCGCTTGAACTCAAAACTGGGCTAGGATCGAAACTAGAATCTGACTCAAATCTTCTCTTACAAGATAGCCACTTGGTAACTTTTACGGTCAGCGATAACTTCAAGGCTATCCTAGAAGATAAAATCATCCCGTCTGCTCTCCATCAAAAACTGCTCAAGTACTTACTTCACAGTCGCAACCTTAACTCAAAAATAATTTCTAGTAGCTTGTTATCCGAGGATGACTTGAGCCTAACTTTAGATACTGGCCATCAAGTTTTGCTCGATCTCTCACAGCCTGAGCAACAGCTAGCCAAGCTGGAGCTGGTTCTTGAGAAAATTACACCACTTGAAGCTTCTTGCCCCACTTGCCAAAGTGACAAGGATGCTGCTAGTTTCGCAGAGTACAACCTCATAGATCTGCGTTTTAAGTATCCTGTTTTATCTCATTCGCCTCCCCCAAGATGATTAAAATCTGCTATTCTTGTACTCAACTATCATTTAAATGAGACACTCCACTTAGTGGAATCTATGTCTATGATTCGAACTTCGCCAATTACTGCTATTGACCTTGGTACAGACAAGTGTGTCACACTCATAGCTACTCTTACTCAAGAAACCAAAGAAATTCAGGTTTTGGGGGTTTCTGCCGTACCTACTACTGGCATGAAGAAAAGTCAGATCGTCAATCTCGAACAAACCATGGAGACGATCAACGAAAGTATTGATGCAGCCGAGCGAATGGCTGGTTGTGAGGTCCGATCAGCTTACGTCTCACTTTCTGGAACTCAGATAGCATCCCAAAACTCCAAGGGGGTAGTGGCGGTTGCCTCACCCACCCAGAGCATCACGCAAGAAGACGTAGAGCGTGTGCTTGAAGCTGCAAGGGCTGTCTCTCTGCCCACTGCTAGGGAAATACTGCATGTAATTCCTCGTGATTTTTCTGTTGATTCTCAGCCAGGTATTAAAGATCCCGTGGGTATGACAGGTATTCGCCTCGAATCAGAAGCTCACATCATCACTGTCCAGAGTACTGCCTTGCGCAACATGACTAAAATCATGCAAGACCTTGGCATCCAGATCGACAAGCTCGTCTTTGCCGGTCTTGCCTCTGCTCAAGTTGTCCTATCTGAAACTGAGAAAGAGCTAGGTGTAGTTCTAGTAGATATTGGTGCAGGCTCGACGTCTATCTGTGCCTATGTCGAAGGCTCTCTGACTTACTCAAGTGTTTTACCTATTGGAGCTAGGCACATTACTTCGGATATTGCCTTGGGTTGTCGCATGAGCTTGGATGCTGCCGAAAAAGTGAAGATCTATCTCTCTTCACAAAATATTTTTGGTCAAATGAAGCCGCAGCCTGGTGAGTCCAAGGACGATGTCAAGAAAAGGTTAAAGCTTGAAGACCAGTTGGATCTATCTGTTTTAGGCTTAGACGAACCTCATGACTCACTTTCCAAAAGAACTATCGTCGAAGGCATAGTCGTTCCCCGTCTCAAAGAAATGTTTACCCTAATTTCAAAAGACTTGCATCATCAACATATTTTGCCTCTAGTTCCTGCCGGCATAGTCTTAGCTGGTGGGGGAGCAGACACCGTAGGTATCACAGAAGTAGCCAAGCACACTCTCAACTTGCCAGCTAGAGTGGGCAAGCCTCTAGAACTACGAGGAGTGATCGACGACATCCAGAAGCCTTCATTTGCTACCAGTATTGGTTTGATCTCTATGGCTGCTCGCGAAAGAAAACTTAACACAGCCAAAAATAAAATGTCACTTCAACTCCCTTTTGGAGTTCCAAGTCTGAAGAATGGTTTAAATAATGTTTTCAATCTGATCAAATCTTTTCTACCGTGATACACTATATGATCTTTTGAGAGGTTAAATATGGGTTTAGTCAAGCCTACTAACACTACTTTTGCCAAAATTAAAGTCATTGGCGTGGGTGGTGGTGGTGGCAACGCCGTCAACTCCATGATTGAGTCCAATCAAATTCAGGGTGTGGAGTTCATCACTATCAACACTGACGCTCAAGCTTTACTCTCTTCCAAAGCAGACACCAAAGTCCAGATAGGTAGTAACTTTACCAAGGGTTTGGGGTCTGGTGCAGATCCTGAAGTGGGCAAGGCTGCAGCAGAAGAGAGTCGAGAAAAACTAAAAGACTTACTCTTTGACACTGACATGGTTTTCATCACTGCTGGCATGGGTGGAGGCACAGGCACTGGTGCTTCACCTATTATTGCTCAAATTGCCAAGGAGTCTGGTGCTTTGACTGTGGCTGTGGTCACCAAGCCTTTTGCCTTCGAAGGTATTCGTCGCATGCAGTCAGCAGAAGAGGGGATCGATGGTCTCAAAGATAACGTCGATACTCTGATCGTGATTCCTAATCAACGCTTGATGGATGTGATCGATAAAAAAATGACTCTGCTTGATGCTTTCAAGCTAGCTGACAATGTTTTGGGACAAGGCGTGCAAGGTATTTCAGATTTAATCACCATTCCTGGACTTATCAATGTTGACTTTGCCGATGTCAAAACTATCATGAGTGATTCTGGCTCAGCCCTGATGGGTATTGGAACCGCTACCGGAGAGAATAGAGCCACTGCAGCCGCACGAGCCGCTATCTCATCACCCTTGCTGGAAGTTTCAATTGATGGCGCTAAGGGAATTCTCTACAACATCACTGGTGGCAAAGATCTCTCTATGAGTGAAGTGGCGGATGCATCCACCATTATCGCCCAGTGCGCCTCACCTGATGCCAACATTATCTTTGGTGCCACTATCAGAGAAGAGATGGGTCAGACTGTCAAAATTAGTGTCATCGCAACTGGCTTTGATGAGAGACAGCTCGGCTATGCTGCATCCACCCGACCACTTTTTGGTGCTTATGGAAGAGACTCACAAACTAGACTCAAGACTACCATGCCAGCACGCACTGGAGGAGCTCAAGATGACTACTCAGTTCCACCAAATAAAATCGACCGCGCTCCTAGCTCTTTTACCCAACCCGTGACAGTGGCGCAGAAGTTATCATCAAGTGAAAATGGCTCACCACTTGGCCAATCATCGCAGTCACAAACCCAGACTCAACCCATTGTAAGATCACAGGCTTTTGGTGATCATGTAGGGAGTCATGAACAAACCTCAAACAACATGCATAGTAATTTCCAGCCCTCATCCGATCAGCACTCTTCAAACAACACATCCACTCAAGCCACAACCCCACACTCAGCTTCACAACAGTCAGACACCTCAGATGACACAAGCTCTACAAGCAGTTTGGAAACCCAGCTCGATGACGAGTTCGACATTCCGGCGTTTTTGAGACAGAAGTAGGTTAAATACAGTTAACTTTACTATCAGAAATTTAGCCGCACTTTATAACTCCAAACTGTCGCTAGAAAAACAGGTGGCAAATCTTCTATCTTGATGAGCATATCCAGAGAGTGAGAATAACAAGGATTATTTTGAAACAAAAATATTTTTGATAGAACTGCAAGACTATCCTAAATAAAACTAGTTGTGCTTCACTGGTAAACCAACAGCTCCTAAAATGTCTGCCATCTGCGAAACATGCTTATCTGATTGTTGTCTATTAGTGAGTAGAATCCAGAATCTGTCCTCTCTCTCGACCATCATAAGACCACCAGGATAATGGGTTAAATCATCTTGGGAAGATGGTCTAAGTAGTGACAGGTCAATTAGATGATTATAAGCCTGATCTGATTCTAAGTTGTCACTCAGATCAAATGCAGCATCTAGAAATAATCTTACATAATCTTCATCAATCTCATTAAGTTGGGACCGCGCGATTCGGCCCAAAACAGTTTTTGCCATAGAACCATTATCCCCAACCATTGTGCAATAACAGACACATATGTCTGACAACTCTCCGAAAGTTAGCCCTAATGGGCCAAATCCATCTGAAGTTTCCTCACCTTTTAATGTTATTCGCTCTTTTAATCTAATAAGAGGAATGGTGGCCCTTCTTGCCAATTCTACCTTCAGTTGACTGGAGAAATCGGCCAGATTAGTATCTAATGTAGATCTCAATCCATGATTATCTGATGATCGCCTGATCGCCTGAATAATATTGCCAAAGAATTCTATCATCTTTAAATATTAACCTAACTGCTGCTAAAATTATAGAGCAATCAACCATCCCTCTCACCAATCCTAAGTAGTTTTTGCAATTCTGGATCTTTGACTTTGAGTGCTTCATCACTCCTCAAATTTGGATACTTATCATTCAATAGCTCCAACAACTCATGAGGTGGTATTAGATATTTGATCTTATGATAAAACTCATCTATTAGTCCAATATCAGCACTTTTAACAATCTCAAGTCTTTTATCAAGAGATAATGACTCCAAAAATTGTGAACTTGTTGTTTCAAATACAATTTGTGAGAAGAAGTCTGGATCCATTGTGACTTGATCAAAAACTTCACCAGCGGATACTCTATCTTTTATAAGGTCAAAGTGGTCAAGAATTCCAATTATGGCATTTCCCTTAGCCAATGAAATTAGATCTTCATGAGTCAGATGTTCAATGAGCTCAGACCGACCGCTAATAATTGACATTTCACGCCACAAAAGTGGCTCATTTTTTTTAAGTTGAAAGATAATCTCTTCATTTGTCATGTGATTCAACAATTCATCATAATTACCTATTGCTGACCATGTGCCACTAGTAGATAGAGCGCTGAGTATTACGTCCCTTGAAAGAACAGAGAAATTGGCTGGATCTTTTAACAAAATGCTTCCCCAGTCGGTAGTTGGTGTAGAAAGTTCTTCATTTATCTTAAGCACATCTGAAATAGAAATTAACTTAGAGTAAACTGAATACTTTTGCAAGAGACTTTGAACTGAATTTCTATCAACCAAACTACTGACAATGTCTGAACTATCTAGATTTGCGAAAAGCTCTGTATCGTTATAGCTATTTAAAGTTGCTATAAAGTTAGCTCCGCTCACATCACTCAATACGGTAAGCCATTCTCTAGAACTCAGCTTATCACTCAAGATTGTAAATACCTCAGGAGCAGGAGGTTTATTTTCAAAGTATATAGCCCCTATAACTTGAGTTTTGGTCAAACCTTCAAAAAAAGGACTCGCATTTGTTCCAACTTGATAGTTTGATAATAATGCAGTGCCTGTAGCCTGACTTATTGACAATATTTCATCTAGACTCAGTCTGTTCTGAAGCCACGAATACTGATTTAATGCAGCTGCTAACACATACTTCTGTCTCATAGCATCAGCTAACTGCTTATCTGACATGCCGTCAAAAAACTCTTCTCTTCCTTTAGTAAGAAGGTATCCCCATTCATCTGGCAAGGCAGTCTGAACATCGGTCAGAAGAACTGAAAAATCATCCTTTTTTGAATCAAACAGCTCTACCACTACCCTTATGCCCCCAGCTCCAATATAGTCATATCTATATTTAGAGATAAATGCCTCAAGTATAACTCTATTATTACTTGTTACCTGTTGCGAGGAAGCCCACTCTGGGTCTGCCCTAGTCAATAAACTAAAAAGTGAGTCGTCAGTCAGGGTTTTCTGTATACTTGCATAATTTTCTAGCAAAGTAGCTGCGCCTCCATTAGCAGCAATCAGCTGAAGGCTTTCTAAACTTAGTCCTGACACTAATCTAGAATCTAAGGTGCCAGTCATAAGCTCATGCGATCTATCCAGTAATGACTGATCTAAAGCTATTTGATTGTTAACTTTATTAATGTATTCATCAACTGAAATATAATCAGGCAATGCATCAATATTGTTCAAGTACATCATCCATCCCCATGCATCTAGCGCAGAATAAAAGTCTTCCTCGCGTAACTTTAAGCCTGAGTCCTCAGACAATGATAAATACTCCAAGCCCCATGACTCAGGGTTCTGTTGCTGCATCGCCAACACCAAATCGTGTATGTCGATACCTGATTTTTTAGTCAGTTCTTCGAGATTATCATAAACAGTGTGAGGGCCATGACCATGAGCAATTGCATCGACTATAACTTCTCTTGAGGCATCTCTCAGATACGCGCTGCTTATGTTGTATCCCCAATCGTCTGGGTACTTATTCTTTGCATAAGAAACGACACTGTCAGAAGTCACTCCATCCATGACAGTATCACTGTACATGAGGTGCTCAAATCCTCTTGCGTCGAAAAATGCATCAACCCCAGCAAATGCTACAAACTTTATGGTAATTAGTACGAAACGTAACCAATCTATGGTACAAATAGATTGGTACGA